>BNUT01000251.1 GCA_025997555.1 Spirochaetia bacterium
AAAAAACGCAGTCGGCCTTAGGCCTTAGTGCGTTTTTTCTCCGGCACATTTTTGCGGTTGCTGGAAACCTGCGGTTTCCTTTATCGCAACCGCAAAAACGTCGTATAGCTTTCACGTTATGCGAAATACCACCCCAACTGGTTGACAAAATTAATAGAATGAAATATTATGTTAAATATATAATGGATGTCGCAATATGAAAAGACAAAATTCTGCATTGGTTCTTTTATTTGGTTTTGCAACGGGCGGCATATATTTAATATATTGGCTATTATGCTTGGTCGAAGAAATAAATCATTACAAAAATGAAGAAAGAATAAATTATAAACAATTAATCATAAAGTTTTCATGTGTTTTTTTTTGTTTTTAACTCTTTTCGGAATAATGTTTATTTCTATTAATAGTGATGATATAAGTCAAGCCTTTATTATTATTTTTCTTGTCTGTTTTGCCCTTGTAATATATTGGTTTGTATTGATAATTGGAACAATTATGAAAATAGCTACGGAAATAAACTTAATACAAAATGAAAATAATATTGAGTCTCCGATAAAACCAAAATTAGCCGCGATATTATATTTTGTATATTTTTCTGGAATAATATATATACAGAAAAATATAAACAAAACGGTTGATGTAATTGGCGTTGATAATGAAAAGTATAAAAAATCATTAATCATTACAATAATATATGGTTTGTTACTATTAATACTAGTTTTGAGCGTTTTTTTAGGTGTATTTAAAGGAGCTGGATTAATAGGCGAAAAAAGAGAGCCTTTAATTGTTTTAGGCATTACATCTGCTGGAAATCAAGACGCATCATTTTCCATTGAAAAGGCTGGTACTTATGCATTGTGGGTAAATTGTAATTTTGAATATAGTAATGGTTTTTCACCCTTATTAAATATAACAATTACAAAAAATGACGATATAATTGTCAAAAAACAATATACTCCATTAAAAACATCATTAACAATCAATAGTGTTGAAACAACAGTTAATGGAAAAACAAAGAAACGTTTTAGGGGTCGTTTTGAAAAAATAGATTTTGAAACTGGTGATTATGAAATAATGGTTGAAAGTATTATTGGTGAACATTTGCTACAATTAAACGAGTATCAGTTTTACATACAATAAGCAAGGCATAAATTGTATAAAAGGGGTGGTACTTCGCATAACATACGGTTTGTGGTTCGGGGCTAAAGCCCCTCCGGGTTCCGTTCGGCTAGGTCGACTAAAGGCTCCCACGCCTCACTCCACCCACATTTTTTGCGGCGCTGGAACGCTTCGCGTTCCTTTATCGCGCCGCAAAAAACGTCGCAAACCTTTCACGTTATGCGAAATTGGGCCTAAACTTTTTTGAATAATATATTGACAAATTACATAAATAATGTACATAATATTATAAAGGGGATTGAAAATGAATTATGAAGAAGAAATAATTTTTTTAAATAAAGTTGAAGCAAAAGACATTTAAAATAATAGAAGAAAATTAAATGATAATGAAATAAATAATATTAAGAATGAACATAAAAATATACCAAATGATTATTTGGATTATTTAAAATATATTGGCTGGGGGAGTTTTAGAGAATGTCAATTTATGATATATAAATCTTTAAGAACATTTTCTGATAATGAAATTGAAAACATAAATAATTGTATATTTTTTGGAGATAATTTTTCTGGATATTTATCAGGATTTAACTTAAATAAAAATGAAACTGTAATAGAATATTTTACTGGTAGTGAAGAAATATTTGAAACAGGAAAAATGTTTAAAGAATATATTAGAGAAGAAATGTTAATGGATAAAGATGGAAATGATTTAAGAGAAAATTAAAATGAAATTATCGAATAAAATAATGGGGTACGGCCCAACATCGCATAACATACGCTATACGCTGCGCCGCAGTAGCGGCTTGGCCTACGAAAAAACGCAGTCGGCCTGCGGCCTTTGTGCGTTTTTTCTCCGGCACATTTTTGCGGTTGCTGGACCTTTATCGCAACCGCAAAAACGTCGTATAGCTTTCACGTTATGTGCAATTTGGGCTAACGATTGTCTACAAAATCATACACTCAAGGCTCTTGTATTTAAATAATCTATATGTTATAATGTTAGAATCAGTTGGAGGTATAAATATGTATGCAATAAAAGCCGTTTATGAGGGAAATTACTTCAAATTGGAAGAACCTGTTCCAGTTGAAGGTAAATATGAGGTTGTAATAACCTTTACAAAATCTCTAAAAAAACCTCAAGAAGAAATTTTACAGTATTTCAATAGCTGGGATGAGGATGATGTAAACTGTATTACAGAAATCATAAACGAAAGGGATAATTTTTCTTTAGGAAGGGCAGAAATATGATATTCCTTGATACAGATACTTTATCATTTTATTTTGCGGGTGATAATAATATTAAGGAAAAAATAATTGAAACAATAAATAAAGGAGAACAAATTTGTTTAACTACAATAAATGTCTACGAAGTAAAAAAGGGTTTTAGGTGGAGGAATAATAAAAACAAAGAAGAAAAGTTTAATAAATTTTTGCAAAATATTAGAATATTTACACTTGATGATGAATCAATTTCTATTGCTGCGGATATTTATGCTGATTTACGAGAAAATGGAATAACCATTGGAGATGCAGATATATTAATTGCGGGAATTGTAATAAATAATAATGGTACACTAATTACAAATAATATACAGCATTATAAAGACATAAAAAAATTAAATCTTGATAATTGGAAATAATATAAAGTACGCCCAAACTGCACATAACATACGGTTTGCGGTTCGGGGCTAAAGCCCCTCCGGGTTCCGTTCGCCTAGGTCAGTCGCTACGCTCCTTCCCACGGCTCACTCCACCCACATTTTGTCCGCCCTACAAATGCTTCGCATTTGCTTATTCGGGCGGCCAAAACGTCGCAAACCTTTCACGTTATGCGAAATAAAAATCAGAAAATTTCCGAAGAATT
>BNUT01000252.1 GCA_025997555.1 Spirochaetia bacterium
GTCCTGGCCGAACATATCATCCGGCCCCCGGTAATCTTTCAACAGTTCATCCAGCGTTTCTTTCGAAAAGGCCATACTTGCTCCTTCCGGTAGTATTGCCGTTTACACATTATTTTTTACAGGCTCACGTTATATGCCGTTGTGCCGTACCCCATTTTTTATACGATTATTCATTTATAATATTCTCCAAAAAATTCTTTTATTTCTTCCTTGTATCTGTTCATAAGTTTAATATCCTGCTTATTGAATAAGTCAAATACTTCATCTCCTTGAAAATTTCCATCCATCAAGTAATAATAAAAATATATTATCCATAATTTTTTATGTCCACCTACTTGCCAACCAATGCTTTTTAATACATTATCAATTTCATCAGGTGGATTATAATTTAAAAATTTTTGATATAATTTTTTCAAATAAATAAATTCAGTATCATTCATATTTCCACTACACAATTTGTCAATATTATTGTTTAACTCATCTCCCAAATTGTTATATTTTTCCCATGTATCATTACTATTAGAAAAAATCTCAAAAGTAATTGCTATATCCTCATAGCCATTGATAAAAATAACAATATCACCTTCTTCTAATAAAGATTGAGAATGAATTTTAAGTGGAGAAAGAATGATAAAAAATAACAACAAATACTTCATTTTGTCTCCTTGTTATTTTATATAATAAACCATTTTTTATTCCTTGTCAATGTTTTATAATTATTAAAAAGCTTAGGCACAATGGCATATAACATACGCTATACGCTGCGCCGCAGTAGCGGCTTGGCCTACGAAAAAACGTCGTATAGCTTTCACGTTATGTGCAATGCCCCTAAACTTAAAAAAATAGTTCATGAATTGTGTCATTTTGACCCATCAACTCAAATATTTTGATAAAATGGGCAAATAAGCATTGACATATACGGCAAAATATAATATATTGTACGTATAGGGGTAATTGTATGAATAAAAAATTAACACTAAGCCTTGATTCAAATGTGGTTGAATTTGCACATGATTTTTCCCAAAGGACCCATAGGCCAATATCGAAAATAATTGAAAATTATTTCATTGAATTAAAAGATAAAAATACTACTGATTTAGAGACGGGTTTGCCGCGTGATCTAGAAGAATTATATGGGATATTTGAAGGTATAGATGCCCCTGATAGAAAGGAAATGAGGAAAATGTTTCATGAAAAATATAACAATTGATTTAAATATTATATTAGACTTTTTGTTTAAAAGGGAAGGGCACGAAAAGGCGGCTGAATTATTAAAATACTGTGCAAATAATAAGGCGAAAGGATATTTATGTGCCCATGAAATTACGACATTATCATATTTTTTGGAAAAAAATGTAAAGGATAGAAATAAAATTAAAAAGACGATTTCCAGAATTATGAAAAGATATGAGATTATTGAAATCAATAAAAATATATTAAATAATGCATTACTGTCAGAAATCAATGATTTTGAAGATGCGGTAATAGTTGAATCATCAAAATTAAACGATATAGATTATATAATTACAAAAAATACCAAACATTTTAATAAAAGTACCATAAAAACATTAACACCGGAAGAATTTATAGCATTAAAATAGAGTACGGGGCACTGCACATAACATACGCTATGCGCAATTTTTTTTGAAATTACTGGACAAAAGAATAAAAAGACATTATAGTAATAATTGATGTTTTTTATAGGAATATGCAAATGAAAAAGGTAAAATTCTTGATCATATTATTGACCATTGGGAATATTATATATTCTCAAGAAATTAGAATATGGCCTGAAATAACAGGATTGGCAGAATTTGCTTTCCCTGAAATGGAGTCAGCAAATTGGCGCGCATTAAATTCTTCAAGAGAGAAGTATTATATCAATGATATTGGTGAAGTAAATATAACAAATCAGCGTATAAAGAAACCTATTTTCTTGGAAGTAGATAATGGGGAAATAATAGGGATAAATAATGGTGAATGGGGCGGAAAATTGGTTTTCAAAAATAACGATTGTGAATATGATATAATCAATGAAAATGTTTGCGGAATATTTAAATATAAAAATGAAATATATATATTAACCGGACTGGCACATGGTTGGAGTCAATATGGAAAAATTATAAAACTGAAAATTATAGACAATAAATACACAATTGATTATGTTATAGAAATTGATAAGGAACCGCAAACATTCAAAATTTATAATGATATTGTGTATATACTAACTTTTGACGGACTTATTACATTTGATGGAAATAATGTTGTTGAATTATTTAGGGAACAAAATTGGGCACATTTGACTTCATATTCAACATTATTTATTAGCGACAAAATAATAGGAATAGGATTATGGGGGTGTATTGTGATTATTGAAAATAATAATATAAAGGCATATAAACGGTAGTAGCAAAAAAACGGCGCTTAACATACGCTATACGCTGCGCCGCAGTAGCGGCTTGGCCTACGAAAAAACGCAGTCGGCCTTACGGCCTTTGTGCGTTTTTTCTCCGGCACATTTTTGCAGTTGCTGGAAACCTGCGGTTTCCTTTATCGCAACCGCAAAAACGTCGTATAGCTTTCACGATAGACGAAATACCAGCTACATTAAAAAACAATATACATAAAAATCATTGACAAAAATAAATAGACTTGTTCGATAACCCTACATACGAGTATGTAGTTCAAAATTGATAATACCGCAAATGAGGGACATCCTTAACAAATGTCGCAGACCTTGAGCCTGTAAAAAATAATGTGTAAACGGCAATACTACCGGAAGGAGCAAGTATGGCCTTTTCGAAAGAAACGCTGGATGAACTGTTGAAGAACTACCAAGGGCCGGATGATATGTTCGGCCAGGACGGGATCATCAAGCAATTAAGCAAAGCCCTGATAGAACGGGCAATGGCAGCGGAGCTGACCGAACAGCTGGGGTATGAGAAGCATGACCCGGTAGAGAAGG
>BNUT01000253.1 GCA_025997555.1 Spirochaetia bacterium
GACTGCGTTTTTTCGTAGGCCAAGCCGCTACTGCGGCGCAGCGTATAGCGTGTGTTATACGCCGTTTGCCCGTACCCCAACATTCCTAACCACAATTTTTTCTTTTCCATTGTTTACTCCTTAATATTTATTATATACCATCCAAATATTTTTGTCAATATATTTTTTAGTATTTTATATATTTTTCAAAAATAATTCAGTCCAAATGGCACATAACGTGAAAGCTATACGACGTTTTTGCGGTTGCGATAAAGGAAACCGCAGGTTTCCAGCAACCGCAAAAATGTGCCGGAGAAAAAACGCACAAAGGGCGTAGCCCGACTGCGTTTTTTCGTAGGCCAAGCCGCTACTGCGGCGCAGCGTATAGCGTATGTTATACGCCGTTTGCCCGTACCCCATTATTCCATTTGACCACCCATCCATAAATTTCCTGGATTATAGCTTATATATTTCTCCTGTAAATAATGCTTTTGAGTAATATAATATTCATGTATTTCTCCATTAATTTCTATTTGATACATAATACTAATATCTGCAAATTTACATTCCTGTAATTGAAATATTATTTTTTTTAATTCTTTTATATCATATGTTTTTCGTATATCAAAATCATATTCATATTCCGGCCAATATGCATTTCGCCTCTTATGAAATTTAATATTTTCATTGTTGTAATCAAACAATATAAATCCATTATCCAATATAATTTTACAATCAATTATATTTATTTTATCAAATTCATCCAAACAATACAGAAAATTACTAAGTTTAATATCTGCTGTTTTATATCTATAGAATATTGTTCCATTATTTGAAGGAATAGACCACATCATTACAAATCCTTTAATATATTCATTATTATCATTTTCCAATAATTCTTTTGTATGATGATTATTATCTTCATCCACAAAAGCAATATGTGAAGTTCTATAACAACCAAGCAAACTAAAAATACATACTACTGTCAAAATTATTAGTAGAAATTTCATATTCGCCTCCATTCATATAGTATATCTTATCAATATTATTTTGTCA
Source organism: Spirochaetia bacterium (assembly GCA_025997555.1). GTDB lineage: Bacteria > Spirochaetota > Spirochaetia > Treponematales > Breznakiellaceae > BNUT01. The sequence goes on from BNUT01000253.1 coordinate 1,036, forward strand.
ATCATATTTTATACAATATTTTACACAAAATCATAGGGCAAATGGCGTATAACGTGAAAGGTTTGCGACGTTTTTGTGGCCCGAATAAGGGCTTGCGTAGCAAGACCAGGGCCACAAAAATGTGGGTGGAGTGAGGCGTGGGAGCCTTTAGGCGACCTAGCCGAACGGAACCCGGAGGGGCTTTAGCCCCGAACCGCAAACCGTATGTTATGCGAAGTGCCCGCCTTTATACAATGTTTTATCTAAACATACTCCCTTTAAGTTGCATCCATGCATTTCTTTTATTTAAATATAATTCTTTTTTCCCTAAATGTAATACACCATACATTATTACTATACTAATAATATCAATAATTACAGATACGATTATTCCTCCAGATAAATTCGAATATAAAATATCCGCAATACATATAAATATTTGCCCTATAACGTAATTAGTAAATCCCTTCTTTTTCCAATTTAATAATTGAATGGATCCAATAATACAAAATGTATCACTAACGCCATATAATAACAGATTCCATCCAGAATAAATAGCCTTATTAATATATTCATTTATATAATTTTTAAAATCATCGGGTAATATTTTCAATAAAGGAGCAAATAAAAAGATAATATTCCATCCTATTATTGAAAAATATAACCAAAAACTTGTAAAACCATGCCGATATAATTCCGCATTTTCGATAGCATTACCACAATTTGGGCAACTATTCACATCGTCCCTAATTTGATTGCCACAATTTGAACAATACACCTAATATTTCTCCCAATATATAATATTATCAAGTAATTTTAATTTTGTCAATATATTTTACAAAAAGTTGCGGGCATTTCGCATAACGTGAAAGCTATACGACGTTTTTGCAGTTGCGATAAAGGAAACCGTAGGTTTCCAGCAACTGCAAAAATGTGCCGGAGAAAAAATGCACAAAGGCCAAAGGCCGACTGCGTTTTTTCGTAGGCCAAGCCGCTACTGCGGCGCAGCGTATAGCGTATGTTATGTGCAGTGGTGCCGTACCTCATTTACTTATAATATATTTTATTGGGCAAGTCTAACCTCATGTGCATTATTTCCTCTATATGTTATTTCCCCAAATTTATTAACATCAAATATATCAATTATATAATCACTACTATAATTAAATCTAATAACATCTTCAAATTTATTTATCCTACAGCCAGCCCACCACTCGTCTCTTATTCCTTGTGGTGTAATCTTAGCAAATCCACTAGTATCAATTTTTTGGTTATTTATATATATAAAAGTATCTTTTGGCCCATGTCTTTCATTATAAAGATATGAAACTCTTGAGACTCTGACATGAAAATAATCTAAAATTCCATTATTATCAATATCAACAATTAAAGTTTGTTCTGCGATGTAGCCACCCCATATATACCCTTCAATATTTTTAAAATTAATTTTATACCAAAAAGCTAATACATTCTCAATTATTTGAAGCTTTCCCGTGTTTTCCAGTATTTCAATTTCATCATTCATACCAAGTTTTCCTATAATACTTCCTTTTAAACCAGGTTCTGCACGTATATTTACAGGATAATCAAGCATGTAGTAATGACCTTTAGCAAATAAACTACCAGTTTGTTCCGCACCATTTCTAAGATAAGGCTGTACAATAAAACCATTCTCATCAATAACTTGTGCATTTACATATTGAACAAAGCATAACATTAATATAATTATCTTAAAGTTTGTATGCATTTTTTGCCTCCATATTTTATTAGTATAACACATAGGATTATTTTGTCAATATTTTTCCATGATTTTTAAACAAATTTTAGGCACCATTGCACATAACGTGAAAGCTATACGACGTTTTTGCGGTTGCGATAAAGGAAACCGTAGGTTTCCAGCAACCGCAAA
>BNUT01000254.1 GCA_025997555.1 Spirochaetia bacterium
CACCGCAGAAGACCTGACCCGTACGACCATCAAGGATGACCTGGGCGAAGCCCTGGACCTCTACAACGAGGCCTGGTTCGGTTCGATAAAGGTGGGAAATTGAGCCGGGTCCAAAATCTGATATTTTGGAACTGCTTCAATTAAGGCTGATTACTAACATTAGGGTAAAAAACCAGCCCTAATTACTAACTTTTATGTATTTTGTCTTCTTCCCTGCTCCGATTTTGGTAACAAAGCCTTCTTTCAGGAGCGAGGAAAGACTTGCCTCCACCGTGGAGGTGCTGATATCGGGAAAGCGGTCCAGGATGTCCTTTTTTGAGAGCTGTGCCAGGGTGCTTTCAAAGAGGGCCCGGACCCGATCCGGCTTTGACAGGCTGCGGTTAAAGGTTAAGCCTACCCTAAAGGAAAATTCCCGGTAGGCCTTCAATAATACCTCCAGAAAATGCCGCACAAAGGGAAGGCAGTCGTTTTCCCCCTCGTGCCAGCCGGTAGAACCGATTTCCAGGGCTTCGTAGTAGGTTTCCCTGGTCTGTTCGATGATCGTTTCCAGGCTGATGTACTTTCCCACAAGGTAGCCCGAACGGTAAAGCAGCAGCAGACAGAGAAGACGGCTCATTCTGCCGTTGCCGTCGGCGAAAGGATGGATGCAGAGGAAGTCCAGGATAAACCGGGGGATAAGCAGCAGGGGATCGATTTTCCTCGCATCCAGGGCGCTATTGAAGGCGGTACAGAGTTCTTCAATGGCGATGGGGGTCTCAAACGCCGGCAGCGGCTTAAAGCGCACCCGTTCCCGGCCATCGGCACTGACCTCCGCAATGACATTGTCCGCCGCCTTGTACTTTCCCCCCAGCATGGAAGGGTTAAACTGATAGAGGTCCCGGTGCAGTTGAAGGATGATATTGGGCCGCAGGGGGATATGGTCGTAACTTTCGTGGATCAGGGCCAGCACTTCCCGGTAGCCGGCGATCTCCTCCTCCGAACGGTTCCGGGGTTCCGTCTTCATGGCAACCAGGGCGGCGAGCCGCTCGTCTGATGTATTGATCCCCTCGATCCGGTTTGACGCGCCGGTACTCTGTATCCGGGCTATCTCCAGCAAAGTTACCAAAACGTCCTGGCGAGCTTCCACAAACAGTTCCTGCTTCCCCTTGTACTCATGGACAGCGGCAAGGAGGTTCATAATCTCATTGCAGGCGAGGGAAGAGGGTAAGTCTGAATAGTCAAAATTTCTCATATGGTTCTGCCTGATTTTTTCCGGTTCTACCCAATTATACTATGAATTTAGGCAGTAAGGCAAGTAAATTGGGCAGAACCGGGAAGAAAAACTAAGCTTGCATCGTCAATGCAGTATCCAGTTTGGAACGAAATTCCCTTTCGCTTATCTCGTTCTTTAGGTAGCCGGTAATCAAGAGGCGGATAAGCTCCGGGAAGACCTTCCAGTACCGCTCCGGCCAAGCCCCCAGTTCCTTCCGCAGCCCCTGCTCCTCGGCTTCGTCCATGGTTCCCGATGAATAGGCGATGAACTGTTCGATCATGGACGAAAGGAGGTCCACCGGGAGTTTTTCTCCCTGATCACCACCGGAATTGGGGTCCGGAATCCAAGCATCGGTGAGCTGCTTAATCTGATCGTCCTTTAGTTCTGGAGCTTCCTGCTTGATTACCCGCACCGCATAATCAAGGACACTTTTTTTGAGCCCTTCAATAGTACCTTCAATGTTGAGATGGGAGGTCATCTCCTCTGCCCATTTTTTGGGGTCCGGCAGATTCCGGGCGCCGCCGAACATGGTAAGCTCTCGCCGCCGCCTGACCACCGCAGCGGCCACCGCCTCTATGGCCGCTTCATCACAGCGGTTCAAGATATAGTCCATTACCCGGACCAGTTCAGGGTCTGCCATTTCAAAATCATAGCCTTAAACCGGAGCCCCCGCAACAGGACAGAGCTTAAATTTTCCGGCCCTTTCCTTCATACTATGGTTATGAAGCTGACCATCCTTGGTTCCGGTACTTCCCATGGCGTTCCTGTAGTGGGCTGCGGCTGCCCGGTATGTCAGTCCGAAAACTCCAAAGACAAACGAATGCGGGCATCTCTCTTTATTGAAGGAAACCGGGGGGAACGAACCATTATCGATACCGGGCCGGAATTCCGCCTTCAGGCAATACGGGCGGGGATTAAAAAGCTGGACGGAATCTTCCTGACCCATGCCCACGCGGATCATGTCCACGGCCTGGACGATGTGCGCCCCCTGAGCCGGGAAACGCCCCTTCCGGTCTATGGAAACAGTGAAACCATTAACGAAATGAAGGAACGGTTCTCATATATCTTCAGGGAAACCCAGCATGGAGGCGGAAAACCACGGATCATCCCCATAGCAGTCTCGGAACCGGTGGTCCTTGGAGGGCTGACCTTTACCCCAATACCGGTAAAACACGGGATACTGGACATTTTAGGCTGGAAAATCGAAGAAGATGCGGCGGACGGCGTGGTCTACCTAACCGATACCAGTGAAATCCCCGCCGCTTCACGGAAAATCATCGGCAAACTGGCAGTTTTGATCATCGGGGCGCTGCGGATACGGCCCCACGAGACCCATTTTTCCTTTGAACAGGCCCTGAACGCAGCTCTGGAAATTGGGGCCAAGCAGGTCTATCTGACCCACATCTGCCATGACTATCTTCATGGAGAAATAGTTGAGTATTGTCGAAATTTTATGAAAGAACAGGGCCTCAGGGGAATCCCCGCAGAACCATCCTACGATGGCCTGGAAATTAACCTGTAAAAAACCGTAACTAAACTTTTTTAGTGACGAAGTCGCTCTTGAGGCAACGGGCGCAGATCTTCAGGGTAAGGGTAGTACCCCCAATCTCGGTCTTTACCTTTACGAGGTTAGGCTTCCAGGTCCGGCGGGTATGATTCTTGGCA
>BNUT01000255.1 GCA_025997555.1 Spirochaetia bacterium
AACGCAGGGAAAAACTGCATACTGCATTTATTAACAGACGGAGCTACTGGCAAAACCAAACCGCCGCGCTCCGAACCACCTAATAAGCTGCCGCTAAAAACGGCAAGTTCCGCTTAGGCAGTACAGGTATAGATATCCCGCCCGTGCTGGCGGACCAGGGACAATACCAGGTCCAGGTCGGTCCGTTCCCCGCCTTCCCAATAGTCAATGGTTCTACCGAAGGCGTCTATCTCCCCCTGCAAGTCATAGAAAGAAACCAGCCGCTGGATAGCCTCTGAAGGGCTTTTCCGCTCGAAGACACGGGAATGAAGAGCGTGACCCAGCCGGTGGAGGGTACTTGAGCCGGTTACGATAAAGTGTTCGGTCCCGAATTCGGGGAGAACAATCGTGCGGCCGGTGATTTCCCCGCTGAACACCTCGTTCATGTCGTCCTTATAGCCGAGATGGATGGAAATCAGACTTTCAAAGCCGGTCAGGTTATCGTTTTGGAGTTTTTGTTCACTGGAATCGAAGGAGATGACGCATTCGGAGATACCGTTGAGCTTGTCGAAGACCTTGACTGACCGCAGGGCCCCTTCGTGGGCCTGATTCAGGCGGTTCCCGTCGATATAGATAATGCATGTGGGCACTAAATGCCTGTTATCTGCCATCCCGGCTCCCTCTGGGGTATTATTTTACCCCGGATTCCGTTCCTTTTCAATCCGAATTTAACAAAAGCTTAAATTCGATTAGGCCGAACTTCGGGTTTCCATGAAGTAGGCATATCGCCGGAAAACTAGGAGAATTTAGCCAAGTACTAGGAAAATTTGGTGTCTGTCACTCTTGCGCTCCCAGGTGCGCTGCAGTCGCATTGTTGCTCATGCGGCTGGTGTTTTCCTCATGGTTTTACTTAATTAAGAAATAAATAGTGCTATTTTTTATGTATCCCTGTATTGGTCCAAATCCATTTTGCTTAGCCATACTTATATATTGTTTATAGGTATCTGACTCAATCTTGACCTTTGTATAATATAGTTCAAATTTTACCGCAGAGGCAGGATAAAAATTCTTAATTGTCTCAATTCCAGCTTTTTCATCATTATCATAATAGCTTATTTTATCATTATTTGGAAAATTATACCCTTTTATAATCGTTTTATGTTTTGCTCTTGGAAGTATTTCAATATTAAATGCAAAAGGCCCGTGCATTGACAAATCTTTATAATAACTAAGTATGGAAGTAGACAATTCATATATTTTTTCATTGTCTGTACAGCTAGTACTTACAAGCTCTACTTTTTCGATAAATATTGATTCTTCTGTTTGATTGTCAATAATGATATCTATATTATTATAATCGTTGTCCGCTTCAATTTTTTTTGAACAGCCAAATAAGAAAATAATATTAAAAAAAATCAAAACATGTATGGCTGATTTCATCGGCACGTTCCTTCCACTTCATTTCTTTTCTCACGATGTTTTCATTAACAACAGCATTTCCATTTATCTCAAGCATGCGAGGAATCGCATGTCCAATAATTTCATGGATAAGAATATCTTTAGGAGTATAGTACTGCTCTGTTCCATCTTTCATTTTTACTTTGTCTGGACTGTTTTCACCGTTGATGTAGCAAAATAATAACCCTGAATCTCTCAAATATGATGTTATTCCACCACCACCACCTTTTACTTCTGGATATCTTAATATTCCATTATTGAAATCATATGCGGGAATATTTTTATCTATAGCGAGGTAAAGGGGTTTATTAGAACGTATCCCTTCTTTAATTCTATTTGAAAACTCCTGGGACCAGTTAAACAAGATGTTTTTTTTGTTGCTGTCTTGTATAAGATACCCATAAGAGTCAACAATATACTTGTCGGGAGATACGCTATTGATTATTTTAAGAATGGGGCTTCTATCGTTTGTGTCAACGATTTGGATTTTACCAACATGTGATACTTCTACATAAACATCCCCTGGGTTCTGGCCTGTGATGGGCGTCCTTGGAACGTTTGAGTCTTCATGGTTTCCAGCCAAAATTGCTATCCCTCCATAATTGCAATTTCTAATTTACCAAATGGTAAATTTATTTCTTGCACGTATCCCAGGTTATTTGTTGTTCCACTTATTTCTTTGCCATCAGGTAAGTACAATGTATAGTTTGTATTTCTTAATAGTTCCTTTGTATCTTTATCAAACAAACGTTTTTTCACCCATCCCTTCACATCCATCACCGGGCTCTGTTCACTCTCCACCCCGTTGTATTCCGCAATAAAATGATACTCCGGCAACGTATACCCCTTCTCCTCCAGTTCCTTCGCGCTGGTCGAATCGTCATTATCTTCTGTATATATCACTTTCCATTTGAGTTCAACTTTCCCGTTTTGTACCGCCCCGGTAAAGTCCCTTACATGATCGTGTTCATTGTCTTCATCGTGTTCCCATATGTCCACCTTCACCCGTTCCCCATTGTTGATATTCTTTACATCAAAACACAGGCTGACTTCGTCATCCACCAAGGCTTCCGTTACCTCTTTCCCGTCCTTCATCCACCGCAGATTGCTGAACTCAGGCGCCTGCTCCTCTTCTTCCTCTTGGGCTTCTTCCTCCGTTTCATCCTGGGCCTCCGCAGCAGCCTGTTGATGCGCCGCATCCGCATGGCGGTCCGCGACCGCGGTCCCCTTCCCAACCACTTCTTCCACCATATTCCGCTTTAGCCCAAACTTCGTGATATACCCACCTTCCAGGCTAAAGTCATGGATGACATATTCCGCTATATAATCCCCCGTCCACACCTTCCCCGCATTCTTCACCGTCACCTGCATCCCCGCCAGCAGCTTGCTGTTCCCCTCTCCGCTCCCCTCCGCCCTCATATACTCAAAACTCTTCTGCCTCAGCTTGCCCAGCGCCCGCTCTTCCGCCT
>BNUT01000256.1 GCA_025997555.1 Spirochaetia bacterium
GAGTTTCCGGGCCAGGGTCATGGCGTGGGCGGCGCTTTCCGTCATGGGGTCCCCCAACATGCCTGTGGGGTAAGACAATCTTCCCCGAAGGTGAGGTGAAAAAGGCGGACCGGCCCGGCATGTCCGTGGGGCTTGCCTGGACCAGCATGGGCGGCGACACCCTGGTGATCGAGGCCATCTCGGTACCGGGCAAGGAGGGGCTCACCCTCACAGGCATGATGGGGGACACCATGAAGGAAAGCGCCGCCATCGCCATGACCGTGGCCCGGAAACTCGCGGTGGAGCGCTACGGCCTTGCCTCCGACTGGTTCGACAAGAACCACATCCACCTCCACATCCCCGAAGGGGCCACCCCCAAGGACGGCCCTTCTGCGGGGATCACCATGGCCACCGCCTTCCTCTCCCTGATGCGGGACAAAACCATCGCCGACCGGCTGGTGATGACCGGGGAACTCAGCCTTACCGGCCAGGTGCTGCCCATCGGCGGCCTCAAGGAAAAAACCATCGCCGCCCGGCGCAACAAGGCCCGGCACATCATCATCCCCAAGCAGAATGTCCGGGATCTGGACGACATACCCGACCACGTGAAGAAGGGCATCGAATTCCACCCGGTGGAGCGGTTTGAGGAAGTGCTGAGTTTGGCGCTGCCGTATTAGAGGGATTTTTCACCCTTTACGCATTAAAGATTACAAATTATAGTTAAAGGAATGGGTATTTTAACCAGCCGGAAAATAGCGGACTTGTATGGTCGGTTTAAGGAGATTGACGTAACCTATACCAAGGAAATAGTCCAGGTTATCGGCCTCCAGGCTGATCAGGTGCATCTCAAATGTGTGAGCGATTCTTTCCCCTGTGTGATCCATTCATCTTCTTTTCTGGGTGCAAAAGTCGTGGCCAACGTCAATTCCGGATTGATGGAAAAGCTCCAGCAGACCAATAATTCGGTGAGCCTCCGTTTTTGTTTTAAAAATTCCGATCAGGGGAGTCCCCTGACTTTTTTTGTGGCTTCCCATGCGGTGGGACATGCTGCTTACGGGGGTTCCGTTGATGCGGCCCTCTTTGCCCTTCAATTTACCCAGCGGCCCCCGGATGATCTTATCGACATTATGGGCCGGTTCCTGGATGCCAATATCAATTCCACCAAGCGGAGGGATGAACGGATTATTATCAATGCCGATACCCTGCGGAAGTTGGGCATCCTTTCCAATGAAAGCATCGTTTTTATCCAGGGGGCGCCCCGGCGCTGTCTTTTGCGGGATATCTCCTTTGCCGAAGCAAAGATTGTCATGGCGGGGGCGGACAAATCCCTTGAGGGCCAAGCGGCCGCCCTGCGGTTCGATTTTCAGGATCCCCGGAAGAGTTTCCTGATCAAGGGGAAGTTTACCCAGGTTGAAGATGTTGAATCCCGGAAGGATCTGTTGGCCCTGGTGCTGTCCTTTGATGAAGCCGCCGTTCCCATGGGTTATAAAATGCGGCTGAACGACTGCCTCAGCACCGTCCGGGCGGGCCAGTCCGGGGAGGCCGAAGGTGCGTCCGCCGATGGGGGAAAAGCCTAGTATGGCCGCTGATATCGATAATTTTCAGGACCGAATTGTTTTTCTCTCGGTGCCCGAAAGCCTCCGGGGCCGTATTGAATCCATGACCCACCACGATCATAAGCATGAAGAAGATGATCATCACCATGAAGAATTTTCCATCGATCCTGAAATCCCGATTCCTGTGGATCTTGTCCAGATTCTTCTCGAAATTCCGCACCCCCGCCTCACGGGCGTAAGCGTTGGCGATATGGAGCAGCGAATCGGCGGTGTACTTCACCTGATTCTTTTTGAGGCCGTTCTTTTCAAGGCTCTTGGGCACGAGGTAGCGCCTGGCGATTTCGAGTTTTTCCGTGTCTATGTAGCCGGGGAGCTGGATGATCTCCATCCGGTCCAGGAGGGGCGGCGGGATGGTGTCCAGGGTGTTGGCGGTGACAATGAAAAAGATGTGGGAAATGTCAAAAGGCAGGTCCAGGTAGTGGTCCCGGAAGCTGCTGTTCTGCTCCGGGTCCAGCACCTCAAGGAGGGCGCTCGCCGGGTCCCCCTGGTAGCTGGCCCCCATCTTGTCGATCTCGTCGATCATGAATACCGGGTCCTTCGTCTTGACGATTTTAAGCCCCTGGAGGATCTTCCCCGGCAGGGCGCCGATATAGGTGCGCCGGTGGCCCTTGATCTCCGCCTCGTCCCGCATACCCCCCACGGAAAAGCGGAAAAACTGCTTCCCCAGACTGCGGGCAATAGACCGGCCCACGGAGGTCTTCCCCACGCCGGGGGGCCCCACGAGGCATATAATAGAACCTTTCGTGTCCTTCCGCAGCTTCCGCACCGCCAGGTATTCCACGATCCGGGTTTTTACGTCCTTGAGGCCGTAGTGGTCCTCCTCCAGTATGGCCTGGGCGGTTTTAAGGTCAAAGTGCTCCGGGGCAGGCTCGTTCCAGGGGAGGTTGGCGATCACGTCCAGGTAGTTCCGGGTAACGATGAATTCGGCAGAGTTGGGATCCATAAGGTTGAACTTCTCAAGCTCCTGATCCACGGTCTCCTTGATCTCCCCTTCAAACTTAAAGGTATCCAGTTTTTCCTTAAAACGCTGATACTCGGAGCTTTTCGCATCGGTGGTCATCCCCAATTCGGTTTTGATCGCCTTGAGTTCCTCTTTTAAGAAGTAATCCCGCTGGGATTTCTCGATTTTTTCGTTGATTTCCTTCTGAATCCGGTGCTGAATCCGCAGAAGTTCCTGTTCTTTCTTGATAAACACCAAAACCTGCTCCATCCGCTGGCGGACATTGAGAATTTCCAGAATTTTCTGCTGTTCAACCTTGTCAATATT
>BNUT01000257.1 GCA_025997555.1 Spirochaetia bacterium
ACGGAAAAGACTTTTATTAGTGTTCCGCAGTTTGTTGATTTTACCAAAGATTTTTCAAGGACAATAAATTTTTCAAAATCAGATATTATTACACAGGGGAATCTTGGTTGTTTTGATGAGCATGGTACAAAATCATTATCATACTGTTTATATTTAATTTCATTTGATTGAATAAAACTAAGGTTTATCCCATTATGTTTAAAATGTTCTTTGGAATAAAGTTCTTGTCCTCCAATAGAATTGATATAAGTATCTGCCTTTAACCATTTGCATATTTCTATCACTTTATCTTCTGATTTTAGGGAATGATCTATCATAATTTCAGAACTCTTAATTATTTTTGTTTTTATAGACAGATACGCACAAATATGTTTAACCGAAAAATAAATATATTCAAACAAGTTTAATTCATCATATTCTATTAATGTTTTAAACGATTGAAAGGCCGAATAATAATATGGTGCTTTTTCATAGGCAGCTTTAATTTGATTAATGGTTTTATTTTTATCAAATGAATCTGCTATATACCTATCTTTTACATCTAAAAAATCGGAATCTTTTTTTAATGGCAAGGTAAAATATGCATCTGTACTATTCTGCAGATATCTATTTCTATTAATCCATCCCTTCTTGGTATACTTAATATTATCATATATTACAAAAACATCAACTACTTTTATTAATTGCCAATAACCGATATACGGCAGAAAATATGGCTGCATAATTCCAAGTTTCATATCTACCTACCCCCATTTATGATAGAAACAATCAATTTTATATCTTCCTCATTCAACCCATGATGCATCGGCAAGCAAATCACCCTATCTGCCAATTTATGAGCAATAGGCAAATTGTCTTCCGTGGCAGAATCCAAGCCCCTGTAAGGTGAAAACGTACTAATCAACGGATAAAAATACCGCCTTCCATATATATTGCGGCTTTTCAGTTTTTCATATAATTCATCTCTGCTTATGCCATATTCATCTTTATTAATAAAGACAGGAAAATAAGAATAATTCGATTTCACATGAGAAATATCATCCACCATCTTTATTCCGGGAATGTCCTGTAATTGCTGACGATACAGTGAAGCAATTTTTTTTCTTTGTTCGATAGCGGCATCAACATATTTAAGATTGAGCAGGCCGTAAGCGGAACGGATTTCATCCATTTTTCCGTTAATACCCGGCATAACCACTTCGGTTTCACCGGCAAAACCGAAGTTTTTTAAATAATCTATCCGTTTTTTAGTTGCTTTGTCATGGCAGATTAACGCGCCGCCTTCTACCGTGTTGTATGTTTTAGTTGCATGAAAGCTCAATGTAGAAATATCCCCGGCGATTAAAATACTCTTCCCGTCTTTTTCCACTCCAAAAGCGTGGGCCGCATCGTAAATCACCTTTAACCCATATTTATCCGCAATTAATTGTATCGCTTCCGTGTTACAGGGATTGCCGTATACATGAACAGGCATAATCGCCGTTGTCTTGGGCGTAATCGCCGCCTCAATTTTATCAGTATCAAGATTGCCGTTTTTTTCTTCCACATCTACAAAAACCGGTTTAATGCCGTTCCACCAGAGTGCATGGGTGGTCGCCACAAAACTGTAAGGAGTAGTTATCACTTCTCCGCTAATCCTGAGTGCCTGTAACGCAACCATTAACGGCAGCGTTCCGTTGGTAAAAAGACTGATATACGGAATTTTTAAATATTCAGATAATGCTTTTTCCAATTCTTGATGATAGAAACCGTTATTGGTTATCCATTTTCGCTTCCAGATATCCTCAAGATAAGGGATGAATTCGTCAAGTGGAGGGAGCAACGGAGATGTTACGGTAATATCTGTATTAACTGCCATGTACCCTCACAATCTTTTTAGTAAATACAAAAGTCTATTGCTTTCTTCAATTGTATGTTTATCACATATATCAAAACCGGCGCTATTGTAATTTGAAAAAATCAATAACCGCAGGGCAAGCTCTAAACTTGCCCCATAAAGTCAAATAATTCACGGTAATCCAGAAGCGTGTAACGTTTCTGTAATCCGGCCCAAATAGTTTTGACCCCCGGCGGTCCATCGCTGAGAACACGTTTAGGACCGCCTGGCCAGCCAACATAATCTACCGCTTGTTTAATGGTATACGGCCTGTCAGGAACTCTCTTTGTCCTGTTTGCAGCGCAATAGAGGATTTTCCATTCTGATTCTTCAAATAAGATGGTACAGGGTAAATCGGGATTTATTCGCGCTATATAGGTCAGATTCAGTAGACTTGTTTAATAACTCAAAAAATAGTATAATACCGAAATGGGTAGGGGAAAGAAGGCACAGGATGCCAAAGCGGTTCTTTTTAAGCGGTTGTACGGGGTAAAGCCCGGTACTTTTCATAAAATGCTGTCGATTCTCCAAAAGGAGTTCGACACATTGCATAAAAATGGAGGCAAGCCTCCCAAGCTGACAGTCGAAGACAAACTGTACATCGCCTTAAAATACTTAAGGGAATACCGGACGATGGACAGTATTGCGGCGGAATACGGCGTCTGTAAAGGCACGGTCTGTCTTGCAATCCAATGGGCGGAAGATACCCTGGTTAAAGACGGCGCCTTTGCCCTGCCCGGGAAAAAAGTGCTCAAAAGAAAATCAGACACCATTGAGTATATTGTGGTCGATGTCACGGAAAGTCCCATAAATCGCCCGAAAGAAGGTCAAAAGAAGTATTATTCGGGGAAAAAAACGCCACACGCTGAAGACACAGGTAATAATTGAACGGAACACTAGGGAAATAGTGGATGTCAGGAGGCCAAAGGCAACGAGCTTGATTTCAAGGTGTAT
>BNUT01000258.1 GCA_025997555.1 Spirochaetia bacterium
GGCTGAGCGCGGCGGATGTTGAAGCGGCCCGGCTGCGCATCGGGGATTTTGTCTACAAGACCCCCCTTGAAAAGTCCATCTACCTGAGCAGCGAAAAGCACAGCGTTTTTTTAAAGCTTGAGTGCCAGCAGCCGGTTAAGGCTTACAAGATACGGGGAGCCCTCAACAAGCTCCTGCTCCTTTCGGCGGCACAGAAAAATGCCGGGGTCGCGGCGGTTTCTTCGGGTAACCATGGAATAGCCGTAGCCTACGGGGCGCAGCTTTTAGGCATAGGGACTGCGAAGATCATCGTCCCCACAACAACCCCCCAAAGCAAGATCGACAGGATCCGGTATTACGGCGGGGATGTGAAGGCGATGGGCGGTAACTTTGATGAGGCATACATCCAGGGTGTGGCCTATATCAAGGAGAGCGGCCTCACCTACATTGATGGCTGGGATGATGATCCTGATGTCTACGCCGGGCAGGGAACAGTTGCCCTAGAGATACTGGAACAGAACCCCGATATTGATACGATTCTGGCCCCCATTGGCGGCGGCGGGCTCTGTATGGGTATTGCGGTGGCGGGAAAGTCCAAAAAACCCGGCCTCAAGGTGATCCCCGTATGCTCCGAAGCCTGCACCGCTTGGCCGGATGGGATCAGGGATGGCCGCCATTACCATGAATACCCCGCCTCCGCCTCCGTGTGCGACGCCATGGTGGGCGGTATTGGGCGGCTTGCCTACGATATGCGGGAATGGCTCGATCCTTCTTTAACAGTGAAGGAATCCTTTATCCGCGCTGCCATGGCTCATGCGGTGCTTAAAGAAAAGGTTGTGGCGGAGGCTTCCGGGGCCGTGCCGATTGCCGCCCTTTTGCAGTATGGGGATGAGATTCCGGGGCGGAATATTGCCCTTCTGATAAGCGGCGGCAATGTGGATTCTAACCTGTTGATCGATGTAATATCATCAATGAAATAAAGAATGAAACAATAAGGAGGAAGGGATATGAAAAAGGGATTTTTGGTTTTGATTGCGGCGGTGATGGTCTTCGGTATGGCCTCCCGTGACGCAGCCTGCGGAGGGCAGAAGGAACCTAAGGCAAAGACAACGCTGAACATCGGTACCTCCGCCGATTACCCCCCCTACGAGTTTATCATCCTGAACAGCGCCGGGGAAAAGCAGTACGTGGGCATCGATGTTTTCCTGGCGGAACAGCTTGCCGGGGATTTGGGGTTCAAGCTTGAAATCGTCAACATGAGTTTTGATAACCTCATGGCCTCCCTGCAAAAGGGTGAGGTTGATGCGGTTATCGCCGCCATCGAAGTGAACGAGGAGCGTTCCAATGTGGCCAGTTTCTCCGAGCCCTACTTTTTGGATTATCCTCCCCAGATTCTGGTAAGGGCGAATGAAAAAACAGGGTTCACTTCACTGGAAAGCTTCAAAAACAAGACCGTGGGCGCCCAGATGGGTACCACCAAGGCGGAACTGGTTAACGAGAAGATGCCCGGCGCATCCCTGCTTGCGGTGTCCTCCGTCACAGACCTCGTGAACAACCTGGTCTACAACAAGTGCGACGCCATTGTGCTGGACGCCGCCGTGGCCCAGCAATACGCGGACAAGAATGACGGTCTGGCGGTAGCCAATGTGGCAATCGGGGTGACGGCCCCCTATGTGGTGTCCGTCAAAAAGGGTGACCCCGGAAAGTTGCTGGAATCCTTTAACAGGACCATTGCACGGGTCACTTCCGACGGGTCTGTGGAAAAATGGGCCGCCGAGGCTGATACCCTCAGCGCCCAGGCCATCGAATAGGCCGTGCTTTCATTAGGGCCGGGAGCCTGGCGGTAAATGTCCACGACGAATTTCTTTAATTTTTCGTTTTTGCCCAAGTACTTTCCCCTCTTTGTGCAGGGGATCGAGTATACCCTGCTGCTTTCGGTGGTTTCCGTATGCCTGGCTGTGTTCCCCGCCCTGCTCCTGGCCCTGATGCGGCTTAGTAAACTGCGGGTCGTGCGGGCGATTTCCGGTGCGTACATCGCCATCTTCCGGTCCACCCCCCTTTTGGTTCAGTTGGCCCTGGTTTACTTCGGCCTTTTCAATTACATCAAAGTGCCGACCACCCGCATCTTCGGCTTTATCAACCTTGCCATGTTCATCCCCGGGGTGGTGGCCCTGGCCCTGAACAGCGCCGCCTATGTGGCGGAAATTTTCCGGGCGGGGATACTGGCGGTTGACGCCGGGCAGAACGAGGCGGCCCGGAGTCTGGGGCTGAGCGCAGGGGACGCCATGGCCATGGTGGTCCTGCCCCAGGCGATCAAGAATGTCCTTCCGGCACTGGCAAACGAGCTCATCACCATGGTCAAGGAATCTTCGATCTGTTCGACCCTGGGCATGGTTGAGCTCATGTGGGCCGCAAAGACCGTGGCTGCCACCACCTATATCACCATCGGCCCCTACGTGCTGGTGGCGCTTGCCTATTTCTGCATCAACTACCCCGCAAGCAAGGCGATAGAGGCAATCGAAAGGAGGATGAGGCGTGGGGACAAGCGATAAACTCATTTCCGTGCGGCGCCTCTCCAAGGAATACAACAGGGGCGAGGTACAAGCCCTGCGGGACTGCAACATCGACATCGAAAACGGCGAGGTTGTCGCGGTCATCGGGCCCTCCGGATCGGGAAAGTCCACCCTGCTCCGCAGCCTCAACCTCCTTGAAGCCCCCAGCAGCGGGGAAATCTACTTTGAGGGGATCAACCTGGCGGACAAAAAGGTTGACATCGACCTCCACCGCCGCCGCATGGGCATGGTTTTCCAGCATTTCAATCTATTCCCCC
>BNUT01000259.1 GCA_025997555.1 Spirochaetia bacterium
TGCGGACATTCAGCCCCCGGCTTTCCAGCAAAGCCCCCAGGGAAGAAGCGGCCACACCCTTCCCCAAACTGGAACACACTCCCCCTGAGATAAAAATAAACTTATTCATGTAGAACTATTATCCCGAGCCGGGCATGATTGGTCAATGGATTGACATGTCCTATCCCTGCTTTTAGCATAATGGCATGGCGGACACTGAATTTCTCTCCAATTTGACCCGTTTTTTCCGCAATCAGGCCCATTTTGACGCCCTTGAACACTTTGTTATCCCGGAATTGATGAAGATCAAGCAGACTATGGGGAATACCACCATCAAAATCTGGAGCGCCGGCTGTTCCACCGGGGAGGAGCCCTACAGCATCGCCATATTTTTAAGCGAAATCCTTCCCCCACTCTGGAAATTCGAGATTGTGGCCAGCGATATCAGCCTGAAAAGCCTTGCGGTCGGCAAGGAAGGGTTCTACTCGGACACCCAAATCGTCGGCATCCCCGACAGCTACTTAAAAAAATACCTTGATAAGGTTGATGGCGGCTACAGGGTCCACGCCGACATCATGTCTAAAATACGGTTTGACTGTCATAACCTCCAAACCGATTCGCTCCAGCGGAATTTTGACATTGTCTTTTGTCGGAACGTGATCATTTATTTTGATGAAGCCGCCCAAGCCGCAGTCATTGGCCGCTTCTGGGAATCCATGGCGGCCAAATCTTTTCTGTTCATCGGTAATTCGGAAACCCTCTTTGGAATGAACACCGGGTTTGAATTCGTAAAAACCGAATGGGCTACCCTGTACCGAAAGTTTACCTGAACGATTTATTCCTTATCTGTAACAGGTTCAAGAGGGGAACCTCACCCTTCGGGTTCGGTTGCATGTTCCGGCCGCCTAATGCGCCAGCGGCCTTCAACCTTTTCGAAGCCGGAGACGGGGATGGTGAGGATGCGGCCGTCTTCGGATGAGAGTTTGAGATGGCCCATGACTACGTTGACTTCCGTAACGCGCCACGCAGCATCTTCGTAGTTTATCCGGGCCCCTTCCTGGGGAATTTGGCGGCGGGCTTCGCTGTAGAAATTGTGTTCGTAGGAGAGGCAGCAGAGAAGGCGGCCGCAGGGGCCGGAGATTTTCATGGAGTTGAGGGACAGGTTCTGATCCTTGGCCATTTTGATGGACACGGGCCTGAGTTTATCCGAGACCGCGTGGCAGCAGTAACAGCGGCCGCAGACCCCCAGGCCGCCCACAACACGGGCCTCATCACGGACGCCAATCTGACGCAGTTCTATCCGCATTTTGAAGATGTTCACCAGGTCCTTTACCAGATCCCGAAAATCTACCCGGTTTTCCGAGGTAAAGAAAAAGAGTATCTTGGGCTCCTCAAGCAGATAATGGACCGAGACCAGTTTCATTTCCAGCCGGTGGGCTTCAATTCTTTCCTTGCAGATATGAAAAGCGTCCTTTTCCTGATCCCGGTTATAGGCGGATCTTTCCAGATCATCCTTTGAGGCGGGCCGTTCAATCCAGGCGATATCGGATAACTGACCGCTGTTCCGATGGACCGGGCCGATAACCTGGGCCAGGTCCCGGCCATACCGGGTCGGCACCAGCACCATTGATGTGGGCGTAAGAGGGTCCCCTTTATATACGGCGAGGAAGGTCTCGTTGGAATAGAAAAGCCGCAGCCGGTAGACCGGAGTTCCCACTTCGACGGGCCCATGGCTGCCGGTTTCCACTGCGATACCGGCGCTTTCCATTTCCTGTTCCTCAGGGTTGTCTTCCAGGGCAGAAATATCTTCATCTATTATATCTTCGTCCGACAGAATGCCGTCATCGTCCTGATCGCTCATATACATTCCTTATTGCAGTAAATCTACCAGAAGACCCGTTATTTCCTCAAGGCGGGCCAGAAGCTCAAGCTGATTCATCTGACTGGTCATCAGCATGGCGGCCATATCCTCAAGCTTCTTATCCGCCACCTGAACCAGGGTGAATTTTTTGCGCTTCAAAAGATTGGTCCCGCTGGTCTGCTGTTCTGTCGTGTAGCCGTTTTCGACAATATAGTGCAAAAAATCCCGAACCGCCCGTTTATAACGGATGATCTCCTCCGGGAAGGGCCGATTCCGCAGCTCATCCCCGGCGCTGCGAACATCGTCCAGCAGATGATTGACCGCTTCTTCCGAAACAGGCAGCTCCTGAGGGGTGCCCAATTCCGCAGCGGCTTCCTCACGGGTGGTTTCCAGGATCGAAGAAAAACGGGATCTTTGGCCTTTCTGTACCGTGGACTTATCCTGGGCCTTTTTGGATTCAGTCTTTACATTGGCATAAGAAGCGGGGTTTAAAAAAGAAGCTCCGGGATCGGGAAAATCAATCTTGGCCATAGATTCTTGGGGCCCCAACTGGGCTGCGGAGTAGCGCCGAATCTTCGGTTCGCGGTTCCCCTCTTGCAAATGAGGAAAGGGCCGACTTGATCCCCTGGGCATCCTGGTACTCGGAGACGGCCCTGGTCCAGCTTTCTTCTGTGGGGCAGACCACAACCTTGCCATGGATAAGACAGCCCTCATCGGCCTGGATACGCCGGGTAATAACATCCCCTATTATCAAAGCTGTGGAGAGAATCACCAGCTTCTCGCTGGCCAGCACATCGCCGTACACTACCCCGCCAATGGTTATGGCAGTCCCACTGACATTGCCCTTCATCCGGGCGGCTTTTCCAATCACCACCCGGCCCTTTACGGTTACCTTGCCCCGGACGTTGCCATCCACACGGGTAAACCCGCCGGTTT
>BNUT01000260.1 GCA_025997555.1 Spirochaetia bacterium
GGAATCTTCTTCCCGATGTACCGTTCGATATCCGGCAGTTCGTAGACATCCTGCTCACTGGCAAGGGTGATAGCCCGGCCGGTTTTGCCCGCACGGGCGGTGCGGCCGATGCGGTGGACGTAGTTTTCAGCCTCCACCGGGAGGTCGTAGTTGACCACCAGTGCAAGGCCCTCAATGTCGAGTCCACGGGCGGCCACATCGGTGGCCACAAGGAAGTTGACCCGTCCGGCTTTTACATCCTCGATGACGCTGAGCCGCTTTGACTGAGGCAGGTCCCCGATGATGAACTCGCATTCATAGCCGTTTATCCGCAGCCGTTTGGCGATGATTTCGGTGTAACGCTTGGTGTTGCAGAAAATGAGGGCGCTTTCGGGCTTTTCCCGTTCCAGGATGCCCAAAAGGAGCCGCATCTTGTCCTCCGAGGGGACGTGGTAGAGGACCTGGTCGATCTCGTCCACGGTGACGCTTTCGGGCTCAATCTCGATCTCATAGGGGGACTTGGTGTATTCCCAAGCGAGGTTTTTGACCCAGGCGTTAAGGGTGGCGCTGAAAAGCATGGTCTGCCGCCGGTCCACCGGGGGGATCACCTTGATAAGCTTCCGCAGATCCGGGTAAAAGCCCATGTCAAACATCCGGTCCGCCTCGTCCAGCACCAGAAAGGCGATGTCCATAAGGTTCATCTTGCCCGAGGCGTTCAAATCCAGGACCCGGCCAGGGGTGCCCACCAAAATCTGCACATTGTCCCGGAGCATCTTCTCCTGCTGGACATAGCCCACCCCGCCATAGAAACTGCCAACCTGAAAGGGAAGGTATTTGCCGATAACTTTCGCCTCTTCCTCAACCTGAACCGCCAGCTCACGGGTGGGAACCATGATGATCGCCTTTTTTCCCGCAACAAGGTCCTCGGTCAGGAGCCGCTGGAAAATGACGATGAGATAGGCGGCGGTTTTTCCGGTCCCGGTCTGGGACTGCACGTAGAGGTCCTGGCCTCCAAAGGCATTGGCAAGCACCTGTTCCTGAACGGGCATACAGGTGATATATTCCGCTTCCGCGATACCCCGTTGAAGGTCAGGGTGCAGGCTAAATTCTTTAAATTCCATAATATACTTACATTTTATAGGTTTTTATGGAAAATGAATAGTATGATAATGACCAATAATGAGGATGGAAATCCCCGGCTCCTGCCCATGGATAGCCTTTTCAATGTACGGGACTTGGGGGGCTATGCTGCCGACGCTGGTCATCAGGTGAAGTGGGGGCTGCTTTTCCGGGCAGGAGATCTCTATCAGCCCTCCGATGAGGACCGGGCTTTGCTGGAAAAGAAGGGAATCAGGACCATTGTGGACTTCCGGGGAGCAGGTGAGGTAGAGCGGGCTCCGGACTGTGAACTCGTTACAATGAAAAAGACTTGGCCTCTGTCCATTGAGGCGGGGAATATGATGGATCTGAGCCGGGTGGGAAAAGAGGTAAGCGGGGAAACCTTGATGGAAGAACTCTACAGGGTTCTGCCGGATAAGGCCCGGCCCCGGTACCGGGAATTTTTCAAAATTCTTTCCCAAAAAGAAAATGTTCCCCTGCTGTTCCACTGTACCGCAGGGAAGGATCGCACCGGTCTGGCAGCGGCATTGATCCTTTCGGCTATTGGTGTTGATCGGGAAACCATCTATCAGGATTACCTCCTTTCCGGCGCCTGCCTTAAGGATAAGTACCGGGCATGGCTTAAACAGGAACCTCACCTGGAACCGGTAATGTCTGTCCGGCGGAGTTATCTTGAGGCGGCCTTTACCCGGATCGAAACGGACTTTGGCGGGATGGAGCGCTATTTGGGGACAGAACTTGGCGTGAATTGTGGGTTACTGCGGGAACTTTACACTGAAGCTTTCTGATACTATCATAGGGCTATTATGGTACAAACAATCGCAAGACTTATCGTTGCCCTGAACGGCAATGTGAAAAAAAGCCAGATTGCGGCGGGCTTTGCCTGGGGGCTGCTTTTGGGGCTCGTGCCGACGGGCAATATTTTTTGGATTGTCTTTTTTGTAGTATCATTCTTCTTTCATCATAACCACGCTTCAAAGGTGCTGGTGATGGCCCTTATCAAGCTTTTCATGCCCCTGATTTCTTCTTTGACGGATGCCCTGGGTTGGGAGATCCTCCATATTGAGGCGCTCCGGCCCCTGTTTACCACCCTGTACAACATGCCCTTTGTGCCCTTTACCCGGTTTAACAATACCTTGGTCGCCGGGGGGCTTGTGGGTGGCATCGTGCTCTGGCTGCCGGTGTTTTTCCTAGTCATGGCCCTGGTTCCCCTGTACCGGAATATCATCGCCCCAAAGATCAGAAATACAAAAATTTTCAAGGCTATCGCGAAAATGCCATTTTTTTCGCAGATAACCAGGGCAATAACGGAAGGTTTAAATGGCTGATGACAAGAAAGAGGTAAAGCCGAAGCCGACAAAGTCGGTAAAATCCCCTAAACAGCTTCATAAGCCCATTCCGCAGAAAATTTTTGAAAAAAAATACCTCAAATATCTTGAACACACCGGGGATCGGGATTTTTTCAATTCCTGCTTTGAAACTGCGGGGGAGGATATCATTTTAAAGAAGGACTTGAGCAGCGGCGAGGTAAAAAGGCTCAAGTTTCTGCTCAAGGCGATAAAGGAAAACCGGAAAGGGCCGGTTAAAGTTGTGCCCCTGGCAGCGGCGGCGCTGATAGTCGCTGCTTTGGTTGTTTTTTTTACCACATTAATGAA
>BNUT01000261.1 GCA_025997555.1 Spirochaetia bacterium
CTGGCGGGGGTACTCCGGGGGATCAAGGCCAAGGGCCCCATTGTCTACGGATTGATTTCCTGCCTGATGGCTCTTTCGGGACTTATCAAAAAGGTCTTCAAGGTGAATCCGGGGAAGAAGATGTTCCATTCGGTATTGGACGCAGCATCCCTGACCACCCTGCGGACCTGCATCTGCGGCGGGGGCCCCCTGGCCCCCAGCGTCTTCAAAAAGTACAACCAGCTGGGGCTCGACTTTGTCCAGGGCTACGGCCTTACGGAAACCAGTCCCATCATCAACCTGAATCCGGTGGATCACTACAAGGAAACCAGCGTAGGAAAAGTAATTCCCCAGGTTGACATGAAGATCCTCGATCCCGATGAGCGGGGCGTGGGGGAGGTCATCCTGAAGGGGCCGGTGGTGATGAAGGGCTATTTCGAGATGCCCGAAGAAACCGCTGCGGCCTTTACCGCCGACGGCTACCTCAAAACCGGGGACCTGGGCTACCTGGACAGCGAAAACTACCTCTACCTGACGGGCCGCGCCAAAAACATGATCGTTACCGAGGGGGGCAAAAATGTCTACCCGGAAGAAATCGAAAACGAGTTCCAGCTCTTTGAAGAAATCGAGCAGATATTGATCCGTGGTTTTGTGTTGGATAAAAAAATGAAGAGCGAAGGGATCGAGGCCCTGGTCTACCCCAGCCCGGAATTTTTCAAAGGCAAGGACGAAGCGGCAATCAAAACCCGCATCAACGCCATCATCTCCGAAGTGAACCAGCGGCTTCTCCCCTACCAACGTATCGAAAAGGTTACGGTTCTGGATAAGGAGATGGAAATGACCACGACCAAGAAGATTAAAAGAGACGCCATTTAGGTCTGCGCCTGAGAAACCTCAGGTTTCTCAGGCGCAGACCCATTTCCGGCTAAAATATCCGTCCGTTGTTCAATTGGGGCCTTGAGGCAAAGCCGATGGTTTCCGGCTCCCCGTCGAATTCCAGGACGATCACCGTTACCCCAACCAGGGTATCCCGGCAGTCCGGGGGAAGGTTGCGGAGGAAGATGCGGTGCTTTTCCTGAACAAAATTCAGTTCCCGGCCGGTGGCGAGGATCCGGGCAGATTTGACCTTGCTGACAAAGCCCCCCAGGATTAGTTCACCATCGGCGGGCCAGATGGAATTCCAGAGGTAGGCTTTGCTGCCCTTCAGGGTGAGGGCGCAGAGGCCGCTGCCGATTCCCCAGCTTTTGGGCCGGGTGACCCTGCCGTAGGCGCAGTCTCCATTTTTTTCCAGCCACTTTCCCACGGCGTTGAGGGGCTCGACCGCCTCGGAGGGCACGGAACCATCGGGGGCGGGGCCGATATTAAGGAGCAGGTTGCCCCCGCCTGAGGTACACCGGGCCAGCATTTTCAGTATCTGCGGGGCGGTGTAGCTGTAAGGCCCCACCTGAGCGGAATCGACATAACCCCAACTGATGCCGTTGTACGTCATGCAGGACTCCCAATCCCGGTCTTTTTCTGCGGTGATCTTCTCTTCCGGGGTGCCGAAGTCCTCGTCCAGCTTGGAACGGTTGTTGATGATGATGTCCGGCTGGAGGGCGCGGAGCCGCTGGTTCATCTCCAGGGAATTCCAGCCCTCAAAGGTTTCCATGGGCCGGGACACGTCGTACCAGAGGATGTCGATCTTGCCGTATTGGGTAAGGAGTTCCTCATTGAGGGCGTAGATGTAATCGGTAAAACGCTTGCGGGCGGCGCTGTCGTAGGCCGCAGCCCCGCCATCGGGGTGATGCCAGTCCATCAGGGAGGAGTAGAAGCCTATCCGCAGACCGTATTCCCGGCAGGCATCGACATATTCCCGCACGATGTCCCGCTTGGGGCCGTAGTTCACGCTGTTGAAGGGGTTCGCTTTGGAATCCCAGAGGCTGAAGCCTTCGTGGTGGCGGGTGGTCAGCACCATGTACTTCATCCCCGCAGCCTTTGCCAGGGCGGCCCATTCGCGGGGAG
Source organism: Spirochaetia bacterium (assembly GCA_025997555.1). Taxonomy (GTDB): domain Bacteria; phylum Spirochaetota; class Spirochaetia; order Treponematales; family Breznakiellaceae; genus BNUT01. The sequence goes on from BNUT01000261.1 coordinate 1,981, forward strand.
CCCCCGGTTTCGGCTGGAACCGGGGGGCGATCTTTTCGTACTCATCCACCGGCCAGTTTTCTTCCGCCATGGCCCACTCGTGCCGTCCCAGCACGGAGTAGAGACCGAAGTGGACAAACATCCCAAAACGGGCTTCCCGCCACCAGGCCATACGCCGGTCCCGGTCTGCGGCGGTCTTTTCTATATACTCCGGTTTTGAAAGAAGTTGCATCATTGTTTCCTGCCTTAACGTTTGTTATAGCGCCCTAGGGCGTTATTCTGAATTTCCAGGGCCCGCGAAAGGCCCATATTGTTGATGGTGTTCACATAGGTGTTCCAGTTTGACAGATTCTCCGTGCCCAGGATGAATTTCAGGAGCATCTCCTTGGCGTAAGTGTCTATGTCGGTCATGATGGTGGCGTATTCCCGGCTTTCCTCAGGGGTCGGGGTGATGGCCGGTACTACCCGGTTAAGGGATGCGGGGATGGACCAGACCGTCAATGCTTCTTTCTGCTCAGGCAGGGCCTGGTACTGTTCGGTATATCGGACGTCCTGGACAAAAGGCCCATTATAGGTTGCGCGGACATAGGCGGACATGGCCTGTACCACCGGGAGCCCCTGAGGATTCTTCATCACCAGGTCCGTATAGGTGGGATAGCCGTTCACCATAGTGTAGGATTCCCCCTGGGTGCCGAAGTTGTAGTACATACGCCCTGCCTCGCTGTAACCCCAGTCAAGGAGCCGGGCCGCAGCTTCCACATTCTTGCAGGAGGTGGTGATG
>BNUT01000262.1 GCA_025997555.1 Spirochaetia bacterium
CATGTGACCTTTCCCATGATCGTAACACCGCCCCGTGATACCCCATTCGACGGCAGGGGAAAGGACAGGCTCATATCCGCCGCGTTGGTTGAAAGCCCGATGGTCCATTCAAAATCCTCCGGGGAGGACTGCTTTGAGGCAAGTTCCAGCAGGCCGGAAATGGTGTGCCCGTAACGGGCGGAAAAAACACCATGACTAAGCCTGGCGCTCTCGATCATCCGGGGATCAAAGATGGAAAAACCGCCGTCCCAGTGATAGGGATTTTCGATATAAAAACCGTCCAGCGCCGCCACCAAATCTCCGGGCTCACCGCCGCGGATCGACGGCATGGCGTCAAAAAAGCCCGTGTACCCCACACCGGGGAGCAGTTTAACGGCGGTCATGGTATCTTCAACAAGACCGGTTTCAGCGGTCCGTGACAAAACCTCCCCGCCGATTGCCGCCCCGCGGCCATCACTCCTGCCCACAGTATTACTACGGGCCCCGCTGCGATTAGCCTCTATGACCAGCTCCTGATTTTCCATCAATCCCTGCAAGTGTAAACCGGCGATAAAAGAATTCCCCTGAAGGGGAATGGGCAGCCGCAGATTGGCATAGCCCGGATAGGCAATGGTGATGATCACCGGGCGATCATCGGGGACCGAAAAGGTCAGCCTGCCATTGACATCGGTGGTATACTCCGCCCCATCCCATGATCGGATTCCCGCGCCCTCAAGGGGCTGATCCAAATCGGCGTCCCGGACAATAACTTCCACCTCACGGGCAGCGGCGAAAACCAGAGGCAACAGCAACAGTAATACTGCGAAAAACTGTTTTTTGTTAAACAGATTCGCTAACTTATTTAAATTCATCAAACTGCTATGCTCCTATCCTTAACACATAGTCTACAAAAAATCCGCTTAACAATGCAAACACAATAGTGAAGGCGATATAGATGGCGAAGTTTTTGATCCCCAAAACAATTTTAACGGCCCCCAAGTTGGTAATTTTTGTGGCGGGGCCGGTGATCATAAACGAAGCTGCGGAGCCCATGCTCATACCGGTTTGCAGCCAGCCCATAAGCAGGGGGATGGTGCCGCCCCCGCAGACGTAAAGGGGCACGCCGATGGTGGCGGCCATGAGGAGGCCGAAGCCCCGGTTCCTGCCGAAAAGGGCCGCCATGGCGTCCGGCGGGACGTAACGCTGGAATAAAGCGGAAAGTGCCACCCCGATCAAAAAATAAAGAGCAGTGGCCTTGATGTTCCGTCCGATGTTTTTAAGGAGCCTGATAAAAAGGTTGGGGTCCGTGTCGTGGCTTTCGTTTTTTTCAAATGCAGTAAAGGTGAAAAACTTCTTCTTTTTATAGAAGATACGTACGCAGAGCCCCGCAACTGCACCGCACACGAGGCAACTGACGAAGCGGATAATCAGCGCTGTGGGTCCCAGGGCGGCGCTGTAAAACAGGAGCTGGGGGTTCAGCAGGATCGAACTCATCATAAAGGCGGCGATCCAGTCCTCCTCCATGCCCTTGTTGGCGAAGGAGGCGGTAATCGGTATGGTGCCGTACATGCAGAGCGGGGATGCGATGCCCAGCAATGAAGCCGGAATCACCCCCAAGGCCCCCAGCTTTTTGTCCTGCATGGAGGCAAACATTTGGTGTATCTTTTCTTTTCCGAATACGGAGATTACCGATCCCAAGACCATCCCCAACACCCAGTACCCAGCAATCTGGTAGAGCTGGATGTAGAAATAGTACCAGAAATAGGTGAGTTCCCGTATCAGTAATTCTTTCACAATTTGATCAATTCATATTGCTGGCTGCCCAACCCGGCTTTTTCCGCAAAGATAACCTGCAAGCTGCCCTGCCGGGATTCGATCCGTTCCACCAGATGCCGCCGCTCTTCCTCGGGCCGGGCGTAGATCTGGTCCAGGCTGGCCTTTTCCAGGGCCACCGGGTCCAGTGACGCCATGATGCCGATGTCCGCCATGTCGGGATGGGGGGCGTTGGCATCGCAGTCGCAGCTTATGGAAAGGTTGTTCAGCACATTGATGTAGAGCATCCGGCCCTGTTTTGCCTGCATGAGCCCCGCATTGTAATCGATGATCTTTTCAAAGAAGGCGGGTCCCGAAGTGGAAAACATACCGCCCCCCTCGTTGTCGTGGATGGTTTTTTTGCCCCGCGGGGAGGCGATGCCGATGGCAAGATTTTTGAAGGTGCCCCCAAAGCCCGCCATGGAATGTCCCTTAAAATGGGCCACCGAAATGATCCAGTCATAGTTCATGATGTGGGAACCCAGGATCGCTTCCTTGAGTTGAAAGCCCCCGTTGATGGGAATACGGACATCCCCTTCGGAATCCAGAATATCAACCGGCGCAAAGGTAAAGCCGTGGTCCCTGGCGGCCAGCAAATGCCCGGCGGTCATGCCCCGGGGCCCGCCGTAGTAGGTGTTGCTGTCCACAAAAGTTCCGTTCACATTGACAACCAGATCCCGCACGATTTCCGGCCGCAGGTAATTTTCATTCCCCGGCTCCCCCATGTGCAGTTTGATAGCCACCTTCCCCGAAACCGGGGTATTCAGGGCCTGATACGCCGCCATAAGCCCCTTGCCGCTGATATCATTGGTAAAGTAAACCCTGGAACCCCCGGCAGCTTGCAGGTTATCTTTGCGGAAAAGCCGGGTTGGGCAGCCAGCAATATGAATTGATCAAATTGTGAAAGAATTACTGATACGGGAACTCACCTATTTCTGGTACTATTTC
>BNUT01000263.1 GCA_025997555.1 Spirochaetia bacterium
CAGGTGGGTGCCGTCGTGCCAGAGTACGTCCAGAAGCCGCTGGTTCCGGCCCATGTAGAGACAGCCCCGGACGCCGAGAAGTTTTCCCAGCCGTTCCTCAGACAGAATAGCCTTTGCCGAAATATAATCATCCGAATAACGCCGTTCATGGTTCGTGACAATTTTGATACCGGTAATCCGGGCGATTTGCCGGGCATGGCCCAAACTGTCAGCCAGGGGTTTTTCGCAGATCACCACAGGAATACTGTTTGTTGCGGCAAGACGGCAGTAAGGGGCATGGCTGTCGGGGTGGGTAGCAATAACCAGGATGTCCGGCTTGTGGGCGGCGAGCATGGCTTCAGCATCGGCATAGACCGGGACCTGCCAACGTTCCGCAAAAAGGCGGCAGCGTTCCTCATCGGTATCGGCCCCGGCTGCAAGGCGGCAGTCCGGGTTGCCAACAATGGCCCCGGCATGGGTGCAGGGCTTCTCCCGGCGCTCGTCATCTTCCAACAGGCTTGCAATGCGGCCCAGGCCGATAATTGCTACAGGTATCTTTTCCATTATTAAAAAACCTTTAAGTATCTTTCCGAATCAGTTCCACCTTTACATTTTTCGCCCTTGTCTCGTCCACTTCTTCCAGTTGATTCATAAGTGATTCGGGATCGTTGAAGCGTTTTTCGCGCCGTTTGTTCAGCAGGGAATACAAAATAGGCGACACAAAGAGGGTCATAAAGGCGCCTGAAAGGAGGCCGCCCACTATGGTCAAACAGATGGGCTGCATGGATTCCGCCCCTTCGCCGGGGAAAAACGCAATAGGCGCCATGCCGAGCGCCGTGGTCAGGGTGGTCATCAAAATCGGCTGCAAGCGGTTCCGCCCCGCTTCAACGCAGGCTTCGAAAACCGGGGTCTTTCGTTCCACAAGCTGGTTGGTAAAGTCTACCAAAACGATGCCGTTGTTGACCACAATACCTACCAAGGCGACAATACCGACCAACGAATACAGGCTCATAGTCTGCCCGGTGAGCCGGTACACCACCATTACGCCTATGGCCAGAAGCGGAATCGATGCGAAAATGATAAAAGGATCAACGAGGGACTCAAACTGCGCTGCCATTACACAGAATACCAAGAAGACAGCCAGTAAAATAACAAGGAGGAAGGCGCCGCCGAAACGCTGAATATCACTGGCATCACCCTGGTATTCCAGTTTTACCGATTCAGGCAATACGATATTTTCGTTAACAAGCTGTTCGACACGGGCCTGCAATTCGGTAGCGACAGCCCCCGGTGCAAGACTCGCCGTTACGCGATTGACCCGCACCCCTTCCTCCCGCTGGATCTGCTGCGGTGATATGCCCTCCTGGTAGGTAATAAAATTGTCGAGGGTCATTAATCCATTGGCTGTCTGAATGGTAATTGCGCCCAGGTCAGCAGGAGTTGCCAGGTCCGCTTCGGCAAGGGACACAATGATGCTCACATCATCACCGCCGATATGGTAAGTCGTGGCCGTTGATCCGGTAATGGCCGTTTTAAGCAGCGCAGAAATGGTGTTGACGTTCACACCCGCAGCAGAGGCGGCGTCGGTGTCGATACGCACTTCGTAACGGGGACTGCCCGAATCAAGACCGCTTGCGGGGTTGAGGGCCTGGGGCACATTTGCCTTAAGCAGAGCCACAATCTGATCAGATACCGCTGTCATAGCGGCGGTATCATCGGAAATGACTTTGATATTGACGCCGCCGCTGCCACTGCCGCCGCCCGGCCCACGGCCCGATGAAAAGGAAATCCGCACATCGCTCCACTGGGTTGTAAAGGGCGTCAGGGTACTTTGAATTTCCCGTGCGCTGATCTTTTGATCTTTTAATTTAGGCAGGTTAATTTGTATTGTGCCTGAATTACTGCCGCCGGTATTGACAACGATAGTGTTATACGCTTCCCGGGGGAGCTCCCTGACAATAATTTCCTGAAAATCAAACAGGTACTGCTGAACAAGCCCGGCGGTTGTGCCGACGGGCAGTGAAATATTGATGTTCACCTGATCATCTGCCTGGGATGAGGGCGCAAGGTTCATGCCGGTTGACGAGAGTTGGAATAATGACAGAATCAGTATGGCAAACACCAGTACCAAAACAATCAGCCGGTTTTTCAGGCAAAACCGTATACATACCGCATAGCCACCCTCAAGGCCCTTGATAAGACGAGTGAAAATATTATCGACTATTATAAAAGGCTTAAACCTTAAGGGCTTTTGTGTCCGCGTATAAATTCTAAGAATACTACCGGCCAGGGCCGGGACCAGGGTCACCGACACGATGAGGGACACAATCAACGACACCACCACGGTCAGTATCAATTCCTGAAACATCATACCGTACATTTCAAGTTCCGCGCGGTAGAGCAGCACCGGCACAAACACGCACACCGTTGTTGCGGTAGATGCGATAATCGCCATAATCATATTCTTGCTGCCGAAAATGGCGGCAACCGCCGACTTTTCGCCCCAGCCCCGCCGCTTGTTGATGTTTTCCAGAATGACAATCGACGAGTCCACCGTCATGCCCATGCCCAGGATCAGTCCCGACATGGTCATCATATTGATGGTCAGATCCATCATCGCCATAACCATCAAGGTGATAACAATCGAAATCGGAATCGACATACCGATAATAATTGAGCTGCGGAAATTACGCAAAAACAAAAAGATGATCAGCATGGCGAGGACTGCGCCCTGAATGCCCGACGAATACACT
>BNUT01000264.1 GCA_025997555.1 Spirochaetia bacterium
GAGCGGGAATTCGACCAGTCGGTGATCTTTACCGCCCCTTCGGTGAAGTACAAGGTACACCTCCGCGATGGGGAGGAGCTTTTCGTGGATAACCCCACCGATTACCCCGATGAGGGCCGGATCGAAGGGGCCGAGGAGCCCTATATCCGCGCCGCTGTGATCACACCCACCACCTACCTTGGAAACATCATGACCCTCTGCCTGGAAAAGCGGGGGGTGCAGACCAATATGACCTATCTGGACGAAAAGCGGGTGGAGGTTGTCTACGACATGCCCCTTGCTGAAGTCCTTTTCGACTTTTATGACCGCCTCAAGAGTATCAGCCGGGGCTACGCCTCCTTTGATTACGACATTACCGACTACAAGCCCACGGAGCTTGCCAAGCTGGACATCCTCCTCAACGCCAAGCCCGTGGACGCCCTTTCCCAACTGGTGTTCCGGGGCAACGCCTATGAGCGGGCCCGGATAGTCTGCGAGCGGCTCCGGGACGAGATTTCCCGGCAACAGTTCAAGATAGCCATCCAGGGCTCCATCGGTAGCCAGATCATCGCCCGCGAAACCGTGAATGCCCTCCGCAAGGACGTGCTCGCCAAGTGCTACGGCGGTGACATCAGCCGCAAGCGCAAACTCCTGGAAAAGCAGAAGGAAGGCAAAAAGCGGATGAAGATGGTGGGGGACGTGGAACTGCCCCAGAGTGCGTTTTTGGCGGTACTCAAGACCAGTGATGACTAAAATAATGCAATGAATTGCAAAAACTTTATAATAATAAGATGTTTTTGCAATGTAATATAAAAACTATTGACTTTTCTCTCTTTATTGCATATTATTGCAATAAAGGGAGTTTCCTGTTGTGGTACGAAGAACCGCCTATCTGAACAAACTCAGTGAATTTAAGGATAAAAAACTCATCAAAATCGTTACCGGGATACGCCGGTGCGGGAAATCAACCCTTCTGGACTTGTTCCGGGAGTATCTTGGGAACAACGGGGTGTCTGCGGAGCAAATTCAGGCCATCAACCTTGAAAATCCCGATTACCGGGAACTGCTGTCCTGGGAAGCTCTGTATGAATACCTTAAAAAACGGCTGGTAAGCGGCAAAATGAACTATATTCTTCTGGATGAAATTCAGTGGGTGCCGGAATTTGAGCGGGCGGTGGACGGTTTGTATATTCGGGATAATGTGGATATCTATGTGACCGGTTCCAACGCCTATATGCTTTCCGGGGAAATTGCCACCCTGCTGTCCGGGCGCTACGTGGAGATTCCCATGCTGCCCCTCTCTTTTAAAGAGTATGTATCCGCCTTCGGTGAACCGGCGCGGGGGGAACGGATTGCGGCCTCTGATCTGACCCGGAGATACCGGGACTATCTGCTTAACAGCTCCTTTCCCTATACCCTGGAATTAGCGGGTAATCAGGGATCTATCCGGGATTACCTGGGGGGGAATCTACAATACGGTGGTCCTGAAGGATGTGGTGGCCCGGAAAAACATCAGCGATGTGTTCATGCTGGAAAGCGTTATCCGGTTTCTCTTTGACAATATCGGGAATTTATCTTCTACAAAAAAAATCGCCGACTCAATGACCAGTGCGGGCAGGAAAATTTCGGTCCATACCGTGGAAACCTACCTCACCACCCTTACGGACAGCTTTATCCTGTACCGGGCCGGGCGCTATGACGTGAAGGGCAAGCAGCACCTCAAAACGGGGGATAAATATTACCTTGCCGATTTGGGGCTCCGTTATTATCTGCTGGGCAGTAAAGGGGCCGATCAGGGCCGTATGCTGGAAAATGTGGTGTTTCTTGAACTCCGCAGGCGGGAATACGAGGTGTGCATCGGCAAAGTGGGCGCTGCGGAGGTGGATTTTGTGGCGGTAAAGAACGGAAACCCGGAGTATTATCAGGTTGCCCTAACGGTCCGGGACAAGCCGACTCTGGAACGGGAACTTGCTCCCCTTGATAAAATTTCCGATCACAACCCCAAGTACCTTATCACCCTGGATGATGACCCCCCGGCTTCCTACAACGGTATCCGGCAGGTATATGCGCTGGATTGGCTGTTGGATTAGGCATTACCCGTTAACAAAAAATCGTACCCAACCTTCACAAACAGCAGCGCCAGCACCAGGAGGAGAAAAAAGCGGATCAGTTTGGAGCCGTTTTTTATTGCCAGCCCGGAACCAAGATAGCTGCCGACAATACTAAAGGCCCCGGCGCAGAGGCCCAGGGGCAACAGGGTACGGCCATTCAGGAGGAATACCGCCAGGGCCCCCGTGTTGGAGGCCAGATTGACGAATTTGGCGTTCCCCGAAGCGGTGCGGGGGTCGAGTTTGACCAGCCCCGTGTAGAGGAGGATGAGGAAGGTTCCGGCGCCGGGGCCGAAGAAGCCGTCGTAGCCGCCGATTACAAAAGAAATGATGATCGAAAAAACCAGCGCACGGGGGCGGGGCAGGGGAGTGACCTCATCGGTAAAGTGTTTGTTTTTTAATACAAAGAAGGCGGTCACCGGCAGCACAATGAGGAGCAATTTTTGTAAATAAGATTCGTCGACGATCAGGGTGAGGGACGAGCCCAGGGTGGAACCGATCAGCGCCGCCACAATGGAAGGGATGCAGAGGAAGAGGTCCACAAACTTGTTCCGGTAATAGCGGATCGAGGCGACAACTGAGCCCATGCTGCTGGAAAGTTTGTTGGTCCCCAGGGCAAAATGCATGG
>BNUT01000265.1 GCA_025997555.1 Spirochaetia bacterium
CCGCGCCCATCCCCAGTATGTGGGGCGCGGCGGGTGAAAGGCAGCTCGTAAATCCGGTCCAGTTCAGCGGTTTTTAGGGGAAAGGCAGGAGGATTCTGTATAACCCAGCGGTCCCCGTCGTTCAATTCTGCCAGAATTTGGCCGGTTTCGGGATTGGCATTGTGTTTTTGGAGCATGAAGTGCTCGGCATAGGCGCGAAGGGAGGCGGGATCGGTCCCTTTTACCGCCCCGTAGTCCGGGAGACGGACAAAACCGGCGGCAGTGGGATTTTTTGCCGGCGATTTCTGCCCCGCAGAGGTCTTATTTTGAAAATTTGCCGGATAATCCCCGTGAAAGCGGACGCAGGTCCCCCGGACGTCCCGGATGGCGGTGATTTTTTCCCCTGCGGCAAGGCGGCGGGCGATTTCCAGAATCGGTGTCTCCCCCATGCCGTAGACTAAGATATCCGCCTTGGAATCCAGCAGGATGGACCGGCGGACCGTGTCGGACCAGTAATCGTAGTGGGCAAAACGGCGGAGGCTCGCCTCGATGCCGCCGATAATTACCGGGATATCTTTGTAAGCGGCGCCAAAGGTACGGATGGCGGCGTGGATTCCTTCAACGTATTTAAGGGTGGCCCGGTCGGGGCGGGGACCGGCTTTGCCGCCGGGGGAATAGGCGTCATCGGACCGGGGCTTTTTGGCGGTGGTGTAGTTGGCAACCATGGAATCCATGTTGCCCGCCCCCCACCAGAAAGCCCAGCCGGGGTCGGCCTAAAACAGTATAGGATGCGGGATTTTTCCAGTCCGGCTGGGGGATAATCCCTACCCGGTACCCGGCGGCTTCAAGGACACGTGAAATAAGAGCCGCCGCAAAGGAAGGATGATCCACATAGGCATCGGCGGAGACAAAGATAAAATCGCAGTAATCCCAGCCCCGAGCCGCCATATCCTGACGGTTCAGGGGCAGAAATTCAGTATCAGACCCCAATGACCGAGGTGACCTGGGGAACTTCCTTTTTAAGGTAGTTTTCGATGCCCATTTTAAGGGTCATCTGGGCCATGGGGCAGCCCCCGCAGGCGCCGGTCAGCTTGACCGAAACGGTGCCGTCATCCGCAAGGGACACGAATTCCACATCCCCGCCATCCGCCTGGAGGGAGGGCCGTACATTATCAAGGGCCGATTTAACCTGTTCTTCAAACATAATGATATTCTCCTGTCCCCTCTAATATACTCATTATGGATGATTTATGCCAGTAGGCGTGCGGTCCCTATTCTTCAATAACACGCCTGGTAGTCATATACCGGGCCAGAAAATACTCATTCTGCCAAACTCCATCGCCCCGTTTCCCCAATTCGCCGATTTTTACGCCGTCTTTGTAGGGATCGCCCTTGATGGCTGCGCTCTGAATGGGAATTGATATGGCGTGAAGAAGCCAGGAACCGCGTAATTCACCGGTTTCACTTTTTTTGTAGAGTATGGCAACATGATCCGGATTGGAACCCCCCGGCTGAGAGGCAAAGACCAGAAGGTCTCCGGGTTTTGCGTCCTTAAAATCAATTTCCCTGCCGATGGTAAGATAGGCTTTGGTAGAAGTGGCCAAGGGCATTTTCACTGCGTTGGTAAAAGTATAATTGATAAAACCGGAGCAATCAAAGGTAACGGGAACATTAGGCGGGCTGCCGTAGGGCGTATCAATATATTTTTCCCCTTCATTAAGTACCGACTGCCGCACCGCCACCGTGTTTTCCGGCACAGCCCTTGCCTGGGGGGTATTTTCCGGCCTTGTGGTCACCGTCACACAGGACATAAAAAGTGGTAATACCAGCAGACACAACATCCACTCTCTTAAAAATTTCATAAAAGCCTCCTTAAAAATTATGCAAGATCACTATAGCTGCCCGGAAAAACAGGGCAAAAAAATATCCGTCAAGCGCCGGTTCTGACGGCTTTTGACGGATACCTGATTTTCAGTATTCCTTTTATTTTGTGCCGGGAATTGCGACGTTCGCCAATTTCCAAAGACTGCTTTGCCAGACTAAACTAACCGGCAAACTTATCAAGTCCGGGCCAAAAAATTCAGGTTCTATCCTAAAAAACAAACGGCTCCTCGAAGGTTTTCCATTGTTTTTTACACGGGAAAAATCAAAACCAAAATCTATGGGCATACTGACAAATGTCTCTCCTTTTATACTTCCCCCGGGTAAGTATTTGGCTATGTCAGTGCCGATAAGACCGTCGAGTCCCATGTCAGAAACAGGGATATGTATTTCAACGCCGAGACCGCCATAAAGCCATTCAACCTTTGGAATATTAAAATGGACATTAAACGGTATCGTTAAAAATAAACCGGCCTGTATATGAATATTTTTTAAGGCTTCGTTGATTGCGGCTCGTGTTACGGCATCTTCAGTGCTCTTGCCGTCTATGCTTATACCCGTTTTTTTACCGCTGGTCGCTACATTGACTTCAGGACCAAACCCTAAGCCGGTGCCTACCGACATCCAATGGAATATGTAATACTCATAACTTAATCCCAGATTAAGTATCCGGGCGGTGGCAAAAAATTTTGGCAAGTCTATAGTTGCAGTTACTGAAAAATCGGCGGGTCCGTTTTCTTTAACATCAAAATTCAATGAATTAGCTACATCGCTAAAAGCGGCCACAGGATCTGTGTTCATCATTGCACCAAAAAAACTCCAATTAAGCCCTAAAAGCATATCTCCTG
>BNUT01000266.1 GCA_025997555.1 Spirochaetia bacterium
AAAAAAAGAGAACACATATAAGGAAATACAGGGCGGTGTGCCATTTTTCCCGCTGATACTGGGCATGGGTAGCGGAATGTTCCTGTTCCTTAAGGGAGCGGATAAGGGCTTCAATACTTTCACCCTCAGGCCGTTCACCGGGGCAGCCGCAGGATTCACGGATAACCACCTCGCAGTCCAAAACCACGTCTTGAATATCTCCACCCCGCCGGGACTCAAACAAACCTTTCAGTATTTTGAAGGATTCCCCGGATAATTCGGCATAGGGCATGTGTACCGTGGAAAGGGGGGGCGACAGGATTTTGCTTTCGATGGTGTTGTTAAATCCCCCGGCCCGGTAATCCCCCGGTGTGGAGTACCCCAATTTGGAAAGGTATTGGATGGCGGGGAGGGCCATCATATCGCTTGAGCCTATCAGGGTGTCAAAATCCCTGCCGGGCAACAGGCCCCGGTCCTCGACCAGCTGGGCGCAGGCTGCGGCGCCCATTTCCCAGCCCATGGGGTCCGTAATCAAAGCCTCATTGTAGAGAAGCCCCGCTTCCGCAAAGGCGTCCCGGTAGCCGTTAAAGCGGTCCATGGCGGAAACATGGGGCTCAGGCCCCCGGAGAAAGGCGATTTTCCGCGCCCCATGTTCATGAATAAAATGGGAAGTCAGATTTTTCATGCCCTGATAGGCGTCAAACTGTACACAGGGACGGCCCGGAACCTTGCGGGCAATGGTCACATAGGGCAGGGATGCAAAGGATTCGTGGAAGGCCCGGAACTCCTCCGGGGAAATGACATTACCAATGGCGGAACTCCAACTGATAAGCCCGTCAAGGTTGTGGGGATTGACCAGCGAAAAAATCGGATTCCGCAGATAGTCCAAATCAGTTGGGGAATTAAGTTCGCCGCCGGGAAAAACAAAGAGAGCCGCGTCTTCAGCCGCCGCCTCACGGGCAAAACTGGACCATACGTTCTGCGCGGAGCCCTTGTGTATTGATGCCAGTATCAGCCCAATCCGTTTTTTTCCCGCCTTAGCCATGATAAACTATTTTATAACCCAAAAATCAATCATGCAATGGGCAGAGCAGAAAGGATGTTGAAGCGGCGCTGGGGGTTTCACAGATACGAAGAGAAGCCCGACATCTACAGCCGCATGTACTAAAGCCCTTGTTTTCCGGTGGTCCTCAACCCCACCCGGTTGTCTTTAAAAAAACGTCCCAGGAAGCGTCCGAATAGGAGCCGTGCCCGCCCGGCTCAATGACGTGGGCGCAGTTCCCGGCAGCTCCCAATACCTGATAAATACGCTTTACGGTGACAAACTGTTCCTGCGCCTCCGTAACCGGGAATATGCGGTCATCCGCAGCGTTTGACACAACCAGGGGCCGGGGCGCGATAAGCCCCGCCAGATCCCCCATGTCGAAGAACTCCATCACATGGGGAATGTAGTTGCAGGGGCAATGGCTGATAAGGCCGATGGATGCGGCGTAAGAAGAAAAACAATCGATGGGAAAAGTGGCGGCAATGCGGGGATCGAGGATGGCGGAATACAAAACCGTGGTCCCGCCGCCGGAAACACCCATGATGCCGATACGATCCGGATCAAAACCAGGGAGGTATTTCAGAGCAGCATCGATACTGCGCATCACATCCCATACCCGTTCTCCGGCAAGGGTCCGTCCCACCAGCAGGGCCGAAGTGGCAATGCCGTCACGGCAGGCCGGTTTGTGGTCAACGGGGTTTCCGCCGTTTTCGCCCATACCCCGCTGTTCCAGGGTCAGGGCCGCAATGCCACGGGACACGCACTGCACCGCATAGGCCTGTTTCAAAATCATTTCGTCCGCAGAGAACTTCGTTGGATGTTCCGCAGAAACGCCGCCGAGCCCCGCCGGAACGCCAAATGTGTCCCCCAAGGGCCGTCCCTGGGAAATGTGCATCCCCGTACTGTGCCCCTGAAGGCAGATGATCATAGGCGGCGGCGATGGACAATTCAGGGGAAGCAGAAAATGGCCCAGCCCCCAAACGCCGCTTTCGCTTTTGAAATAAAAACGGGTTTCCCGGTGGGTCTCGTATTCCCGCGTCCATTCAACGGTGAATTCGCCATCCACCGGCTTTGGTTTGCGTGCGATTGCGGGCAGTCCCAATAATTCTCCCAGCTTTTCCCGCGCCTTTTGCTGCCAGGCAGCGGCATCCCCGCCCTTATAGGCCAGCGCAAACTCCGCATCCCTGAAATTGTCCTTGCGAACCTCTATCGGATTAAATATCATACTGTATTTTAATCCCGCTTTTTGAATTTGACAAGCTGGCGCTTTCTTTTTCTTTGTTTTATGATACGCTCATCGAGAAATATACCGCATACAAGGAGTTACATTATGCAGGAAGTGATTAAATTTCTTCTGGACAACAAGGTTTTCTTTCTGGCTACCACTGATGGGGATCAACCCCGGGTGCGGCCCATGGGTTTCGTCATGGAATACGAGGGGAAACTCACCCTCTGTACGAACAACAAAAAGGATATGTACAAACAGATGAAGGCCAACCCCAAAGTAGAGATAAGCGCCAGCTCGGCTGACGGCCGGACATTGCGAATCACCGGGACGGTGGCGTTCAATACCAGCAAGGCCGCAAAGGAAAAGGCGCTG
>BNUT01000267.1 GCA_025997555.1 Spirochaetia bacterium
CATATTGCATTTATAATAATTATTAAATATTATTTTGTCAATATTATTTATTCTTAAACCACGCTTAGGCACAATTGCACATAACATACAGTTTACGCTGTGCCGCAGTAGCGAAACTATTGAATTAGAACATGTCAGGCAGTTTTAAGACCGTTGCAAATGAGGGGTTGCATTGATTTGTACAGACCCTCACGGGCAACCCCAAATTCACGGGCAATTTGGGCCATGCCCTCGGAAGGGGCTATGTCCCCCATGATTTTAAGCAGGTACTCCATATCATTATCTTCAAGGGCGACTGAAAGGCGGGTGATAACGTCTTCCCTAGTGTCATAGTATACAGCTTATTAAGCAGTATGTACTATAAAAAAAATTTACTTTGTTTTATACTTACCCCATGAATATCTTAATAATCGGCGGAGCGGGCTACATCGGCAGCCATGTGGCACGGGAATTTCTGGATCAGGGACACCAGGTGACGGTGTTTGATAACCTTTCGAGCGGCCTCAGACGGAATCTTTTTCCTGAGGCCTGTTTTATCCACGGGGACATCCTGGACTATGCGGGGCTGCTACGGGTCGCATCGGGCAAGCCGGATTCCATCGTGGGCAGCGCCGGGGGCAAAGCGGGGGCCCCCTTCGATGCCCTTGTGCATCTGGCGGCGGCCAAGGCAGCCGGGGAATCCATGGTGAGGCCGGAAAAGTACTCGGTTAACAACATCAGCGGGACCATGAATATCCTTAATGCGGCGGCGGAGATGGGGATTAAGAACATCGTCTTTTCTTCAAGTGCGGCGGTTTACGGGGAGCCCCAGTACCTCCCCATCGATGAGAAGCATCCCACCAACCCTGAAAACTACTATGGGTTCACCAAGCTCGAAATTGAGCGGTTCCTGGGCTGGTACGACAAACTCAAGGGCATCCACTTTGCGGCACTGCGCTACTTTAACGCAGCGGGCTACGACGTAAAGGGCCGCCTCGCCGGGCTTGAGCAGAACCCCGCAAACCTCATCCCCATCATCATGGAAGCCGCAGTCGGCATACGCAAGGAAGTGCAGATCTTCGGTGACGACTACGACACCCCCGACGGTACCTGTATCCGGGACTATGTGCACGTGAGCGATCTTGCCACGGGCCATGCGGCGGCGCTGGACTATATCAGCCGCACCGGCAAGAGCCTTTCCCTCAACTTGGGAAGCGAAACCGGCAGTTCCGTTCTTGAGGTGCTGGAAACTGCCCGCAAGGTGAGCGGCAAGCCCATCCCCGCAAAAACCGTAGGCCGCCGCCCCGGCGACCCAGCCAGGCTCACCGCGTCATCGGGGCTGGCCCACGAACTTTTAGGCTGGAAGGCGAAGCATTCCGACATGGAGACCCTCATCAAAACCAGTTGGGATGTTTACAATAAACAGTGAGGTACTGGAAATGAAAGACAAGATTTTTAGGTTTATCGATAACAGCGTTCCCCTCCTCATTGAACTGGAAACGGAGTTGTGCAAGCGGCCCGCCATTTCCCCCGATGCCGGAGGGGAAGGCGAACTGGACAAGTGCCTATTTCTGGAATCCTGGCTTAAGGCCCAGGGCATCACCCAACTGGAACGGTACGATGCCCCGGATACACGGGCAAAGGGCGGGGTCAGGCCCAGTCTTGTGGCAACCATTCCGGGAAAGGCCGATGCAAAACGGCTCTGGATCATGAGCCACATCGACGTGGTGCCGCCGGGGGAGGCGAGCCTCTGGAAGACCGATCCCTGGACCGTGGTTCAGGCCGATGGCGGAACCCGTCCTGACGGCACGCCCCTCGGCCTGCGTCTTATCGGCCGGGGCGTGGAGGATAACCAGCAGGGGCTCACCTCATCGGTGCTGGCGGCTCTATCCCTCATCAAACAGGGCATCACTCCGTCCCGCACAGTAAAACTGTTGTTCGCCGCAGACGAAGAAAACGGCAGCGCCTACGGTATCGGTTGGCTTATCAAAAACCATTCTGAACTTTTCCGCAACGATGACATGGTTCTTATCCCCGACGGCGGGGACAGTGAAGGGGCCAGCATCGAAATTGCCGAGAAAAACCTGGTCTGGGCACGGTTCGTCACCCACGGGCTCCAGGCCCACGGGTCCCGGCCGGATCAGGGGGCCAACGCCCACCTTGCCGGGGCGGATTTGGCGGTGCGGCTCCACTACGGGCTTTCGGAAAAGTTTGCCGATCACGATCCCCTCTTTGAGCCCGACTATTCCACTTTCCAGCCCTCAAAAAAAGAAGCCAACGTCCCCAACATCAACACCATCCCCGGCGAGGACGTGTTCTGCATGGACATGCGCATCCTCCCCCGCTATCCGGTCAAGGCCGTGTTGGCGGAAATCGACCGCATCAAGGCGGAGGTGGAGGCCAGGCACAAGGTTGCTATTACTTACACCACGCTCCAATGCATGGAATCCAAATCAACGTCCGCAGACGCCCCGCTGGTAAAGCTCCTCTCCCAAAGCGCTGCGGAAGTCTACGGTGTCAAAACCAAACCCATCGGCATCGGCGGCGGGACCGTGGGGGCCTACCTCCGCAACGAGGGGATC
>BNUT01000268.1 GCA_025997555.1 Spirochaetia bacterium
AAACCAGAAAAAGATTATAAATATAATATTATAAATTTTTCTTTGATTTATTCAATTGTAGTATTATTATTAGGCATTATATCTGTAAAAATCACAAATGACTATCAGAAAAATGAATTGTCAATTATTGTGGATAAAATTGATAATTTATATAAAAACAATAATAATAAATATAATGAAAATGAAATAAAAATAATTTTAAATAAACATAAAAGAACAAAGATTAAATTTTATGAACCGTTTGATGAATTTGGAGAATATTATCAATTAACAACTGAAAAAATTATTGAAAGGAAGGTTTTTGAAAATGAAAAACAAATGGTTTGCGATTTTTGGTGTTCTATTGGTTTTTGGGCTTTTGTTCTCGGCTTGTGACACTAATGAGGATGATGGGGACAGAAATCTTAAGTATTCTGTTCAGGTAAACAACAAGCTTTCACCTACAGCATCAGTAAGTTCGCCATTATCGTC
Source organism: Spirochaetia bacterium (assembly GCA_025997555.1). Lineage (GTDB taxonomy): Bacteria > Spirochaetota > Spirochaetia > Treponematales > Breznakiellaceae > BNUT01. The sequence continues at coordinate 472 of BNUT01000268.1, forward strand.
CTATAATGCGGCAAGAAGTATTGCCTCCGCAGATACCGTTGAATTATATATCAACAATTTTGAGTATCAGCACGATGCTAGCGGTACTAGTATAATCCTCATCGCTCATGGAGACCGGACTGTAGAAGAGGGTGCCGTATTGGATAATGCCGGATGGTATAGCGTTAATGCAGATTTGGGGGGGCATCGAAACGACCAAGAAGGCGCATACTCCAGTTTTGTAGTTGGCATCAGCAAATTGAGAGTTAACGAAACCGAGTATACTTTCCCTTACGGAAGCGGGACAGTAAGCTTCGGACATCCATCAGCCAGGAACGGTGGGTTTTCAGCATATCCTGACAATTTCTCCGGTATTACTATAACTGATTCAGTTTCCAGTCTCAAGACTATTCTGACAGTGGAACCGGATATTCTTGATGAAAGCGGGAATCTGATTGCTGATCCTTACAGCAAAATAAAAGTTGAAGGAAGAATAAACCAGTAAGATAATCGTAGTGTACGCCCCCACTTCGCCTAACATACGCTATACGCTTCGCCCCTTCGGGGCTTGGCCTACGAAAAAACGTAGTCGGGCTGCGCCCTTTGTGCGTTTTTTCTCCGGCATATTTTTGCGGTTGCTGGAAACCTACGGTTTCCCTTATCGCAACCGCAAAAACGTCGTATAGCTTTCACGTTATGCGAAATAAAATCCTAAAAATTCTTTAAGAAATACGCCGCATCCGTGCGGCGTGGAGAAAAGATATTGACATAAAAATACTAATAAATTATTATAATTTATGTGTTTTTATACTTATAGACGGAGTAAAATATGATTGACAAAAAACTGTATAATTTAATAGGAAAAATCTATCTTTTGATAGATACTATAATAACAATTTCTCTTATTATTATTTTTTTTACTATGGGTATGCCAGATCCGAGAAAATTTCTAATCATTCCTGGTTTATATTTTTATTATTTGATTATTAAAGATATTGCTATCAGTTTAATATTTGTGAATAAAATTATGATAAAATTTACTTCTGCTTCAAAAGAGAAAATTATAACTGATAATTTTCGCGTAATATTTATAGAAAACATAATAACGAGTATCATAATATTTTTTACTATTGCTTTATGGGGACTTGGTGCTAGTTAGTATAAAATGTAAGAGACCGTGCGCCGTCCATGGCGCACGGCTAGCGTAGTAGGATTTTACTTCGCATAACATACGCTATACGCTGCGCCGCAGTAGCGGCTTGGCCTACGAAAAAACGCAGTCGGGCTTCGCCCTTTGTGGGGTTTTTCTCCGGCACATTTTTATGGCCCTGGAAACCTACGGTTTCCTTATTCGGGCCATAAAAACGTCGTATAGCTTTCACGTTATGCGAAATTGCCTATTGACATTATTGTATAAATGAATTAAAATATAATAATTATGGATAGATTAACCTTTGAAAAATATTTACATTATCGGCCAACATTATATGAACATATATTGTACTGGATAAATATTATTTTATACATTATAAGTTTTTGTCTTGTAATGATATATTCATTTAAATATTTTCCAGTCTTACAAAATTATTTGTATAATAAAAATAATGATATAGTGTTCTCAACATATTCAAATGGAATATTCTCAATAGCATTTTTCTTTATAGCATTAATTATAAACAATATTATAATAGAAACTATGCTGTCAATTATTCCTGGTATGAAAAATGTACTTCTGTGGTATGAAGTTTCTGGTTCAAAAACATCTGATTTTTCTTCTTATAAAACAAAAACCAAAAAAAATATAATATTCATATCATTTATATTGATAGTTGCATCATTTTTTTCAATATTAGCATTATTTGCTCATTTGAGGATAAATAATTCTGGAATATATTATAATAAAATATTTGAATTTAAGGAAACGTATTATAATTGGACCGAATTAAAATCAGTTTATATTTATCAAAGGTTAATCTATCCATAATTATTATATTTTAATTCATTTATACAATAATGTCAATAGGCAATTTCGCATAACGTGAAAGCTATACGACGTTTTTATGGCCCGAATAAGGAAACCGTAG
>BNUT01000269.1 GCA_025997555.1 Spirochaetia bacterium
AGACGTGTGCTCTGCCGATCTCCCTGGTATAACCCGGAGAACCCCATCCTCTGGCAGTCCCCGGACCCCCGTTTTGTCCTGTTCACGGCAAAATCCCGGTCAAGAACGATTTCAAATTCACCTTTTTTGAAAACTTTTTTCATGGATGTGGAGATGTGGAGATTTTCCGGGAACAGGACAAAACGGGGGTCCGGGGACTGCCAGAGGATGGGGTCCTCCGGGTTATACCAGGGGAAGATCCCCTGTTCGTAGGCCGAAAGGAGCATCCCCGGCGAAAGGTTGCCCCCGACAGCAATAATATCACCGGGGCTTTTTTCGGGATCGGGGAATTGGTAGCGCTCGGTTTCGCTTAAGTAGGGGAACAAGGGGTCCGGTCCTGGGCGGGGCCGGTTCCTCATTTCAGACGAGCTCCGCAGGAGAACTCGTAAGTTCCCCAGTGTCCGCAAGCATGGCATCAGCCGCATCTTCTGCAACCGGGGCCTTATTGGAAAAGAGAATTTCCAGCGAATAGCCGCCGTCCTTCCAGTCTACACGGGCGCTGCCGCCGTAACTCAGGGAGCCGAAGAGGACCTCGTCCACAAAGAAGCCCTTGATCTTCTCTTCAATAATACGCCCCGCATTGCGGGCGCCGAATTCCTTGCTGTAGCCCTCTTCCGCAAGACGGGCAACACAGGCATCGGTAATGTCCAACTGCACCTTCTTTTCCGCAAGCTGGACCTTAAAGGCATCCAGTTCCTTGCGGACGATGGAGCTCATGATCTCCCGTGACAGGTGGCCGAAGCGGACCACGCTGTCCAGGCGGTTGCGGAATTCCGGGGTGAATATCTTTTCCACCGCCCCGTCCACCGCAGACTCGTCCACGATTCTATCTCCAAAGCCGATAAGCCCCTTGCCGATATCCCTGGCCCCGGCGTTGCTGGTCATGATGAAGATCACGTTGCGGAAATCCGCCTTGCGGCCGTTGTTGTCGGTGAGGGTGGCGTAGTCCATGATTTGAAGGAGAATGTTGTAAATGTCCGGGTGGGCCTTTTCGATCTCGTCTAAAAGGACCACTGCGTGGGGCAGCTTCCGTACCGCATCGGTGAGGAGCCCCCCCTCTTCGTAGCCCACATAGCCGGGGGGGGCGCCAACCAGCCGGGAAACCGTATGCTTTTCCTGGTACTCGCTCATGTCGAAGCGGTGCATGGAGATGCCCAAAATGTCGGCAAGGCTCCGGGCCAGTTCGGTTTTTCCCACTCCGGTGGGCCCCACAAAGAGGAAGTTCGCCACCGGTTTATTATCCGCACGGAATCCCGCCCGTGACCGCTTGACCGCCTTGACCACGGCGCTTACCGCCTCGTCCTGGCCGAATATCCGGGCCTTGAGCTTGCTTTCCAGGTCCCGGAGCTTGTCCTTTTCGGTTTCACCCACGGAGCGTTCCGGGATGCGGGCGATCCGGGAGACCACGGTTTCTATTAGGGGGAGGCCGATGTCAACGATACTGACGGAGCCTTCCTGCACGGTGCTGCCCTGTTCGCCGGGGACGCCCGCCTCAATCTCGGTAGCCGCATTGACCGCTGGTTCATCCCCGGCCGCCGTGTTGTCGGTTACATTTTTCTTGTAAGCCTCTATCCGGGCAAAGGCCCCGGCCTCGTCGATCACGTCGATAGCCTTGTCCGGGAGCCGGCGCTCGGTGATGAACTGGGCGGAAAGCCGCACCGCCCCTTCCACGGCCTCATCGCTGTAGCGAACCTTGTGGTAATCCTCGTATTTGGTCTTAAGTCCCCGGAGGATCGCGATGGCATCGCTCTCGCTGGGCTCGTTGATGTCGATTTTCTGGAAACGCCGGGAAAGGGCCCGGTCCTTGTCGAAAAATTTGCCGTATTCCTCGTGGGTAGTGGATCCGATGCAGCGGATTTTGCCGGAGGTCAGGGCGGGCTTCAATAGATTTGAGGCGTCCAGGGCGCCCCCGGAAACGGAACCGGCCCCCACCAGTGTGTGAATTTCATCAATAAAGAGGATGGCCTTTTCTTTTTTAAGAATTTCTTCCACCACCCGTTTGACCCGCTCCTCGAAGTCCCCCCGGTACTTGGTCCCCGCAACCAGGGCCCCCATATCAAGTGAATAGATGGAAAAATCTTTGATGGCAGGGGGGACATTCCCGGCCACAATCCGCTGGGCAAGCCCTTCGGTGATGGCAGTTTTGCCCACCCCCGAATCACCCACATGGATGGGGTTGTTTTTGAGCCTGCGGCAGAGGACCTGTATGGTCCGCTCAAGCTCGCTCTCCCGGCCGATAACCGGTTCCAGCTTGTGCGCCCTGGCCAGGGCGGTGAGTTCCGTGGCAAAACGTTCCAGAGCGCTCTTCTTGTTTGACTTAGGTCTCTGCCCTCCGTCGACAATTTCCTCTTCGGGAATGCCGTCCCTGCCATCAAAGATTTTTCCATCTATTCACTTGATATGGGGGCCCTGGTTGCGGGGACCAAGTACCGGGGGGACTTCGAGGAGCGGGTCAAACGGGTGGTTGAAGAAATTCTTAAAAAAGGA
>BNUT01000270.1 GCA_025997555.1 Spirochaetia bacterium
GTTTTGTATATCAACAACAAAGGGCAGGTAGAGATGCCGCCGCGCAATCCCTATTTGCCATTTATCTTTACTACTTCCGGTACTAACAGACCTGAGCGGGTTTATAATCAGTATTTAGAGCTTATGGTTCTATACACTCCTAATGCTACATTATTTATTTTTGAAATTGTATAATATTCTGTCTGCCGTGTTCCATAATGCCTGTAAGATTCTTCAACTCCGTGTATCATACTGCCTTCAAAATCAAACCGGTCAACAAATTGCGATACATACTTAATCACCTCATCAACCAGAAATTCCGTTCCGCCACTGGTATTATATTCTTTCTTTCTCATCGCCATAAGGTAATATGCACATTCACTATCCCATACGGTTATATTAATCGCGTGGATATTATTTTCCGCATCAGTACAATAAAAAGTCCGGCCTGATTTCTGTTCATATATGGCATCATAAAGTCGGGAAAAAAAATCTTTTGAAAAACCTATTACATCACCGCGTTCATGGACAACCTCTGTAAAATATGAATAAAACGCATCTTTGGACAAGTCGAAATTTATTCTAAATTTTTCTCCTGCCTTTTGTACCGGCTGTTTTTTACTTTTTGCATAATTTTTCATAAGCTGATCATGATCTGCTATAGTAGCAAGCATATAGGTATATCTTGTGGTTTGTTTAAATCTCCTCCAGTAAAAGGCGAGCCAATTTTTATACTTCCAGTCAAAATTGATTGTAAAACTGTCGCTTTTTGGCAATCTATCAATTATTTCATTATAAATTTCATGCTCATAACCAATTTTTTTATTTTCACTTTTTTTATTTGAATCATACACGATATAGGGACCGAGTTTTTGCGTAAGGGGCGGCATCCCAATATGGGTAAAAATCCTTTTTATTTTTGTCTTGTAATAAGGAAAAGATGCAATAATCTTATCATTCCGCTCAATTAAAATAACGTCCCATTGTTCAGGACAAACCGCATCAAGCCACCACGGCTGGCTGAAAATGGGAATATCGGTGTGTTCGGCGCAGAATTGGGCATATTGTTGTTTAGCTGACATATCTATTGGCTAATGTTGTGGGTTTTGGAACATAAAACAAAACAAATACCCAGTTAATAAAATTATGAATTTGTTATCGATTTTCTAACTTTTTTGGCTGTTTAGCCTGTCAGCCTCTCCTGCCAGGCTAAAAGGCGTTGGAAGGGAGGGGATTACAAAACTAAACCGGGTAATACCTGCGGCGTTAGAAATATGGAGGTCGCCAAGCTGAATAATGTCCATCCCGATGAGAATGTCGATAGGTGCAGGTATTTCGCAAACAAAGACTCGTATATCAGGAATAAACAAGCCATTGGGCAGTTTCAGAGAGATTACAACTATATCAACAGTCTGCTTGCTGTTAATGCCAAAAACTGTCTCTGATTCTATTGGGATAAGATTCAACTTGGTCATAAGCCTGTGGGTGATGACGGTTTGACTAGCCCCAGTATCCCAAATCGCATATACGCTGGTTCCTGCATCAGGAATGGAGGAAGAAACGGGAAAAACTTCAATCTCGGTATTGAGATCCGGAGCACGGCCCGGATATTCCTTTTCAAAGGCGCTATACATGGCTTTATCGGCTAACCAGAAAAGTGGGTATGCGTATTATTTCGGCTTGGGGGCTTACCGGTACACTCTTTACACAGAAGGAACCCAGAGGGCGGGTTTTTACCGTTTCCCGGATTGCCGTGCCTACATCATCATAGGCCCCTATGACTTGATTCTGGGCAATAACTACTTCTTTACCCAGATACTTCTTACGGAGTCTATCCTTATTTTCGTCATAAAACTTGTTTTCCTGTTCAAACATGGTATAACTCCTATATCAAATATACCCCATTCTATCGAAATTGGAAAGCCCCTTGTGTGTATGATTTTTTATACATTATACAGAATTGGGCATACTGCTGTTTTGCTGACATATCTATTCAATTATTTTAATTCCGTGTTTAGCAAAGTCAATACGTAATGGTTCCGTGCAATAAATATCTATAAATTGACGCATATACCGCCGGTTGTTTTTATCAAAATTTATCAGGGAAGGCACAAAACAAGATACAATGTACGGGAATAATCCTGAATTAATAAACAAATCACGCCCTTGAGGATTCTGATACAATAGAGTGATCTTTCTTGGATTACGATTCAGGCTTTTTCCAAGCTGCTTAACAACCGCATCAAGAATTGTCCCCGTAAAAGGATTATAAAAGAAAAAATAATTATAATCGTCAATATCATCAAATTTTACGGCATCTCCGGTGTATACTGTCAGATAGTCCAATCCTTTCTTTGTAAAGTTTTTCCTGGCAATCTCGGATAATTCAGGCATTAACTCAACGCCTGCTATAGCGGTAAATGGATAACGGGAAAAAATATCATTATACCGCCTTTTCCTGCGCCATAGTCAAACAAGCGGTCGGAACCGGTTATGTTAAAACATTTCATAATCTGCTTTATATAGTATGCATAACC
>BNUT01000271.1 GCA_025997555.1 Spirochaetia bacterium
GACGTTTTTGCGGTTGCGATAAAGGAAACCGTAGGTTTCCAGCAACCGCAAAAATGTGCCGGAGAAAAAACGCACAAAGGGCGTAGCCCGACTGCGTTTTTTCGTAGGCCAAGCCGCTACTGCGGCGTAGCGTATAGCGTATGTTATACGCAGTACCCCCGTACTCCATTATTTTAATTTCTAATTTCATTAAATTTTGTATAATCCCCTAAAAATTCCTTACCATTAAATACAAAATCAAGTATCCCATCTATATTCGTTTCGCTTTTTCCATAGGGTATCCTTATCGTACTGCTGTCATTACCACTATTATTATCCCAATTAATATCAAAAAACGGTCTATTTTGTTCGAATCCTTTCCATCCATTAGGATGGTATTCATAAAAACACAATGACATTTCATTGTTAAAGGCGAAATACGGCTTTAATGTATCATTTTCTAATTTAATGGTAATATATCCGCGAATATATACCCATGGAGCCGCACGGGCGTGTCCTGATAATAAATAAATATCTTTTGCTAAGTTTTCAATTCCCCCAAATCCAATTATATCTAATTCTTCATTTTGAGTTATTTCACGACTAAGTATTGTATTAAGGTTTCCTGATTCTGTAGTATATTGAATAAGTGAATCACAATGCCAATTGCTCTCCCTATTAGAAATCCAGTTATATACATTCAATAAACCATCATCAGATGTTCCCCTCTCTAGTCGTATATTAGAAATTTCTTTTGAAAAATCAATAGAGAGACTTTCCGGTAATTTAAAAAATGATAGATAAGCTTCAACGATAGCATTATACCGCAGCCTATATTGTTCATCCTGAAGCCTTTCAAACTCATATTCCCCCATAATATCATAATCATCCTCATCGAGTTCAATATACTTCGTTTCCCAAATAGCATCTACTGTTTCTATCAATAATTTTAATGAGGGATTAATATCTATTTCTGTAGATTCATTGGTGTTTGTTTCTTTATCTGTATTGTCGATTTCCATTATGATTTCTATTTCATCATTTTGATTTTCAGTGGTTACAACATGCGTATTGTTTTTTATACATGAAACAATCATTAACGAAAATGCTATAATTATCAAATAATACTTTGCCATAATTACCTCGTTTTTTTATAATATTCTTTTTTATTTATTTTGTCAACCATTTTAGGGGGTATTGCGTATAACGTGAAAGGTTTGCGACGTTTTTTGCGGCGCGATAAAGGAATGCGAAGCATTCCAGCACCGCAAAAAATGTGGGTGGAGTGAGGCGTGGGAGCCTTTAGGCGACCTAGCCGAACGGAACCCGGAGGAGCGAAGCGACGAACCGCAAACCGCATGTTAAACGCAGTACTGCCGTACCCCATTTTTTCTATTTTCCATCACTATAAAATAATGTTATATTACTGCCAGTAAATGCGGCGGCCAATGCCGCCGGGCGCCGCCTCTAGCGGCGCAGATACAGTATAGTCTTTATTTTTATACATATATTCTTCTTCTCTTATCCTTCTATTATTTTTATGAGAAAATTGCAGCGGCCATGCCGCTGGGCGCTGCCTCTAGCAGCGCCAAAACAATAAAAGTTTTTATACATTTATTCCTATTATTATTTCTTTCCTTTTAGTTTTACAACATAATGCGGCGGCCAAGCCGCCGGGGTCCGCCTCTAGCGGACCCAGAACACTATAGTCCCTATTATAATTCTTATTCTTTCTTCTTCCTTTGCATTATTGGTTTTATAACATTCTTCAGACGTTTAGGCAGTATTGCGTTTAACGTGAAAGCTATACGACGTTTTTGTACCCCGAATAAGGAAACCGAAGGTTTCCAGGGGCACAAAAATGTGCCGGAGAAAAACCCCACAAAGGGCGTAAGCCCGACTGGGGTTTTTCGGAGGCCAAGCCGCTACTGCGGCGAAGCGTATAGCGTATGTTAAACGCAGTTTGTCCGTACTTTATACCTTCTGAACCAAAACCCTTCCAAAACATCTTTTGCCGTTTATATATGGAACATATTCTTTATCTTGAGTATATTTATATCCTTTTTCCAACAAACCACTTACTATAGGATAAACGCCAACAGCAAACGGCTTTTTATAATCACTTGGAATATAATTATTATCTACAACCAACATTTTAGCGTCGTCTAATTTTTTATATTTTTCTGGTATTTCTTTTAACGGCATAATTTTTATATTTTTATATTTTGGTCTATTACGTATCTTAAAATTAGTGAACCAATATCCTGAGGCTTTTACAATTTCTTGTTTTGGATTCAGAAACCATACAACATCATTATAACCAGCCCATACTTTACTTTCCATAAAATAGGGGATATAAGCATGATTTTTTACGTTTGTATGATTTGAAATAATGAGAAATTTTTTACCACTTTCAATGGTCGTTTTCCAATAATCTGCTGCTCGCGAAAATGGCGGATTAGTACAAACTATATCCGTTTCTTCTTTAAGAATTTTTAATGATAAAGGGTGATCGAAACTGCCATTATAACCATCAG
>BNUT01000272.1 GCA_025997555.1 Spirochaetia bacterium
TTTTGCAGATTTTTCTTCCCGGACATATAATTTTTCAGCACTTCCAGGGCCACATCCTTCCCGATTTTCAGCCGATTTCGGATAAAATCACATACGGTACGCTCCCGGTCATAGACCTTTAGAGTATGATTATCGACCTGAACGGTCTCAATGCCTACCGGATAGATATGATTTGCGGATTTATGTACAGTAACAAGCAGATTCCCCGGCAGCGCTGGGGTCCGCATGGATGATGGCAGGGTTATTTCAATAGATTGGGGGATTACCGTAGTCAGGTCATGGTATTGGGCGGCTGAAAAGAATGAGATTATACCTTCGGGAATGAGGGAGGCAAGAATATCCATATTGTTTAGGGTTTCCGTAAGCGGACCCCAAGCGTAGTATCCTCTTCGGACCTGTGAAATCTGCCCTATTTTCATCAGTTCGGCTATATCCTTACTGCAAAACTTAGCCGACCGCAGGTTAGCTGACCTGAGAATTGGCCCATCTGCCTTAAAAAGCCCCTCCAGTTTCTGAATGCGTGTTGTGGTCATATTTTTACCCTCAAAATGTATGTATTGACAGTCAATACGATACGTTTATAATATAATGGTTGTTGTTGGTTATGTCAAGCTTGCACCCATAGGATTGATAGGATAATATGGTTATAAATACGAACAAAAAACGGAGAAATAAAGCATGGGTAAGAAGTTAGTAGCGTATTTTTCAGCAAGCGGTGTTACATCTGAACTGGCAAAGGTACTGGCGGAGGCGGCAAGCGCCGACCTGTATGAAATTAAGCCAGAAGTGCCCTATACCAAGGCCGATTTGGACTGGCAGAATAGCCGGTCCCGCAGTTCGATAGAAATGAAAGACCCATCATCCCGCCCGGCGATTGCTGATAAGAATGCCAACATTGCGGCTTATGATGTGGTGTTTGTGGGTTTCCCTATTTGGTGGTATGTAGCCCCAACCATCATTAACACTTTTTTGGAAAGCTATGATTTTTCCGGAAAGATTATTGTACCGTTTGCAACATCCGGCAGCAGCGGATTAGGCAAGACGAAAGAAAAACTGCTAGGTTCCGTTTCCGGCACGGCTGTCTGGAAAGAAGGCAAACTGCTCAATGGCAGGCCATCCAAGGATGTTTTTGCTAAATGGGTAGAGAGCCTTAATCTTTAGATTGTTATAGAGTATAATTGGATACTATAAATCACAGCCAAAGGAGGCATCTATGAATTATGAGTTTATCACTGAAAAACTTGACGGCGTTATTGCCCTCTATGATGAGCTTGATGCTCTTGACGATGATATTCTGGGGCATAAGAGCCGGTATCGGGAAGTGTATGAAAAAATAGGTGCCATGCTTGATAAAGCGAATGAACAGCTCGCCGCACTCAATTTCTACTGTGAAGCCAAAACAAGTGAAGATAAGGAATTGGTCAGAATACTCAAGGTGAAGAAGTTTATATCGGCGCTGAAATCCTCAATAAAATATCTGGAAAAAGCTAAAAGCCGGTATACTGTTATTGCCCAAATTGATACTGGACATAAAACACAAAAAGTTAAGATTTTTGACCATATGATAACACCTATAACTAATCTTTTTACCCTGATTAATATATCGCTTCTGAGAAACAGTCGGGGGAAGGTTGGAAAAAAATATCATCATCAAGAGCGTGGCGTAAAGAAAGTGCGTGGAGCGAAGGATAAAACGGAACCCGCGATGCTCAATTTACAGAGGAAATATAGTTGATGCAGAGATGAAGTTCTTAAAAAAAAGGAACTTTATTTATCGTATTTCTACAATTATATATGTTCCTGTGAATAGTTTTTTACAAAAAGCTTCTATTCATTGAGGAGACACTAAATGACACTCGAACGGATATTTTTGTTGTTCTTGAAAGGTGTGATTATCGTAACCGGAACCTATATCGGTAAAAAGGTTTGGGATACCATGTCGCAAGGATTTACCGAGGCTCAAAAGGAGAACCGGAGGAGGTAATTATGAGTACCATACCATATGATTATTCACTGGATAATGGTGAAAAACCTAACTCGGTGGAACGGCTTATGCAAGACCAGCGGATGCCGCGCAAGTTTGCCGAAACATTGTTGGAAAATCCGGGTAAAGTGATAGACGTATTTGATTCTCTGATTGAGAGAATGGAACAGATTACAAAAGAGTAATATCGTGACCGGAAAGTTTTTATCAAATTCCCAGGACGGTAAAACCGCCCTGGGAATCATTGTATGCTTTATTACGAAGTCCTTGGTTCAATACCCCGGAGCTTGCTCCGGAATACTGGGGGTGTGGGGGATTTGTTCCCCCACGGTGCATAGATTTCAATGATAAATCTTCGATACCGCAGAGCTTGCTCTGCGGTTTTTCATTACTTTATCAAATTCCGCATCTCACCAGTATTACACACAGGCGAATGTAAAACAGGCATTTTTTCCAGACTTAAGCTCCCCCTAACGCTATTCCGTACCCGTCTATGAATAAAATTGTTACCACC
>BNUT01000273.1 GCA_025997555.1 Spirochaetia bacterium
TGGCTTACCTTATTACCGGTTACCGTATGTTTTCCGCAGATATCGCAGGTCCGTGACATATAATCCTTCCTTATCAGCTAGTAGAGTTTATAAGATTATCAAAAAGAGGGAAAAATGTAAAGTCCCCGTAATGCCTCACGTTAAATCTTACCAGTTTGAAGACATTATCCCGGCAAGGGTTGATAATGTCTTCATCGTAAGAAAATATGAAGGATTTTATGGATTTAAGGGTGACAAAGTATGGCTTAAAGATGTAAGATAAGTCGGGTAATCCATTGCATATCATACTTAGGTACTTAAAACCCTATCTTCCCCGAATGACCGGCGGTCTTTCCATCAAGTTTTTGGGCACCGTGATGGACCTGTTCCTGCCCTGGATATTGGCCTATATGATCGACCACGTGGTGCCCCGCAGGTCCGTGTCCCTGATCCTTTTTTTCGGGGCTGTGATGGTGGGCTGCGCTGTTCTGGCGTTTGCCTTCAATGTGATGGCGAACCGCATGGCCGCCGCAGTGGCCCGTGATGCGACCCGTGAGATACGGCATGACTTGTTCTCAAAAATTTCCCTGCTCAGCTGCGCCCAGATCGACAAAATGACCATCCCTTCCCTTGTGGCCCGGCTGAGTTCCGACACCTACAACATCCATCGGATGATCAGCAGTATGCAGCGCATGGGGGTCCGTGCACCGATTCTCCTTTTGGGGGGCATCCTTATCACCCTGACTCTGGACCCTGTGCTTACCCTGGTGCTGGTAGGGATCCTTCCCTTTGCTTTTTTGGTAGTTACCCTGGTGTCCCGCAACGGGATTCCCCTCTTCACCAAACTCCAGGGCGCGGTGGATACGATGGTACGGGTGGTACGGGAAAACGCCGGCGGCATCCGCATCATCAAGGCCCTTTCCAAGACCCAGTATGAAAAGAACCGTTTCGCCGATGCCAACAACGATGTGACTAACCGGGAATGGAAGGCCAACATCATTATGGGCATTACCAACCCGGCGATGTTTCTCTTCCTCAACTTGGGTCTTGTGGCGGTGATCATTGCCGGGGCCTACCGGGTCAATGCGGGCCAGACCCAGCCCGGTGCGATCCTCGCTTTCCTCACTTATTTTACTATTATATTGAACGCCACTCTGTCGGTTACCCGGATGTTTGTCATGTATTCACGGGGCAGCGCTTCCGGGGAGCGGATCGCCCAGGTGCTGTCCTTGCCTGAGGATCTGCGGATCGGTGAAGCTTCCCATGTTGACAACGGCTGTCACATCAGTTTTGAGAATGTGGGCTTTTCCTACAACGCTAACCCAACCCAGACCAGATTGCTTGAGGGGATCAGTTTTGTGCTGAAGCGGGGGGAGACCCTGGGGATTATCGGGGAGACGGGCTGCGGCAAGTCCACCATACTCCAACTGTTGATGCGCTTTTACGATGTTGACGCCGGTATTATCCGTATCAACGGTGATGATATCCGGGGCATCCCGGCAAAGCAGCTCTATACGATGTTCGGTATCGCCATGCAGAAGGATGTACTCTTTGCCGACACGGTTCGGGAAAACATCAGCTTTGGCCGGGACCTTTCCGATGAGGAAATCCGCCGGGCGCTGACCTTTGCCCAGGCGGAACATTTTGTAAACAGCCTTGCGGAAGGTCCCGACTACAACCTCAATTCCCGCGGAACCAACCTTTCAGGCGGCCAGCGTCAACGGCTCCTTATCGCCCGCGCATTGGCCGCTAAACCGGATATTTTGATTCTGGATGATTCATCCAGCGCCCTGGATTACCGCACCGATGCGGATATGCGCCGCTCATTAAAAGAAAATTTTAGTAATACTACTACTGTCATCGTTGCCCAGCGGATAAGTTCGGTGATGCACTCGGATCATATCATGGTACTGGAACAGGGCCGTATCCTGGGTTACGGAACCCATAAGGAACTCCTCGATACCTGTCCCCTGTACCGGGAGATCGGTTTGTCCCAGATGGGCGGGGAGGTAGTCAATGCCGGCTGAACGGGGACCGGGCGCATCCATGGGGATCGGGGCCCCCGGCCTTTCCAGTCCCCTTGCGATCAATCCTAACGGGAAACGCCCCAAGGTGCAGGTCTTAAAAACCATACGTCGGCTCTGGCGTTATCTCAGCCATTACCGCGCCCGGATCGTGCTGGTGATCTTTTTGACGGTCTTGAGCAACTGTCTCGCCCTGCTGGGGCCCATGCTTTCCGGAAAGGCCATTGATGCCATGACCGGCGGACGCGGGTTGGTAGACTTTAGCCGGGTCTTTTACTACGGCGGCTGGATGGCGATCTTTTTTGTCATCTGTTCGATATTGAACTATTTTCTTTCGATCCAGATGATCACCCTGAGCCAGCGGACTGCCCGGCAGATGCGAAAGGATATTTTTGACAAGCTCATGGATCTGCCGGTGAGTTTTTTTGATTCCCACCAGACCGGAGACATTATCAGCCATATTTCCTTCGATATTGATACGGTGAACACCAGCCT
>BNUT01000274.1 GCA_025997555.1 Spirochaetia bacterium
TTACTTCCTTATCGCAGCTCAGCTTGATGTCCTTCTTCCCCTCAACAGACACCGCATCCTCACCTGCCATGCTGACTTTCTTCTCCCCCTGCACCTGGATATTATCTTCCCCTTCTACTGTCAGCTTGGCAGGTGAGGATGCGGTGTCTGTTGAGGGGAAGAAGGACATCAAGCTGAGCTGCGATAAGGAAGTAACGGTAGCGGGACAGAACATCAAGCTGGAAGGGAGCCAGGGGATAACGACGGAGGGGAAGCAGTTAGCGGCGGAAGGGGACAAGGTGATGGGGTTTGACGTGCATCAGATGGAAGTCCCTGCGGGAACGAGCACGGCGGTAGTACCGCTGCCGCACCCGTATATGGGGAAGCTGGTAGACAATCTGTCGGATGACGTAAAGATAAAGGGGCATAACGCGGCGGTGAAGGGGAGCAAGAGCAGGCATGATGACGCGATGCACATGCAGCTGCCGGGGACGATAAAGTTTGTGAATAACCCGAACAAGGAAGGGGAAGTCACGGGGGGGACGGGGAGCAAGGTCAAGATAAACGGGAAGGAAGCAGCGGTAATCGGGAGTACGGTAACGACGTGTAACGATGTGGGGGCCAAGGAAAACAGCGCGATACTTGCGGCCGGTGCGAGTATACCGATGCCGGTGATAATAAACCCTAAGAACATGGAAGAGTATGAGCTTGAGCGGGCTGAGCAGGAGCAGAAGGAGCCGGAGTTCACGATGGTGAAGTGGGGAAAACCCACAGCGAAGGAAGGGGAAGAAGTCGAGCTGAGTGGCCAGGTAAAGGATATAGAAGATGGGAACATGGTAACGTTCCAGGTATGGAAGGAGGGGCAGGACCCTGCGAGTCATATAGCGCAGGCGCAGTTGCCGGCGAACATAGAGGGGGGGACGGCCAAGGTGAAGTGGTCCCACCGACCGGTGGACATGGGGGATGAGATGCCTCCCGCCCAGGACCCGAAGTTTTTCTTTACGGTACACAGTGCGTGGTGTCCGTACAAGAAAAGCGGGAATGTGACGGTAGAGTTGAAACGGCCTGAACTGACAAACCCTGAATGGCAGGACAAGGACGGGGCAGGTACGGGTAATGGGCTGGTAGGAGAAGTGCTGAAGATGTCGGTAAACTGCAATAGCGACATGGAAGAGGGGTCCGGGGTGACGTTCCGGGTGTTCAAAGAGGGGGCGGACCCGAATAGGGACCAGCCGGTGAAGGAGCTGGGTTCAGCAAATCATGGCGGGAAGGCGGAAGCGGGGTGGACCTATCACTACCACCACGACCCGGAAAACCCGCTGACGGAGAAGCCTAAGTTCTTTTTCACGGTGAACGGGAAACGGTGCACGGAAGCAAAGAGCGGGAACGCGGAGATTGGGATGGATTACCGTATCATTGTAAACTCAAAAGATGGAATTATTACCGATACAAAGTGTACGGTTGCCCTTTCTGATGGCAGCAGGGAAGAAGGGACAACAAACGCAGAGGGAGTAGTAGAGGTAAATGAAAAAGTACCAGGAGTGGCATTATGGGTAGAATATCTAAATGCCAAGGGCGAAAAAGAGAGGTTTATAACATATAACTATAAGGAGGGCGAATGAGCGGGGGGAAAGATTCTTCAAGAGTACCGACATTTAAAACAAATCCTCCTCCTCAGTTCTATTTGTTTCCTCGAAATACGGTACAGTTATTTGAATTCGCCAGAAATGAACAAGGCAATATTCGTATTTGTGAACCATCTGTTTTTTACAGCGATAGCGATTCTGCCGAAGTACCGGTTATTCCAAATTATGAGAGTACAAAAAAGCCTACAAAGTTAAAAACCAGGGATTTTCAGGCATATATTCACTGGCCAAGAAATTGTAAAGATGAGAATGCGATAACGACTAAAGACATGACGTTATGTTTTATAAAGAAAAATGCCAATGGATTATATTCGCATTATGTAAAAATACAAAAATACCCTGAATTGAGAGGGCTGGAATCTTGCTTAATAAAATTATCCATAAGAAATAATAATACCGGTAATGAAATAAAACTGAAATATTTAAAAAATAATAAATTCGAGTATTTAAACGATGAAGGATATGTATCTATATCAGATTTAAATGAAAGTTATATGTTATGGCTTCAGGCTTGCATAAAAAACACAAGTGCTGGAAAAGAGGCAGAAGGCAAAAAGACTTTTGAAGTTGTTGCTGAATTGCTGGAAGATCGGATGCCAAAGCCGAGTTATGAACAGAAGATAACATTGACACTTTCACCGAACAAGGGCTGGACATTAACAAAAGAAGGGGAAATGGAGCAGGGTCAAACCGGCTGGCTCATGGATGAAAACGGGTATTATATCTTAAAAGATGGAAGGCGGGTAACGGATGAAAATGTTTGGTATAATGCGGTAAACGATCTGAGGATTGGCCTGGTGGGTCCCAGGGAAGGATTTAAGGAAATAATGGCGTGTATTG
>BNUT01000275.1 GCA_025997555.1 Spirochaetia bacterium
TTGCAAAGGATCTCTAAAAAATGGACAATGCCGATACGGGATTGGGGCGCTGCTCTCAATCAATTCGCTATCATCTATGGGGACCGCCTCCCCCTATGATGCGGCTGTTTACACAGAAATATTTACAGGCTCCCCGCCCCACCGCCCCCGTCCCGCCATGCCGAAGCCGTATCACCCCCGCGCCCCTCTCTGCGTTATTGTTCATGGGTTTTTAATGATGCCTCTCTTCCCTTAACCGCCGATTTTCTTCCTTCAATCGATCAAGTTCTTCAAAAACGCTGTCATTGACATTACAGGCAGTTGTTAATTGTCCCTTCTCCTCTGTTAAGTCCTTAACTTTGGCGGTCAATTCCTTAACCTTGTCTTCAAGTTCTTTTTCACGGTTATTCATGTTCCCTCCAAAAATACCGCCCCCGCTGACGCCTGATACGGCTGACGGAAACAGGGGCGGCGTGCGTTACCTTAGGGGAACGTTATCCCCTTGGCGGGCTTGCCGACATAGGTGGTTGTACCTCCAATGCTTGTGCCGCGACCCCCATCGGTAGTAACACTACCATACGCCCTAGTAAGTTCCTCATCGCTCATTAGCTTGAGCGTACCGGCCAAGCCTGAATAGGCGGATTTTAAGGTTGCCGTTACCACCTTGCCAGAAAGGGCCTGATTGAATTGAGTGTCATGCACCATCATGGCAGTGCCCGCGTTGTTGTAGGTCAGGACCGAGAAATCAACCAAATCAGCCACATAAGCATTCGTCCAATTCGCCCCGTCCACCGTAATGGTAAAGCTGGTGGCGCTCGCTTTCGCCAGCGTAAGGGTAACGGTCTTGCCCTCGGGTTCAGTATCGTCGGTTTCGGGCTTGCACCCCGCCAGAACCATGAGCGACAGCGCAATCATCAATAGCATTGATGAAGCTATCGCTCCCGACCGAGAAAGACCTTTTGTCCCTTTCATAAAAAAACTCCTCTGAAGCATAGCCCGCCAACCCTTTGGTTTGAAACCGTAGGTATGATGTCTCACTTCATCTTTGGTGTATGCCCCGCCGCTACGGGCAAGGGCTTTATCAAAAGCCGGACTACCCCCCAATGGAGCGGAACGGCGCTTGATCGGTGAAAATGGGACAAAATGTCCCAACCTAAATGGAATAATCATTCAAAAATTACGATTACCATTTGGCAAATAGATAGTAACAACGAATGGTAAGTTGGTCAAGACACTTCCCCGCCATTAAAATTAGAAAAGGGCGCAAATGGGAAATGACGAATATAAGAGACCTGCTTGCCCAGAACATCAAAAAATACCGCTCGGCACTGGGCATTTCACAGGCAAAACTGGCTGAAAAAGTGAACACCAGCACGAATTACATAGGGCTTTTGGAGATAAAGCGGAAATTTCCTTCCCCTGAAATGATAGAACGGCTTGCTTTCGCCTTGGGGATTGATACCACGGAGTTATTTCACAAGGAACTGACCTCAAAAGATGCCATTAAAACGTACCGGAAAGCCGCACTAGAGGATATTCAAGGGGCAGTCTTACAGGTTTTCGAGGAAAAACTCAAGGATTTGGACAAGGAAATCTGAATTCTCCGTTTTTTTGGCAGTGATTGTCGACAACCGCTGAATCACCGCCGACAACCGCCGAACGGCTCCCTATAACCGCTGAATCATCGCCGACAACCGCCGAACGGCTCCCTATAACCGCTCAAACGCCGCCGACAACCGCCGAATGGCTCCCTATAACCGCTGAATCACCGTCAACAACCGCCGAACGGCTCCCTACAACCGCTCAATCATCGGCAACAACCGCCGAATGGTTTGGCGGTTGTCGGCAATGGTGGACACCTGCCGCCGGAGGGCGTATAGTGGCGTATACATCAAATTTACATGAAAGGAGTGAACCTATGGCGCATACGCAGGACTATGTACCCCCGAAAGACTCGGAATTTGACGGCTGGCTGGAAAATCTGGTCAAGTATGTGAATACAAGACAGGCGGGACCCAGCCGGAGTGGAGCTTCATTCCGGCGGCCCGGACCGCGGAGCTGAACGACCGCTGGAACGAATGGCACACCGCCCATGAAACAATGCTGGGGCCGCATACCTCGGTTGACACGGAGCAGAAAAACGAGGAGCGGAAAAAAGCCGAAGCCTTCGCACGGCAGTTTGTCCAGCAGTACCTCAAATTTGACCCCGTGACCAATGAGGTCTGTACAGCCATGTGTCTGTACAACTCTGACACAGCGAAAACCCCGATCACCACGCAAAACTCCCGCCCTGTGATTGGGGAATTAAAGGCCCTGGGCGGTTTTCGGGTGGAGATACCGTTTTTTGACGAAAACACGCCGAACAGCCGGGCCAAACCATACGGCTGTAACGGCTGTTTGGTGTGTTACACGGTGGGCTCTGAAAAAGTGTCGGATTATACCGTGCTGGCGAAAGCGAGCGCCACCAGCTTTACCATTACGGTG
>BNUT01000276.1 GCA_025997555.1 Spirochaetia bacterium
AAATATTTTTAATAATTTAGTTTCAGAAGTTACTAATTGTCATATCGGTATAACTAATCTGTCATTAAATAGTAATCTTTTACAAAAATCAGCAACATCTAATACTCCTATAACTTATGTACCTTTAATAATTTTTTATAAAGATGGTATACCTTATAAACATTTTACAGGAGAAATAACTAAAAAAAATCTTTTAGAATTTATTGATAATAATTTTGAAAGCTATTCTCAAGAATCTTCTTTTACACTTGGAATACCTAAAACAAAAGAGATATGTTATTTTAACTACGATAAAGCTTATCCTAATAAAAATAAATGATATTAAAACAAAATGTATTAGTAATATAAAACGGTTTGATGTATTACTATTAGACACGAATAGTATAATGGAATATTGTATTAAAAAATTTTCGACACAATCATTCAAAAAGATTTATACAGAAATATGTAGATCCATAGATATGTATGTTCTTAATTTTGAACCTAAAGAATTGGTATTATGTGTGGATGGAGTATCACCGATAAGTAGATTATTTTATTTACGACAATTGAATTTTAATGCAATAAGTAAAAAAAATAATAATAGCGAATTTGATATTAGTTATATGACTCCCGGTTCATTGTTTATGGATGGTTTTAGTTATTTTTTACATAAACATATTAAAATTAAACAACGATTACTATGGAAAGATATCGTAGTTACTTTTGCTAATGATAAAGTACCTGGAGAAGCTATATTTAAAATTATCCAATGGTTAAAAACCAATATTAATGAAAATTACACTTATTATATAAGTAGTAGTTCTACTAGTGCCTTAAATTTTGCTATGGGTATAAATAACATAATAAAAAAAGATTTTGTCTGTAATAATATAGATATTAAAAAAATGGTTAGTGTTTTATACGATGATTATAATTTAACTGTAAATGATTTTTTACTTCTTTACTTTTTAACAGGTACTAATTATTTACCTGGTTTAAATGTTAATATTGATCAGTTATTAAAAGTTTATCTTTTAACGGAAAAACAGTTAACCGTTTTAAATACTTTTAATCATAATAATTTATACATATTTTTAAATAATATACATATTAAATCCGATGTAATATCTGAAAATATTGCCGAATGTCAACATTTTCTAGATGGTTTACAATGGTTATTAAATTATCATATTACAGATAATATAGATTGGTATTGGTTTTACAAATATGAAAAAAGTCCAACTTTAACAGATTTAATACATTTTTTATCTTTAGAACCTCATTATTCGGAAAATGCGAATGTTGAATATGCGAATATTCAACCTGTAAATTATTATCCTATCGCTCCTTTTCATCAAATGTTATGTGTTATACCTATATCAAATGCTAATATTTTACCATATCCTTTTAATTTTGTATTAATGGACGAGTTATGTATATATTCTTTAGAAAAAGAATTTAATATACCATTAAATTTTAAACATATAAAAAAATGTTACGATGATTTTTATAATAAAATAGTTTTTAAAGATCGTAAAAGAAATTGTAGAGGTTCTATTTTTAAATATTATAAAGGTATTTATACTTTCTAAAGCTTCAGTAAAGCTTTAGATTATTTTGGAGGATTAATAATTAAGGATAATATATAAAAGAATACCATTATTAATAATACTTGAATTAATATGAAAGTAGTATTTGAATTTCGCGCACTTGGAAATGTCGCATATAAAAAATTATTAAACCAATTATTATTAAATAATAAGAACAAAGCCCCTACTATAAGTGGATCTTTAATTTCGTTAAATAAAGACATTGTTTATTATAATAATTATAATAAACAATGTATTACCAAAAGGACAATTTCTCTTTCGGGTCTAATACAGTTAAATGGGCCGTTGGAATTGGAAGTATATTAATTTTAATTTTTATTTTATATTATGTGTTTATAGTTAAAAAAAAAATTAATCAACCTTCATTTAATGGTGGTTTACAACAGAGTAGTATATTTTATTAAAAACCGAAATTGAAATACACTATTGTAAATCCTGTCGTTTTTAAACATAATGTTATTTAAACAAATAGCTGATATTATTAACGAAAATATACGAACCTTGGCTGTTCGTATTCATAATGAATATGAACAAGTAGAGGTAGAATCTGTTTTAAAAATGTGGTGTGATATGCAACGTCTTCCATATGATACTTTTAATCTTAAAAAGGATACTGTTTTTGTTTCTGATTCTGAAGAAGAAAAACAACAAGAAGTTATAGAAAATGAAACAGTAGATAGTGATGAAGATGTTATAGACACTGAACCATTACCTAAACGTGTACCTAAAAAACAAGTAAAAGAATTTCCTACTTGTATTCATAAATATACTAAAAGAGGTGAAAAACAAGGTACACAATGTACAG
>BNUT01000277.1 GCA_025997555.1 Spirochaetia bacterium
GGAACCGGGAAGGCCGGGGGGTACGGGCGAGGCGGCCTTCGTCCCGTGTCTGGGGAGCAGTCCCAACAGCTGCGCGGTTGCCGCAGGCAGGCAGGGGGTCCCGGTTGGCTTTTTGGGGAGGATCTCCACGGATTTTTTTGGTGAAAGTCTGGTGAACCATTTGGCGCGGAACGGGGTGCGCACCGATTTCATCATCCGCTCCCGCGAAACCACCACATTGGCATTTGTCAAACTTGAAGCGGGCAAGGAACCCCAGTACGTGTTCTATACCGAGGGGAGCGCCGATCGATCCCTGTCGGTTTCCGATTTGCCCCCCACGCTCCCCCAGGAGATCCGGTGCATACTTTTCGGTTCCATCGCCATGACCATGGAGCCCGTGGCCACCGCCATCGAAACCCTGATCAAACGGGAAGCGGGCCGCAGGGCGGATGCTCCAATAATCTCGGTGGACCCCAATGTGCGGCCCTTCATGATTTCTGATCGGGAAGCCTTTGTAAAACGTTTTGAGGGATGGCTTACCTCGGCAAATATCGCGAAGATATCCGAAGTCGATTTCGATTTTATCTACCCCGAACTGGGGCTGGAAAAATCCCTGGCCAAGGTACTCGGCATGGGACCCCAGATTGCGGTGACTACCCTGGGTGCGAAAGGCGCGCTGGCGATCCTCAAACGGCAGGACGGAAAAATACTCCGGGTCACCGCGCCGGTGGTGAACCTCCCCGTGGTGGATACCATCGGCGCGGGGGACACCTTCCACGGGGCCTTCCTCGCCTGGCTTGAACGGCACGACAAAATGTCCCGGGCCAAAATCGATGCCCTCACCGAGGTGGAACTCTACGATGCCCTGTACTTTGCCAATAAGGCTGCCTCCCTGGTCTGCTCCCGCCAGGGGGCGAATCCCCCAACCTTCGCCGAAACCGAGGCTCTTTCGTAATGGGGGGCAGCAGTACCGGCGAGATCTTCACCGTCACCACCTTCGGGGAATCCCACGGACCCGCTCTGGGCTGCATCGTTGACGGCTGTCCCGCAGGGGTGCCTCTTTTAATAGAAGATATCACGCGTGAATTGAAGCGCCGCCGTCCCGGCGGCGGTGGCGCCGCTACCACCCGCGCCGAAGCGGACGAACCGGAGATACTGTCCGGTATCTTTGAAGGCAAAACCCTGGGGACACCGATTGCGATCATCGTCCGCAATACCGCCCAGCGCTCCGCCGACTACGATGCCCTCAAGGATGTTTACCGGCCAGGCCACGCCGACTGGACCTGGGAAGCCAAGTACGGCTTTCGGGACCACCGGGGCGGCGGCAGAACTTCCGGGCGCGAAACCGTGGGCCGGGTCGCCGCCGGGGCGGTGGCCAAGGCGTTTCTCGCCATGTACGGCATTACGATCCGTGCCTGGACTTCTTCCGCCGCCGGGATCACCGCCCCCGGTCCCGCTGATCCGGGCTTTGACCTGGACGAGGCGGAGCGCAACCCCCTGCGCATTCCCCACCGGGAAACCGCGGAACGGGTACTCCGGGAAATCGAAGCGATCCGCGCCGAGGGCGACAGCGCCGGGGGGATCGTCTCCTGTTCTGTCACCGGCCTCCTCCCGGGCCTCGGGGAGCCAATATTCGGTAAGCTCGATGCCCGGCTCGCCGCCGCGATCCTTTCCATCGGGGCCGTTAAGGGCATCGAGTTCGGCAGCGGATTCGCCGCCGCGGACAGCCGGGGGTCGGTACAGAACGACCGGCCCCTACCGGGGGGCGATACCGGTGACAGCACTGCTGTCAAGATTACATCAGGTGATAATAACATCATTGAGATGAGTATACATAGTGACAGCAATACTGTTGGTGCTATCGGCGGCGGCGTTACGGCGTTTCCCGTGAACCTACCTACCGGGGTCCCGGCGCTTGGCTATGCGGGCAATAATGCAGGAGGCGTCCTCGGGGGTATTTCCACCGGGGGGACACTCGAATTCCGCGCAGCTTTTAAGCCGGTCCCTTCGATAGCGAAGGAACAGCAGACCGTGGATCGCGCAGGCTCGGTTCGGGAACTGGTTATCCGGGGACGGCACGATGTGTGCGTCTGCCCCCGGGCGGTTCCCGTGGTGGAGGCCATGACCGCGCTGGTATTGGCGGATCTTGTGCTCCTCCACCGAGGCGCGCGGGTTTAACCGGGGCGATGCAATTTTTCATCAAGGTGGTTTCGACCTTTTTTCGCTTTTTTTAAAAAATTTTTCATTCTGATTGAAGCAATCTCCACGCCGGACCCATATATATGTTCAGAGGAGATTGCTATGAATGTAAACAAGAAATACAAGAACAATGTCTTTACCGCCCTCTTCAGTAACGAGGAAGCCCTCCGGGAACTCTACAACGCC
>BNUT01000278.1 GCA_025997555.1 Spirochaetia bacterium
TGGGGCGGGGGTTTGGTCTGGCCTTGCCAGTCGATGATGGTTGTGCCCGGAGCGCCGTGGCCGATTTGTTCCCACCAGATATCGCCGTCTTCGGTATAACCGCAGTTGGTGAAAATCGTATTCTTGGCGGCCGCTTCCATGGCGTTAAAGTTGGAATCGTTGTTGGTGCCGGGGGCCACGCCGAAGAAGCCCGCTTCGGGGTTGATGGCGTAGAGCCGACCGTCTGCGCCGAACTTCATCCAGGCGATATCGTCACCCACGGTTTCGACTTTCCAGCCGGGGAGGGTGGGGATGAGCATGGCCAGGTTGGTCTTGCCGCAGGCTGAGGGGAAAGCGCCGGTAACGTACTTTACTTCGCCCTTGGGGTTGGTCAGCTTGAGGATGAGCATGTGCTCGGCAAGCCAGCCTTCGTCCCGTGCAAGCACGGAGGCGATACGGAGCGCCAGGCACTTCTTTCCGAGCAGGGCGTTTCCGCCGTAGCCCGAACCGTAGGACCAGATTTCACGGGTTTCAGGGAAGTGGGAGATGTATTTGTCGTCCATGGGGGCGCAGGGCCATTTGCCGTTGTCCTGCTCGCCTGCGGCCAGGGGCTTCCCGACGGAGTGGTAACAGGGAACATAGAAGCCTGAGCTGCCGAGAACGTCGAGGACCTTGGTCCCCACCCGGGTCATGATGTGCATATTGGCAACCACATAGGGGGAATCGGTGATCTCGATGCCGATCTTGGCAATATCCGAACCAACCGGGCCCATGGAGAAGGGGATAACGTACATGGTACGCCCCTTCATGCTGCCCTTGTAGAGACCGGTCATGGTCTCCTTGAGCTTTGCGGGGTCAATCCAGTTGTTGGTGGGGCCCGCATCGGCCTCGCTCTTGCTGGCGATATAGGTGCGGTTTTCAACCCGGGCCACGTCCGAGGGGTCGGAGCGGAAAAGGTAGGAATTGGGCTTTTTGTCCAGTTTGGTGGCAAGCCCCGCCTTTACCGTAATGTCGATCATGCGGTCGTATTCCGCCTGACCGCCTTCACAGACCTCCACCGCGTCCGGGGCCATGAGGGCAACCGCGTCCTCCACCCACTTCTTCAATCCGGCATGTTTCAATTGTTCTACTTTCATTAAGAACTCCTCCATAAAAAATTTGGAATAATAAAATTAGATAGATAAATCTATAAATTTCTAGTTATATCTTACAAAATAGGCGTTCTTGTTGCAAGGGAGGTGCGCTTAGGTGCGTGTTTACGCCACCAGATTGAGCAATGCCCCACCGGAAGTCTGGGGCGCGGGGTTGTAGGGCATGACGGCGTTTGCGGCGCTGGCCTGTTTGATCTGCTGCTCGTACTGGTCGATGAGGGCGTTGATCCGGTCTGCGGAGACATTTCCCGCTTCTGCGGGGGAGATATCGCTCCGCTTTTTCATCCGGCTGAGCTGTTCGATAAGGACATCGAGGATCTTGAGCTTGTTGATGGTCACACCCTGGGTGCCTTCGGGGGCGAGTACGCCGGAAACGTGCTTGAAATGGGAGTAGGGTAAGCTGGCGGGGGATACCGGAAAGGACATTCTGCCCCCGCCTGATAATCCGGCGAAGCTCCCTGTGGATGCGCTGATGGCGTATCCGATGCTGGGTTGAATGTTTGCAGACATGGCCCCGTAATTCATTCCATTACTCCTATATTTTAAATATCGGAGTTTAAGAAAAGATTATTAATTTACTCCCTGTTGAGCCGGGACCAGTCGGAAATGCGCCGTTCCAGGGGAATGATTGCGTTTTTTTCGTTACTGCGGATTCGTTCATGCAGAAAGGGGAGGATTACTTGATCCTTGAGGGCGGTCCAGTTCCGGGGGAGCACGTTTGGGGGGGAAAGGAATTCTTCCTGGGGCATGTGGCCCAGAAGGCTGGGATAAAATCGGGGGAACACCTGCTCCGTGACACCCCGGATTGCCGAAAAGCCCCCGGCGATGCCGAAGGAGGTCTCATTCATTCCCTTGTTCCGGGCGGATTCCAGCAGCAACCGCTGATTTTCCTGCCGAAAAAACCATTGAGTAAAGGCGGCGGCGGCTTTTTTTGCTTTGCCTTTCTTGCAAATTCCGTAAAAAACCGTGTCTTCACTTAAAGGTATGGTATTTTCTTCCGGAGAAGAACTGCGGTTTGCAGCCTCGGCGGGAGTTCCCGCAATCCACCGGAAATCCAGAGCAGACCGCCGTTCCTCCGCCAGGGTGAATAATTGGGAGCTGTCCATATAGGCAAAAAGAATTCTTCCGGAAATGGCCTGCTGCGCCGGTGGGTCGAAGAAGTACTTGAAGGAAAAATCTTCTACCTGCTGTATCCCCGTATTGGCTTCCTTTATCCACGACTGGATGT
>BNUT01000279.1 GCA_025997555.1 Spirochaetia bacterium
GGACGGTAATACATAATCTGAGGGATATTTTTTGTGAATACTCGGTTTCTTTCCGGACAGCCGATATGCCGGAGGATGTCAGGCAGGTTCTTCAGGTATACAAAACGGCTGACGGTATTACCTATTATGAGTATGTGGTCAGCCATTCAGACAGAATTGTTGTGTGGCCGAATATCAGAGGAGCCAAAGGCCTAGCCAACTACCGGAGAGTGCGTACAATTAAAATAATTCCAGTTTTGACCTAAGAATGGCCGCCGGTTTTGTAGATTTTTTAGCAGTGCTTATTCACGAAACCGGACATAACCATCAACACGATTTCGAAAAAGCAAAGAGACCATTGGAATCTAAATCAGAGATCATGTTGCTAAATGATACCTCGTGGAGTCCCTGGATGAATGAGCGGTTTGCTTATATACAACAGATGGTTTTTGCTAAAACCCTGCGGGAGCATGGCGTTGAATTTGAAAATTATAAAGCCAATAGAGGCATAAAAAGGCAACTTGATTCCGAAATAGGGAGTAGTAGCCGAGAGGTTCTTAGAGCCAACAGGGCTTTGGGCCTGCCGGAGGATAATTATGAACTCTTTCCGGAAAAACTCTATGTTGCACGAAAACTTCGGGCGGGGGCAAGTATCGCGGCAACTTTTAACACAACAGGAACAGCCGCCACCTTCAACGCCGTCCATGCCTATTTGCAGAGCAAAACCGCCGCGCAAGTGGAAAGCGAGCGCCGTATCCAGCCGGGTGACTACATCGACCTACCCGCCATTACGGTGGCGGGAACCACGGTGACCGATCAACCCATAACGAAGGCGCCCTTTGAAGGCTACGAGGGGCGCCTCCTGCGACTTATCGTGGTAGGCGTCAATTCCTTTAACGGCAAGAACGGTAACGGCACGTCCGCCCATCTGGTGTTCCAGTTCCAGAATGTCGCCTTTGAACATCCCATGAACCCGGCAACGGAAAAGGATAAGTATGGCACCGTCAAAGGCGGCTATAGAGACAGCGCAATGAGAGCCTACATTTTAGGCGATTTCCTGCCCGGTCTTATTGCTGCGGGTGTGCCGGAGAGCATCCTCTGGGGTCCTAAGCGCATGGTGTGGAACGAGGTTGGCGCAAAAGATGCCGCCGAAATAAGCGACAAACTCTGGCTGCCTACGGAATGGGAGATATTTGGAGGCAATACGTGGACCAGCACAATCAGCAGTACTTACGAAACAGAGGAAAACCAGGCCCGGTTTGCATATTATGATGACTATGATGTCCGCTTGAAATATAACAGCTCCTCCGATAGATCCTCTAGGTATTGGCTGGCTTCAATTGATGAAAGATTACATGCCAGAAGTTTCTTGTATACTGACCGTGGCCATCATGTTGGAACGGGCAACCCAGACTTTATCTGGGGCTGTGTCCCCGCTTTCTGTGTGCGGTAACTTGGTAACTATACTTTCGTAGAATACTACCGAAGCTTGGTAGAGTTCTACGAAAGTCTTGTAGTGTTCTACCAAGGTTTGGTAGAGGACCCCCGAAGTTTCGTAGTGCTCTACGAAAGTCTCGTAGTATACTACCAAAGTTTCGTAGAACATAACCAAAGCCTTGTAGACATCTACCAAAACATGGTAGAATATCCATAAGCTTTGGTAGAACACTACGAAAACCTCGTAGAACATCAAAAAATGGACGGAGTTATCAAAATTTCACCCAAAAGGAGCGTAAATTATGGCTGGAGACTTCATTCCCCATGCAGACGGCGCGTTTTTGGAATGGTCAAAGACTCTCTCCCTATATTTTCTTTTGATGAAGTGGAAAGGAGATTGTGCCGTAACAAACGCCGCCGCAGGGCTGGAATACCAGCCTTGTTTGTGGTATGCTTGAATTAATGGAGGAAAATATGGCTGGACGACTTTTAACCCAGAGAGAAAAAGCGGATATTATGATGAAGGCTATTGACCTTGACGATGCAGGTAAGAAAGACGAGGCAATGGCTCTTTTCAAGACACTCCCCATGCCGCCTTTTTTAGCCAAGGTTATGAAGGAGAAGGTAGGGGTCAATTATTTGACAACGAGTAAATGGAATCTGGCGGAAGCGGAGGCGGCGTTTGGACAAGACTGGCTTAATCGATAAGATAAATACCAGCGTCATGTATATTTACCAAGGGCGGGAATGGCTGGACACCGAAGGTTTTGAAGGCGAGGGCAGGAAAAGTTATAGAAAAGGTCTTGCCTTTGGCATTGAGGCGTTTCGGGAAGCGCAAACATTCACCGCCGATGATTTGCATCTACTGTTTATAGCAGAGTATACGTTTCTTGTTCAGGAACTTGAATACTGCTCAT
>BNUT01000280.1 GCA_025997555.1 Spirochaetia bacterium
CGCAGTATCGCCGAATGGATCCCCCAAGACGTGCTTTTCCGGATCGGGAATGGCAAGTTCATCATAACAAAGGACGGGGTTTTCAGCCTCGAAAAGGTGAATTTTGACGCATCGGTTAAAATGAGAATATGAAATGTTATATGAAACCGGCGGGGGCCTTTTTTACCTTCGCCAATCCCGGATTCAACAAAATCTGACACCAATCATCCTTAATCTAACAAACATACTATTCCATTATAAGTATCGGAAGATTGGGGGTATAATTGTATCTTACCCCTTAATATGGTATGAAAAAGCATGAACATCATACGCAATTTTGTTGTTTTTGAAGGCGGGGACGGGAGCGGAACCACTACCCAGCTCGAACTGCTCCGCCGATGTTTTGATCCGGGGAACGGCAGCCGTTCCCTGCCTGGGCAAAAGCCTTTGCCTTTGCTTTACCCCACCTTTGAGCCCACCGATGGTCCCGTGGGTAGGCTTATCCGTTCCGGTCTCAAGGGAGAAACAAAGCTGCGCTTCGATACCCTGGCCCGGCTCTTTGCGGCAGACCGGAACGAGCACCTCCATGCAGCCGGAGGCGTCCTGGAACGGGCAGGCCGGGGTGAACTGGTAGTTTCCGACCGCTATGTTCCATCCTCCCTGGTGTACCAGGGCATTGAATGCGGGGATGAACTCCCCCTGCTCCTGAACAACGCCTTCCCCATTCCGGAACTCATCCTTTTTTTCGACCTTGACCCCGAAATCGCCCGGCAGCGGATCAAAAACCGGCCGGAGCTTGAAATCTACGAATACCTGGATTTCCAGATAAAAGTACGGGACCGCTACCGGTCTTTGCTCCCCCTCTTCCGGTCCCAGGGCTCCCGTGTGGAAACCATCGATGCTTCAAAAACGCCGGAAGAAGTGGCGGAAGAAGTGTGGAGCGCCATTCAAAAAATGCCGATAATTCATACTAATGGGTAGGCTCAGGACCATCAGCATTATTTTACTCATAGCCCTTTTCCCCGTAACGCAGCTTCCTGCTTATTTTGTGGAGTACAAAGAGCAATACTACAACCTCTACCATCTGCACTATATCCAGTATCCCGATGACACTATGGAAAACATCTACTGGCTGGAAAAGGCTACAAAGGCGGATTTCGCCAACCCCCTCTATGCCCTCGCTCTTATCGAAAATGAAACCCAATGGGAAAAGTACCGCTATCTCTTTATGATGCACGTAAACCTCAAGCTTATCGAACAGTACCTCTTTCTGGGAAACAAGTGGAACAAGCGGAACGCCTATTTTTACAACGCCCCCTGGAAAGAGCAGAACCTGAAAAGCCTTGAGACTGCGGAAACCTGCTACCGTACCGCCCTGTACTACTGGCAGGAAGCCAACGAATGGGCCGCGAAAGCCCAGGAAAACCGCTTCCGGTTTATCAATCTGGAAAAGGTTCAGTTCTGGGAGGACGAAGCGGGCCGCATGGAAACAGGCGCCCTTAACTACGAAAAAACCATTACCCGTGAACTGGCCCTTTTGCAGCAGGTCCGGGAAAAATTTGAAGCCATGGATGAGAATACCTATTAGGCACAGCTAAATTCCCCTTTTTCATTAAAGCGCCACACACCCCAATGCCCTATATAAGTGAGCTGGTTTCAAAACTCGGTTAGTTTTGAAACCAGCTCTTGGAAAAGCGGCCTAAAGTCCGCTTTTCCATTTAAATCTAAGGTTACAGTTCCAAAATCTGATATTTTGGAACTGCTTCATTTAATCGAATTTGATATTGACAAGTAACAGAAAATGGGGTACATTATGGGAGTAAGGTATGTGGTAAAGACACCAAAAAAGCTGGACAAAATTATCCGGGATATGCCGCCCAATGCGGTGAAAACCCTGGTCCGGCTGATTGATGATCTTGGGGAGTCAGGTCCCATCCGGCCTGAGTATCCAAATTACAGTAAGCTCGGTGCGGTAACCTGTCATTGTCATTTGGCGTATGGTTGGGTTGCCTGTTGGCGATGTGAAAAGGGCGAATATATCGTGGAGGTAGAGTATGTTGGTAGCCGTGAAAAGGCCCCCTACTGAATTTGTCATTCAGGGGAATGTGCCGGAGAAATATATCAATCTGTTAAAAAAGGATTATGGCCCCGGCGTAACCGTGGAACGTGATGCAAAAGACGATGATGAATATGAAATCGCAACCGAGGCGGCCTGGTACAAAGAATTAAAGGCAAAAGAACCCCCCGGCGACACCCTTCGTTTTTACCGGCGCCTTCACAAAATGACCCAGCCGCAGTTGGGAGCTTTATTGGAGGTCTCCAAACAAAAAA
>BNUT01000281.1 GCA_025997555.1 Spirochaetia bacterium
TGCTGTAGTCCGTGGTCTGCCAGGTTTCGGTGGAGACCAGAGTCTTTGCGGGACCAATGAGCTGGTTAAAGCGCGCTTCGTAAAACTTGAATTTTTCCGTATACCCGATGGAGTCCAGGACCGATTCCCCCGACATGGTCTATATGGGAAAGCTCCCCTCAGGCGGCGACCTGATCCTCAACAAGCTTGCGGTGGAGGCGGACCTTCTTGTGGCGGAGGGCTTCATTGAACCCCACTTCTTCGCCGGCTTTTCCGGGGGCCGCAAAAGTGTGCTTCCCGGTATCGCCGCCCGCAAGACCGTGGTCTACAACCACAACGCCGAATTCATCGCCCACCCCAAAGCCCGCACCGGTATTGTCGAGGGGAACCCCATCCACATCGACATGCTCTACGCCGCCCGGATCGCCCGGCTGGACTTTATCTGCAATGTGGTGATCAACGCCGCCAAGGAAATAATCTACGCCGCCGCCGGGGACTGCGACCTTGCCCATCGTGACGGCAGGGAATTTCTTTTAAGCAAATGCAAGGCGGAGGCCAGCCTCGCGGACATCGCCATTTCAACCAACGGCGGCTATCCCCTGGATCAGAATATCTACCAGGCCGTTAAGGGCATGACCGCCGCAGAAGCCACGGTCAAAAAGGGCGGGGTGATCATCATGCTTGCCAAATCCAACGATGGCCACGGCGCACCGGAATTTCATAAAACATTCGCGGAAGAAAAAAACCTGGACCGCATGCTGGACACCTTCATGCACACCCCGAAGGAAAGCACCCGCATTGATCAATGGCAGTCCCAGATATTTGCCCGTGTGTTACAGCACGCTCAAGTCATCCACGACTGTGATTCCCCCGACATGGTCTATATGGGAAAGCTCCCCTCAGGCGGCGACCTGATCCTCAACAAGCTTGCGGTGGAGGCGGACCTTCTTGTGGCGGAGGGCTTCATTGAACCCCACTTCTTCGCCGGCTTTTCCGGGGGCCGCAAAAGTGTGCTTCCCGGTATCGCCGCCCGCAAGACCGTGGTCTACAACCACAACGCCGAATTCATCGCCCACCCCAAAGCCCGCACCGGTATTGTCGAGGGGAACCCCATCCACATCGACATGCTCTACGCCGCCCGGATCGCCCGGCTGGACTTTATCTGCAATGTGGTGATCAACGCCGCCAAGGAAATAATCTACGCCGCCGCCGGGGACTGCGACCTTGCCCATCGTGACGGCAGGGAATTTCTTTTAAGCAAATGCAAGGCGGAGGCCAGCCTCGCGGACATCGCCATTTCAACCAACGGCGGCTATCCCCTGGATCAGAATATCTACCAGGCCGTTAAGGGCATGACCGCCGCAGAAGCCACGGTCAAAAAGGGCGGGGTGATCATCATGCTTGCCAAATCCAACGATGGCCACGGCGCACCGGAATTTCATAAAACATTCGCGGAAGAAAAAAACCTGGACCGCATGCTGGACACCTTCATGCACACCCCGAAGGAAAGCACCCGCATTGATCAATGGCAGTCCCAGATATTTGCCCGTGTGTTACAGCACGCTCAAGTCATCTACATCTCCGATGCCTCCGACGACATGGTACGCGACCTCCACATGATCCCTGCGCATTCTATTGCAGAGGCGGTCAAAAAGGCGGAGGAAATTCTGGGCAATCCGAATGCCTCTATCGTTGCAATACCGGACGGCGTGTCGGTAATGGTCGGTAATTAAAAGAAGATTGCCTACAGTGTAATACGAAGGAGGAGAAAATGAAAACAATCGCCATCAACGGCAGCCCCCGCAAGGGCTGGAATACTTCTATCCTGGTGGAAGAAGCCCTGAAAGGCGCGGCCTCCCAGGGCTCGGAAACGGAACTGGTCAACCTCTATGATCTCAACTTCAAAGGCTGTATCAGCTGCTTTGAGTGCAAGCACCGGGGCGGGAAGAGCTTCGGCTGCTGCGCCGCCAACGATGATCTTACCCCGGTGCTGGACCGCATCCACAACTGTGATGCCCTGATCATCGGCTCCCCCATTTATATCGGGGAGATCACCGCCGCCGCCCGGGCCCTTTTCGAACGGCTCACCTTCCAGTACGTTACCTATAGCAAGGACAAGGCCACCTTCTTTACCCGGAGAATTCCCACGGCCTTGATCTACACCATGAACGTAAGCGAATCGGTCCTGGACTCCATCGGGTATACGGAAAAATTCAAGTTTTACGAAGCGCGCTTTAACCAGCTCATTGGTCCCGCAAAGACTCTGGTCTCCACCGAAACCTGGCAGACCACGGACTACAGCA
>BNUT01000282.1 GCA_025997555.1 Spirochaetia bacterium
CCCGTGCGCTTCTGTACATCTATAACGATGCATTGGCGGCGGCGGAAAACACTGCTGTCTCCCAGAATACGGTTATACGTTCCGAGGCGGAATTTTTCGGTGTGGAGTTCGCGGACATCTACCGGGACAAAACCGGCGTGTACCACGCCCTGGCCTATATCGACCGGGCGGAGGCGGGGAAAAAGTACGATGCCCGGATTCAGGCCAATGCGCTGGCGCTGCGGGAACTGCTGAGACGTTACGAAAACACGCCGAATCCCAAGGCGGCAATACCGAAACTGCTTGAGGCCCGGCGGCTTGCGGCGGTAACGGCGAACTATGCGGACATGGCGGTATTGCTCAATAGTGATACCCGCTCCAGTTATGTCTTTTTACCGGCCATTGTGACCAGCTTTGACAATTCTATAGAAGCGAATCAAAAACGCATTACCGCGACCATCAGGGTGAACGATGAGTCCGCCCGTACCATCGCGCTCAAGGCTGCGGAGATACTGCGGCGTGACGGCTTCCTCCTTGCCGATTCAGGGGGCGTCTATAGCATTTTTATCAACTTTGAGGCCAACGAAAACGAGACACGGAATTACCACACCGTGGAGCCCGTCCTTGACATCATCATAGAGGCGGAAGATACAACGCCGCTCGTGACATACCGGAAAAAGTACCCCTTGTTCCGGCACGTCACGCTTAAAGAGGCGCTCGACCGGGCGTTTAGGAACATTGAACAGGATTTGGGCGGGGAGTTTGCGAGGGTGGTGAGGGGGATAGGGGAATGAAAGCAAATTATATTTTGGAGGGAACGGTGAAAAGGATTATTGCGATGATGGTGTTGATGTTGGCGGCTCTTGTAACGTGCTGGGCAGAAGTTGTAATAGTGCCTCCGTTTCAGGATAGGGATTCGGGTCTAACTGCAAATGATGTTTTGAATGCGACAGATTCCCTTATAAATGCAATCTACCAAACAAAACGGTTTGAAGTACCAGACAGAGATGAACAGGCGCAGAAATTACAACTTGGTGAGATTAAGTTTCAAATGAGTGATTGGTCGGATGAAAGAAAAACTGTTGAAATGGGCAAAGTGCTAAATGCCGATTTCATTGTGCGTGGAGTAGTATCGAAAAACAGCGATGGAACTATTTATCTATTTGTTAGATTGTTAGACGGTAAGACAGCAAAAATGTTAGGGGCGGCGGAACGTACACGGCAAAATTTTCGTGAAATACGAGAACAAATGGGCGGCATAGTAAAAGAATTGTTGGGCGATATTCAAACACTGACAGAAGCAAAAAGAGAAGCAGCACGAAGATATGCAGAAATTGCACAGTGGGAAGCGGAATGGGCGGCACAAGAACAGCGTGAAGCGGAACGGGCAGCACAGGCACAGGCGGAGGCGGAACGTGTCGCACAACAGATGCGGGATGCCTGGAAAAATAAAAGGATTTATTTCGGCCTAAGGGGTGGCGGAAATTTCGGATTTTATGATGTAAATTGGCAAGATGCATATACTACTTATTCAGAGGGAAAAGGAAAAGTAGGAATTAATTTTGCCTTCTCATTCTTGGTACAAACAAATGATTATTTTGCATTCCAAACGGAATTGCTTTATATGCATGAAGAATTTGAAGTAAAAGAACAATATTTTTCGCGTGATACCTATTTTAGCACAGATTCATTTATGGTGCCGATTTTACTAAAAGGAACTTTTCGCCCAAGTATTTTTAGTATTGGTGCATCAGCAGGAATATATTTTAATATTCCATTGAGTGTAAATTATCAAAGTCCGTCTGAGACGGCGTATGGTATTGGTTTATATCATCCTTCATTACTTGGGGCTATGATAGGCGCAGACTTTGGAATCAAAGCAGGTATCGGAATCGTAAAACTAGATATGCGATATGCTTTTGACTTTGGTAAAACAGAGTTTATGGGTAAAGATTTTGGTACTCGAAGTATGTTGTTATTTACTATAGGTTATGACATAGGTTTAAAAGACAGGAAATGAGTCTTTTAATAATTTGACCTCATGGACTACATAGACAAAGAAGGAAAAACATGAAAAAAGTTATATTTGTTCTTATATTTGCATCCTTGTCCGCACTCATTTACGCCCAATCCGCCACCCCCTTCGCCCAAGACCAATGGTCAGCCCGCTGGCAGGGCCGCATAAGCTACAGGGATGCAGGCGGCGCAGCCCACAGCGACCTCTATGAACTCATCCTCGTCCCAAACGGCACCTGCATTGTTACGGTCAGCGGCAAACAGAACGGCGCGGA
>BNUT01000283.1 GCA_025997555.1 Spirochaetia bacterium
CCGCTATGCGGCGCAGCGTATGGCGTATGCTATGTGCAGTTTTGCCGGATCTCATTATTTTTATTTTATATTATTTACACCATATTTATAATTCTATTTCCTTCTTTGTTTTTATACTTAAAAATATTCTTATGTCTTTTAAATTTTTTACTATGTAATGTATCTAACCTCCACCTTCGTTTCCACATGGGCATCTATTTTTTCAATATTCTTTCCCTTCCTCAGTTAGTTCGTTATGTTTTTATTTCAATCCGTAACATTACATTTATACTTCCTCTTTCAAAAAATATATTAAATAGGAATTTATTTTTTTCATTACTAATTCTATATACCCTAACCATATTTATTTAACCATTTTATTATATCCATGTTTATAATATTTTGTCAATATTTTTCAACAAAGCTTAGGGGTTACAACCCGGAGACATAGGTAACACATTTCAGTCAGATTTCGGTTGAATAATAGTCCCCTTGTCTAATCTCAGAAACAAATAGGATGCCCGCCTCATGGTAGAATGGGTTTAACTAAGACCAATACTACGGAGGAAATGCCATGAAAGGCAAAATCGGGTATCCTGCCAGGATTGTAACACCGGTCCCCCATATGAGGGAACTGGCACGAGGGGAAACGAAGGAATTATCAGATACGGCGAAGTTCCGGCTGAGGGTTTTTGACAACTACTGCCATCAGTCGGCGCAGTTCTCTGTAAGCGGGTTGCTTGATGTCGGCGTCACCTGCCGACATTTCGGCATACACCGCTCGTACTTTTCCCGTTGGAAAGGGCGGTATGACAAGCAGCGGCGGACGCCTGAGTATTCGCGGGAACTGATTCGTGTTGTTCGGGCGATACAGGAGCATGACCCGATGTATTCGGCAAGAAAGATACACCCTATCCTTATGCGCACCAGGGGTACCGCTTCCGTCCCCGGTGTTTCCATGCCCGGCAGGCTCATCAGGCGGGAAAACCTGTTTTTCCAGGCGGACGTAAAACGGCATAAAAAACACTCAAAAGCCGCCGTAAAGCCCATGAACGCACGAGAAAACCTCATGATCTGGCAGCATCCGCTCCCGGACAGATTATTGAGTTTGACATGAAGCACGGGTATCTGCTGTGTCAAAAACAATACGCCCTTTGCGCCGTTGATTTGTTCAGCCGTGAGGCGTTTATTCACAGAGCTTCCGCGCCTTCCAGTCTGAACGCGCAAAAGGCCCTCAAAAAAGTCGTGGAACGGTTTGAAGAAGAAATCAAAATTGTAAACGACAATGGCTCAGGCGGAGGAATATCTGGCTTCCCTGAATATCACCCAGTACTGGGCGCGCCCCCATACCCCGAAGGACAAACCTTTTGTGGAGCGGCTCATCGGCACATTCCAGAGAGAATGCCTGGACTATCACTACGCGCCGATGAACTGCGGACAGCTCACCGCTGTCGTTGCACATGGCTCGATACATATCACTTCCACCGCCCTCACCAATCTTTGAAATTTTTGACTCCCGCTGAGTTTTCCGCCACGCTGGGGGTATCCATTCCCTACCGGTCGGGTGTGTCCTATATGTAGTGAGTACGGACACCATAATTGACATTTTTCGCAGTATATGCTAGGTTTTTATCATCATTCCCCGGTTGTGTAATGGTAGCACGGTAGACTCTGGATCTGCTTGTGGGGGTTCGAATCCTCCCTGGGGAAAATTGAGTTAATTTGTTGTAGTATAACGAATTAGGACAACATCCTAACCCTAAAATGGCATGGAACTATCACCCAAATTTTATTGTGTCATAGAAATTGGCATTAAACAGAAGGTTCCGGGGTGGATTCCGTTTTACCTTTCTCTTTCTGAGAAGTAATCGGCCTTATTACTATGTCAGATTTAGAAACGAAATTACAGTCAAGCTGTCAAACGAATTCCTCAATACCCCAAAAAATAGAATTATAAATATGGTGTAAATAATATAAAATAAAAATAATGAGATCCGGCAAAACTGCACATAGCATACGCCATACGCTGCGCCGCATAGCGGCTTGGCCTACGAAAAAACGCCAAGAACTCGCTTACACGGGGGAGGGCCTACAGCCTTTATACGTTTTTTCTCCGGTACATTTTTGCGGCTTCCTTTGTCGCAACCGCAAAAATGTGGCAACGCAATGGTGTCTGTCACTCTTTTGGTAACAGGAATCTCATTTCTTCTTCTTGCTTATCAACCCAATTTCATAGCCGATGGTCATGGGCATTTTTTCCCGGGAATATATGTTG
>BNUT01000284.1 GCA_025997555.1 Spirochaetia bacterium
CGGAAATCAGGCTTTCAAAGCCGGTCAGGCTGTCGTTTTGGAGTTTTTGTTCGCAGGAATCGAAGGAGATGACGCATTCGGAGATGCCGTTAAGCTTGTCGTAGACCTTGACGGACCGCAGGGCCCCTTCGTGGGCCTGATTCAGGCGGTTCCCGTCGATATAGATAATGCATGTGGGCACTAAATGTCTGTTATCTGCCATCCCGGCTCCCTCTGGGGTATCATCTTACCCCAGATTTCGTTCCTTTTCAATCCGAATTTAACGTGAAAATTTTATGACGTTTTGGCGGCCCGAATAAAGAATGCGTAGCATTTCAGGGCAACAAAAAATGTGCTGGAGTAAAACACCACAAAGAAGGAAGCTACGCTAGGCAAAGTAAATTTGGTAACAGGCACTCTTGCGCTCCCATACTTTTATTATTCATTATTTTCTTATTAAAACTCATACATATCTCCTTGTACTAATATGCCAATTTCTTCAATTATTCCGTCCGCATTTAGAAGAAGGAGAATTACACTATCATAAAAGGCATTCCTTAGATAATTCTTTAAAAAATATCCTCGTATATTAGGATCATTTTTAGGGAGCCGCCCATCTTGCACATTGTCAATGCCGGAAATGTTCATTCCAACTTTTATACCATTTGCTAACGGATACAGTGGAGACGTTATTGCAATATAAAAAATCCTTTTATTGCGATTAAGAATCTCAATAGATAACTTTTTATCTAATCCGTATTTTAAACCTTTTGCAATACCTTCATAATCTATGCTATCATACCGACTTACAGGATTGCCAAGAATAGATAATAATTCTTCCTCTGAAATACCCATTAATACTGATTTTCCATTTATAATTACCCGTGCATCATCAATATTATAAAA
Source organism: Spirochaetia bacterium (assembly GCA_025997555.1). Classification (GTDB taxonomy): domain Bacteria; phylum Spirochaetota; class Spirochaetia; order Treponematales; family Breznakiellaceae; genus BNUT01. Next base: position 886 of record BNUT01000284.1, read on the forward strand.
TGGTATATTGTCTTTTGAATGATAATTTAGATATTCCCCATGAACCCAACCGTTACCTTTTGATGTTTTTACATTTACCCATTTATATTCACTTCCATTCCTTAAATCTTCTGAATCAATATATTCAACTATTTCGTTTTTTTCAAGAGTGCGGATAATAGTACCGGTTAAGCCGGGGGCACCCCTTAGTCTTACACCGCTGTCGTTTACTTTAAATAAGACTGTTGTGTTTTGAGGGTGTGCATACAACGCGATAAAAATAAAACAGATACTAAATACTAATCTTATTTTAACAACCAATTTACATACACTCCTTCGGTTTTTTTAACAAATCCCTGCGCTATTATGGCTGTTATTCCATTAGGTAAATCACCCAATTCACTAAGTGGATCAATAGTAGTACTATTTTTTATGATTTCAAAATGCAAGTGATTACCGGTGCTGGTGCCTGTATTTCCAACCTTTCCTATAACATCATTTTGATTAACTGTGTCATCTTTTTGCTGAGTAGGCGCTTCTAACATGTGAGCATACCGAGTCTTAAATCCATTGCCATGATCGATAATGATACAATTCCCGTAAGCGTCTGTATTTTTACTTATTACACTTATTTTACCCGATGCCACTGCTTTGATTACCGTCCCGGCAGGTGCAGAAAGATCAATTCCATAATGGTTCTGTTTCACATATTGTTTTTTTTCCTTATCCCTATAATAGTCGTAATAACCAAAAGCAGATGTTAATGATCCTGTCGCTAATGGCCACACCCATTGTTTTACTTTTGTTCTTTGGCCAACATTCTCATCGGGGGCATCCAAATACGCCATAACGAGTATTTCTTTCCCCGCCCATTCGTTTTTAATCCGTAATGTTACTTTTTCGCCTGTTTCTGACATGCTTTCCTGTCTGCCATCAACTTTCACCGTCCATTGCACATTTGCCTTGTCACCGCCTGATACATCACCGTCATACTTGAGCACATGGTATTCCGCCGTGCCGCTCTGCAATGCTTCGGCAGGGCCGGTGACTTCAAGCACTTTTTTCACAGTGGCGCTTTCTTCTTCTTCCTCATCTGTTCCTTCCTCCCCCTCATCCTGGGACGCCGCAGCAGCCTGTTGGTGCGCCGCATCCGCATGGCGATCCGCGACTGCGTTCCCCTTCCCAACCACTTCTTCCACCATGTTCCGCTTCAGCCCGAACTTCGTGATATACCCACCTTCCAGGCTAAAGTCATGGATGACATATTCCGCTATATAATCCCCCGTCCACACCTTCCCCGCATTCTTCACCGTCACCTGCATCCCCGCCAGCAGCTTGCTGTTCC
>BNUT01000285.1 GCA_025997555.1 Spirochaetia bacterium
GAGCGGACCTTTCTCCTGTCGGGGGAGCAGAAGTACTACGATTACATCAAGGCTTGGGTGGATTTTTTTATCGACGAAAACGGGGATATCCGCTATTGCGATGTCCGCGAATTTGACGATATGCAGTCCGCCCAGTCTACAACCTTTGAATCGTCCCAGGCGTGGTAGAGCAACCCGGTTTTCGGATCAGTCATGTTGACCCGCATCAGGTTCATCTGCTGATAGACGGTCTCCCAAAAATAGGGCTTGTCAAAATAATGGGCATACATGGCGCTGTAGGGGCCAATCATGTAAAGCCCGTCGAGCCACATCTGGTTTTCGCGGTGGTATTTATGCCAGAAGCCGCCCATGGCATTGGTGGGCCACTTTTCCACAACCGGCGCAAAGCGGTCAAGAACCTTCTTGTACCGTTCATCTTTGGTCACTTTGTAAAGGTTGAAGAGCAGAATGGCGGGCTGCATATCGTCAAATTCGCGGACATCGCAATAGCGGATATCCCCGTTTTCGTCGATAAAAAAATCCACCCAAGCCTTGATGTAATCGTAGTACTTCTGCTCCCCCGACAGGAGAAAGGTCCGCTCCATCCCGGAAAGGAATACCCCCTGATGGTAATGGAAGCGTTTTGCCGGGGGCAGTTCTTCCACAGTGAATTTACGGATCAGCGTATCCGCCCCCATTTTTGCATAGTCTAAGGCAGTTTTGTTTGTTTCAGACATGGTGTTTCTCCTTAATTAGAGTTTGTCTATAATGTAGACACATTATAGACAAACTTCTTTAAAAATGGCATTTGCGTATGCAAATGCAAGTTCTGTCCGCAAAGTAACCGACTTTGCGGACAGACACTAATTAAGACAGTTCAGGGGATTTCAATATCCCCTGGGGCCAAAAGCCGTATTCGTAGGTCCAGGCCGGACCGATGCTGCGCCAGGAATTCGGGTCCCAATAAGCGCGGTCCCGGTTGTTGGCGTGGAGCTGGCCGAAGGTGTTGATGCGGTTACCAAAATAGACCACATCGATTTTATGTTTCCCGTCGGCAAGCCCCTTGACGGTGAGCCGGTAGGGGGAATAGGCAATGACCCCCCTGTCTTCGCCGTCAACCGCGACCCGTAGCAAATGCCCCCGGTAACAGGTTGCGGCAACCGTTAGTTCGCCCCCGCGGCTTTCCGCTTCCAGGTGGTAGGTGATATTGCCGCCGTAGAAGGGCAGCCCCTGGCGGGTAATGTCGCCGAAGGCCAGTGTGCGGACCGGGCTTTTCAGGGTGCTGCAAGTCCCCCGCACTTCCACGCCGAAATCGCCCAGCAGATAAAGCGACTCGATATTCACACCGGGGCCATAGGGTATGCTGAGTTCCAGGGTATTGGAACCCTTCTTAATAGAAGAAAGTTTTACCTTGCCGATACAGTGGTCAACATACCAGCCATCCACCGGACCCGCGGCTTCCCCATTCAGGGTAACGGTGGTATTGGCCGCGTTTTCCAGGGCGAGTTCCGCGCCATTAATAGCCAGCTCGCTTTCAAAGGTATAGCGTAAACGTAAAGTATTGGGGGTAGTAGTGTCACGGGCGACCCAGGGCTGGGCCACCGCCTTCTTCCTGATGGGCCAGCCAAGTTCGATGTGCACCGCCTTATCCAGCCGCAGAATTTCTTCACGGGGGCGCCAATCGCCATTATCGAGCGCGTATTCGGCCATATCCAGCAGGAGCACATTTGGTTCGTGGAGGGTAACCGGAACCGGGCCGGTAAAGCTGGTATAGGGCGGTTCTTCATCCGAGGGACGCGCGGTGATATAGGAGGCCGCATTGGTAAGGAGCTTCGGCCTCTCAGTAGCAATAAGGGGCGTACCCGTATCAAGCTTCACCAAAAGGCTGTCGTGTTCATAGAAGGGATAGATGATGACGGTATTACCCTGCTCCTGCTCCACCGGAAGGGACGAAATATCCCCGCTTATGGTGTCGTACCGCGTTACCGCCCATGTACCCCGGATGCGTATATGGAGCAGGTCCCCTGCGGGGAGATCGGGGTTCGCGGGTTTATCCGCGTGGGCGATGAAAAGCCACCGCGTGTCGCCCGCTTCTTCCCGGAGCTGGTAGATAAGGTTGTTAGTCTCCACACCCGAATCGTCCCGGATATCAAGCTCCCGGACGGTGTCAAGCGCCCCAAGGACGGCCAGCCGCTCAAAGCCGAGGCGTTCACTCCG
>BNUT01000286.1 GCA_025997555.1 Spirochaetia bacterium
CCGATGAAAAGACAAGCCTGCTGCGCCGGGACGAAACCACAAAACAGCAGCAGCAGGCCGAAACTATTCTGAAAAAGGAACTGGGAAATTCCCCCTTTGCGGACAGCAAGGCCCTGGAACAGAGCCTGCTCGACACTGAAACCGAAAACACCCTTGATAAGGAAATCAGGGGCTGGCAGGAGAATCGGATCGAAGAGCGTTCCCGGATTGCAGAACTTGAGACACAGCTTGGGGGAATACGGGAAGAACTTAAAACTTTTGGCGAGGCCGCCGGTAGTGTTACTGCGGTCCTGGAAAATACCGGACGCAGGCTTGAGGCCCTTGAGGCGGAACGGGAACAGGCCGAGGCAGAACGGGACAAAACCTTTGCGGAACTCAAAAGCCTTGAACGGGACCGTGACACCCTCAAGGAAGCCCACGAACGGCACGAGGCCCTTGCCGCAAAGGCCCACGGTTTACGGAATCTGTCAAACGATCTTTCGGGAAAAAATCCCCAAAAGAAGCCTTTTGATTCCTGGCTCCTCGGCCTCTACCTTGCGGAGGTTGCCGCCTTTGCCACGAAGCGGCTGGAAAAAATGAGCGAATCCCGGTATTCCCTGCTCCTGGACAGCGAGCGGGAATCGGGCCGCAGCTATGCGGGTCTGGACCTTACGGTATTCGACGCCTACACGGGGAAAACCCGGCCCTGCGCGACCCTTTCCGGGGGCGAAAGTTTTATGGCCTCCATCAGCCTTGCCCTGGGTCTGGCCGATTCCATCCAGAGCCGATCCGGCGGAGTCCGGCTTGACGCGGTCTTTATTGACGAAGGCTTCGGGAGCCTGGACGAGGGGAGCCTGGACAAGGCCCTGATCATCCTGGACGAACTCCGTGACCGCCGCATGGTGGGGCTCATTTCCCATGTGGGGGAAATGCGATCCCGCATCCCCTGCAAGGTTGAGGTGATTAAAACCGGGCAGGGGTCGAGGATTGAGACGGCAGCCGCGGATTAACCATAATGATCAAGTAGAACTTTCCGGTTTTGGCTTTGTCAATTTGTCTATGACGCTCTTGCCTATATTGGTTTGCGCAAGTCCTTCAAGTGCGCCTGCAATACTTAAACCGCCTTTAGGGGACAGTACTTCTGATACGGATTTTAATCCGCTTATTGCGTCCCCTGAATTGGCGATAATTTTAATATCCGCGTGTCCCAGATTTTTTGCCTGTTCTATACCGATGTCGCGGTTTGCCTTAACCTGCTCTATGGTAATGAGGTATTGTTGATAGCCTTCATTTTCACCAACTTCTTTAGCCAGCGTAGTTTGGGCAATTACCGATGCAAGTTGACGCGCCTTTTCAGCTTCACCTTCCGCAAGACCTATGGCTTCTTTACCTTCAGCTTCCGCCTTCATCTGCGCCAGTTTACCTTCCGCCGTTGCTTCCAGTTTATACTTTTCAGCGTCGGCTTCTTTTGATATGGCAACCTTTGCAGCTTCTGCGGTTATTTCCCGCTGGTATTTTGCAGCATCGGTTTCAACTTTTATTTTGCTTTGTGCGGCTTCCGCGGTTAATCTGACAACTTCTTTTTCCTGTTCTGCGGTAACAATGGCGGACTGTTTGGTAATTTCCGCAGCACGTACGGTGTTTACCTCCTGAACAGCCATTTGCTTTGTAGCGGTGATCTTCATTTCTTCCTGTATAGCCTGTTCGGATTGCTGTTGAGCTATACCTACCGCCTGGGATGATCTTGCCGTAGCCTCACCTGATAAACGCGCGGCTTCAGCTTTGGCAACTTCTACTTCTTTATTGGCTTCAATTTCAGCCTCCTGGGCTTTTTGATTATTTAACGCCACAACCTCACGGGATTCCTTTTCAATCTCGGATTTACGTTTGGCCATAATATTATTGATAACCGTAGACCCCTTGGCATCCTTAATATCCATCAACTCAATATTCTTGACCGGGATAACGCCCCAATTTGCCAGTTCATCTTTGGTGTCATTGGTAAATATTTCACCATATTTACTGCGTTCGCCCATAATTTCTATTAAAGGGGAATTGGCCAATATTGAACGTACCGAACCTTGAACGATGCCGGTCAGATGATCCATAAGTTCTTTCATATCCGTAACGCGGGTCGCGGCTTTATCGGTGTCTTCGATGCGGAAAAATGCTTTTACATCAACGTTAAAGGGCACACGATCCTTATC
>BNUT01000287.1 GCA_025997555.1 Spirochaetia bacterium
AAAACGTAAAGAGAAAAAAGCTGATGAGATAATTCCAGAAGATCAAATTGGAATAAGTGTATGTAAAGTATGTTTTTTTAGAAAAAGTAATATTTTATTTGTACCTTGTATGCATGTTGCTTCTTGTCAGGAATGTTCTGATAAGCTTATTGCATGTCATGTTTGCAAAACTTTTATTACTAAGAAATTAACAGTATATATAAGTTAAATATTACTTGGTAATGCATGTTAGTTTAAGGGTTTAGGGACCCTTAAACATTTATTTAATATCTAGATTTAGAACGAGATCTAGATCGTCGTTTTGTTAAATTACAATTAATAGGTTTAAGACACATTACATCTTTTTTTAATGTACGTCGCGGAGATGGTGATCTACCTCGAGACGATGATGAACGATTAGATAACCAAAAAGGTAATCCTTTAGGTAATGGTGACGGTGATCTTGATTTTGATCTAGACCTACGTCTGGAACGCAATGGTGACGGTGATCTTGATTTTGATCTAGACCTACGTTTAGATCTTGCAGGTGACTTTCTATTTGGTGAAGGTGATTTACGTTTTTGAAGAAGTAATTTTTTTGATTTTTGGTCTTCGGTAAAAACATAACATTTTCCCATCTTTTTATTAATACTTAATTTATTTTATAACTAAAATTGTTACAGCAACTGCTATTATTCCTAAAATAAAAGGTAAATTTTTATTTTTCTGTCGTTTAATATTTTTATTTAATTTTTTACCAACACCAACACCTTTTTGATAACATTGAGCAAATGTACCTTTTCTATCATATCCTTCTGGTAAATCACCTTTACCACACCATACTTTTTCTTTAAAAATCGGTTCGTAATCGTCATTAATATATGGTGATAATGTTTTTCCTTTTCCTATTCCTTTTTTAAAACAAATATATCTACCGTCATATTCGTTCGGTATTTTTAAACTACCATTTACAACTCTAGAATCTAATTTATTGTTTCCGCAATAAGTCATTTATTTAAAGTTATTACCTTAAAATTGTTTGCTTAAAGCTTTAAGCAGTAATATCATTAAAATTATAATTATACTTATTCCAAATACCTTAAAATTATAAAACGGAGGTTTAATATTTTTATCGGGATGTTCTGATTCAAAATCACAATTTATAAAAGTTTGATTATCTTTTAATATAATATCTTGTCCAGCTGCTGCATCGTATATTACTTCACAAATTTCTGAAGGGCATTTTGAAGCATTAATATCTGAAGGAATTAATACATTATTATCTGTACAAGGTAAATACCAACAACCTGGATTATAATTTTTACCAGCCAATGAAGCTTTTATATAAACAGGATTAGATGCTCTGTTTATACATGCACAATCTTTAGAATCTGGATTATTTAAGCAAAAATTATTTTTTAAATAATCCGATACCGTATTAGGCATAGTTGCTAACCATTTCCTACATGTATTACCGTCATTATCTAACGCTAATAATTTTGAACAAGAAGTAGCATTTTTTGGACACGAAGAAGATGTACCCGAACAGAAATTTTCCATCATATTATCATAATTTTCTTTAAATCCGGGTGTAAATTGAAATTTTGATTTATAATTATTAAGTTGTTTTAACGTATTAACTTTATCATTATCGAACGTACATTTTATATTAGGCGCATTTTTATACCATTCTATAGAAACTACCGGATCTTCGCCATTTTTATCTTTTCCTATATTACATTCATTAATATCTGGTTTAGCGCATTTACGTTTTCCAGGACAAAGTCCAAGACAACATTTAGACCAATCATAAGTCCAATCTCGTATATTATTTGTTGTTCCACAGTCTTCTCTTTGTTGAAAAGGTGCGCATATTTGATTAGGAGGAAGGTAATTATTTTTAGTACTAAGTTGAACTGTATACCCGTATGAAAAATCAGTCATTATTTATTTAGAATGTTTTTAAATAACTAATTGTTATTTAAAAATAAAAAATAGCGAATTGTTATTAAAGATTATATGTATTAGCAATATTTTTTGATACAGATTTATTTATTGTCCATAAACCAGTAGTATAACTTTTAATTTGCTCACCATCTCCATTTATAAATGGATTTCTATCATCAAAACATAAACCACGTGTTAATACTTTAAAACAAAAATTTATATTATTTCCACCATATGCTTCACCGTTCTGAG
>BNUT01000288.1 GCA_025997555.1 Spirochaetia bacterium
CTACGGTTTCCTTATTCGGGGCACAAAAACGTCGTATAGCTTTCACGTTATACGCCATTTGTCCTAAGCTTTTTTTAAAATATAGGTATTGACTTGGCTAAAAAAATACATCATAATCATCATTATGAAGGTATACTTTTATATTAAATCTATTATAATTTTGTATTTTACAGTTCTTCCGATATATGTGTATTCACAAACTATGGCGAACGTAATTAAAATTACAACAAATAAGGATTATCATATCAATAAAATGTATCTTGATGGGAATTTTTCCCCTATTGGATGGTCAAAAGACGGATATTTTGCTTATGCGGAATATTTTGAAGGAAAACCTGGATATTGCGGCAAGGGTGCAAGAGACGAGATAGCGGCAGTTTATATTATGAATACAGTCACGGATGAAATAATTGAAAAAGTTACAAATAAGGATATTTCATTTGAGGAATTTTGGCAATTAGAAGAATATAAAATTACGGTAATGTTAAAAAATATAATATTATATCTTTACCTGATATTGAATTAAAAAATATCGAATTACTAGAAGAGATATACGGGATACGTGTATATTTCACATTTAATGACCCAGAAAATAATCTTTGGTCGGCGTATGATAGTCTTATAGTAGAAAAAAATGAAAAATCAAAAGAAATCGCAGAATTATACGCTGGCTGGTCTGTAAGAGAAATAATAGGGTATTATAAAAATCCATTTGAAAATAGAATAGTTATTTATGTTCTTCAAACGTACTCAGAAGGTCCGGCAGAAGGATTAACTTTTTATTATTTTTTCGGCTGTCATTTAAATATTGGCTTTAATTAATAGAATTAAACATATAAAAATAATGGGGTACGGACAAACGGCGTATAACATACGCTATACGCTGCGCCGCAGTAGCGGCTTGGCCTACAAAAAACCCCAGTCGGCGCAGTAGCGCCTTTGTGGGGTTTTTCTCCGGTACATTTTTGTGCCCCTGGAAACCTACGGTTTCCTTATTCGGGGCACAAAAACGTCGTATAGCTTTCACGTTATATGCCATTGTGCCTATGATTTGTCATAAATTATGATAAAATAATGATAAAATGTATTGACAAAACAATAAAATCATATATAATGGATTATAAGGAGTATATCATATGAAATATTATAAATGTTTTTTCATCGTAATATACTTTATATCAATTAATTTTTTATATGCACATGGAACCATTGAAAAAACCTATGAATTTAATGGAGAACAGCAATTTCAGATAAATATAAGTAAAGAAACAATACTTGAGCGACTTAATAAAATAATGCATGTTTCAGAAGAAAATGATTCAATAATTATCCCCTTTAGAATGTTTGTATTAAAAGAAAACCAGGAAGGATACAATTTTCCATATGTTAAATTAGATGTTTTCGAATCCATCGATTATGGACATATTACATTTTATTTCTATGTTCTTTATGACGAAACAATTGGAAAATTAATATTAAACAAATGTAAATTTATAATGGATGACCGGTTTGGTAAAGTACCTGAACCTGATGAAATAATTGATTGTTTTTATCAAAATGTTATAAAATATATAACGAATGACGATATACTATTTTATAATACAGATAAAATAGCAAATAAGAATATGATTTTTAATATAGAACAGGTTAAATGGATTACTCTACAAAAATATGAACCAAAATTTGAATCTTATTGGGAATATGGATTTGTGCGATTTAGGAGAAGCTACGTTTTAGAAAATGAGAGCATTAGTAAATTAAGTCAATTTGATTGGGTAATAAAAAATATTGATTTTCCTAATGATTATTTTTGGTATCGTTATCCTGATATGGTATTAGAATTTATGTATCAACTAAAGGACGATGAATTTGTTAAATATGGAGAAGACAATAGACTTATTGATCATGGAAATCGATATTACAATGTCAATATTTGGAAAAATAATGAACAATATTTTTGTCAAATGAATAATGATGCTAAATTCTACACTATAGATATAGAGAAATTGCGAAAAATAATTGATAAAACAATAATATGAAAAATATGATGGTGTACGGCACAACGGCATATAACATACGCTATGCGCAATACTGCTATTGACATTTTTTGTAAATATTGATATTATAATAAACAATAGGAGAAAAT
>BNUT01000289.1 GCA_025997555.1 Spirochaetia bacterium
CGGCGGGTCCGGCGGCGCTGGATATGACGCAAAAAACGAGGACGTTGGCGGAGATCCGGGGGAACTTGCAGCGTGTAGGTGCGACGGCCTTGGCCGCCCGGGAATCCAGGATCAGGGGCTTTACTTCAGAGAATTCCTTTCCCGCAAAGAGGAGCCGGGCAAAAAAAGTGTTGTCCCGAATTTCATGGACCTCCACCCGGAACAGGCTCAGGCCGGCAAGGCGGGCCAGCTCAAGGAAAAGATCGCAGGTGAGGGGCCGTTTTACACGGGCGGGACGGGGCGAGGCAATATCCCCAAAGCCGATGAGTATGGTATGCGCCTCAAACTGGCCGACAAAAACGGGCACCACCATGTCCGACCCCAGGGGACGCAGCAACACCGCATTCCCCTGCTCGGTCCGCGCCACCGTCCATATTTCAGCCTCCAGCATATCTTCCATGATTCCCCTTCCCCTCTTTTGCTTAACTGATTAAGCCGATAAGCCCCGCGAGCAGACGCCGCCCCTCTTCCCGCAGGGGAAACCCGGCGATGCTCGGTGCGGCAAAGACCTCAGCCGCTTCCCGGATCAGGGCAAGCCCCTTTTGACGGGCCTCCTCCACTACCCCTACGGCTTCCAGCGCCCCGATCAACTCTTCCACCTCCGGGACGCCGGTCCCCCCTATGCGGGCGGCGGCAAAACAGCGGCTAACCAACGTCCCCGCCTCTGAACGGGAAGCTTCCCCCGACCGGCGGTGCAGGTAGAGCAGCACGGGGAGGCTCTTTTTACCCTCCACCACATCATCCCCCCGCTTCTTGCCGGGGAGCCCGGTGGTTAAATTTTTCACATCATCCAGAATCTGGAAGCCGACCCCCAGCTTTTCCGCGGCATCACCCAAAATTTCCGCAGGTTGATAGGGGGCGTCCGGCAAGGCCACGGCTGCGCCCAGCGCCGCCGCAAACCGTGCCAGGCACCCGGTTTTAAGGCCGCACATGGTGTAGTACTCTTCGATGCCCGGCAGGGATGAAAAATCCCGGTGCCAATGGATGTCCATGGCCTGCCCCAGGTGGAGCCGCCGCATGTATTCCCCCCAAACCGAGCGGATATGTTCCTTTTGCTCCAGTGGCGCGGCCCATGCGTCGATGCAGGCCAGGGGAAGGAAGTACAGGAAGGCGCCGCCGTTGATGGCAGTATCCATGCCGTACAAAAGATGAACCGCAGGCCTGCCCCGGCGTTCATCGGAATTATCTTCTATATCATCATGGATCAGGCTGGCATTGTGGCAGAATTCCACCAGCGGGGTCAGGGGCAGGGCCGTATCGCCGCCGCCCAGGGCCTCGCAGATCAGGGTCATCAACAGGGGCCGCCAGCGTTTGCCCCCCCGGTTGAGCAGGTCCCAGCCGGATTGGGTGAGGGATTCCAGCAGTTCCGGGGAAACCCGGCCCTCAAGCCCAGGAAAAACCTGCGCTGCCCAGGCCGCATCGGGGTGTTCGGGCAGCCAGCGGCCCAGTTCGGCTTCAATCTTTTCAATTCTCCGGGTATAATCATCCATAAGTCAAGGATTATATTACAAATCACGGCTTGGTAAAAGGCACGGCGGGGGCTTGCAAAAATGGCAAACTACGAAAAGCTGGATCACTGGTCGCTGAAGGCCCAAAAAGAAGGCTACCCCGCCCGTTCGGTGTATAAGCTGAAAGAAATGGACGAAAAATTCGGCCTTTTGCCCGCAGCGCGGGGCCGGGGTAATCCCTTCCGGGTCCTGGACCTGGGGGCCGCGCCGGGGAGCTGGAGCCTCTATGCACTCCGCAAGCTGGGCAGCGGCCTTTTGCTATCTGCAGCGGACCTTTCCCCCCTTTCCCGCCAGTATGACAAGGGCCTTTTCGGCGGGGACAATGTCTTTTTCATTCAGGGTGATATCACGGCGGTGGAAACCCGTGAGGCCCTCCTTGCCCGCAGCCCCTACGCCTTGGTGATGTGCGATGCCGCCCCAGCGACCACGGGGAACGGCTCCGTGGACACCCTCCGGTCCCTGACACTTGCGGAAATGGCCCTGGATTACGCGGAGGCCGCCCTGGAAAAAGGGGGCAATCTGGCGGTAAAGGTGTTTCAGGGCGGGGACACGGCGGAGATACTCAA
>BNUT01000290.1 GCA_025997555.1 Spirochaetia bacterium
ATTTTATTCATCGCACCCTGAGAAATCGAACTGTTTTGCTCCAGATAATCAAAGTAGAAAGCCGTATCCCAAATTTCCAGGTGATTCTCGGCGCTGATAACCGTACATTCCTTGATCAGCTTTGTGTACTTCCGGATAATCCCCGGCACGGCGATGCGGCCGGCCTTATCAAGCTCCACCGGCTGGGCCTGATTAATGTACCGGTGCTGAAGTAAAAGCCGCTCTTCTTCGGTTATCAGCTCCGAATTAGTCAACTTTTCAGAAAACTGTTCCCACATAGCGGGGGTCATGATCCAGGCGCTGGGCTGCATACCCCAGGTAATGACCAAGTCACCCTGATAGCGGTCCCGGAACCGGAGAGGAATACTTACACGGCCTTTGTCATCCAGGGTGCTCTCAACGGCACCGGTTTTTAGTTCCATCCCCACAGTTTCCTATTTTTCACTTAAATTTCCCACGTTTCCCCACTTTTTTATTATCTATATAAGAAAAGTTTCCGTCAATCACCCAATACAGAAAATGTTATAAATAGTAAGAAAAAATTTCTTTTATACCTATACAGTTGTATAGATTCACTCGCACCCTGTATTTTTCAGAATTCTTTCGTTATGATGCGGGTATGTTTATGAATGAATACTTTGTGGTTTTTCCGGAAGGGGATATTCAGGAGATTTCGGGAAGGCTCCCTTTGAATGAAATTGTGGATATCAACGGCCAAAGCCTCCCCCTGCCCCTCCCCGGCAACCGGACAATAGCCTTCCGGGTTGCCAGGATAAAGGTAAATGAAAACAAGGGGGGAAATGAGACTTTTCACTTTTTGGAACTTTTAAGCGCTCAGGAACTCATACCCTATGCCCGATAGCCTTATCGGAACCCGAAAAGAAAGCAGCCTCCATAATGCGCTGAAATTCCGCTATGCCGGGATCGCCGGAGAAACCGAAAAGTCCGTAGGGGATTATGTCTGCGATGGCCTTACTGAAGACGGGGAAATAATTGAAGTCCAAACCGGCAGCTTCGGCCCCCTCAGGCAAAAGGCCCGTGAACTGGCGGCCCTTGGCCCGGTACGGATCATCCATCCGATCATCATCAACAAATATATAGAAACCCTTGATGAGACAGGGCAGCCCATCCGCAAACGGAAAAGTCCCCGGAAAGGCTCTGAATGGGACCTCTTCAAGAACCTCCTCTACGCCCCGGAACTGGCCAAAGCGCGGGGCGTATGCATCGAGCTTGCCCTGATAGACGTGCTGGAACGGCGGAAAGAGGACGGCAAGGGCTCCTGGCGCCGCAAGGGGGCCAGCATTTCAGGCCGGGAACTGGCGGGATGGCATTCTTCGGTAAGCCTCGGCTCCGCAAAAGACTATCACCGCTTCCTCCCCTTTACATCAAAGGAAGAATTTACCACCCGCGACTTAGCCAAAAAGGCTCAGATTTCGACCAACCTTGCAGGCAAAACCCTCTATGTGCTCACAAAAATTGGAATCGTTGAACGGACAGGAAAAAAAGGCAACAGTTTTTTATATAAGATAAGAAAAAATAACCGCAAAGGACTCAAAAGAAAAGGGATGTAAATTTTTTCTTTACTTTTCTTTGTGTCCTTCGTGTCTTTTGCGGTTAAATTCTTAAAAAAAATGAGTAACAAACCGCAACCGGCTCATTACTCATTCATCATTACCTATTAGATTGAAAATTACCAGGCATCCGACATGTCATCGCTGTCCCGGTTATCCTCGCCAAAAAGATCTGTTACGGCCCGGAGGTCATCAAAATAGATGTAATAAGTTCCAAAGGCTTCTGCGGGATCGCACTTAACCTTGAACCCGGAAATTTTAAGCCCCGACTGGTTATTGTAGTGATAATTTTTTTGAACAATACCGTTCTTGCCGTCAACGGGCTGGGGTGGAATCGCTACGGTGAGTTTTTTCCAGCCCTGAAAATTCAATTTCCCCATAAAAAGTTCAAAATGGCGGCCATAAAAGTCCTCCACCTGAAGATATAGCTCATGGTTGTAGTTACGGCCTACCGCCCAGACGGTAACGATCTTGGTTTCACCCTCAATCGGGATGGGCCGCTGAGGATAAAGGAAAAAACTGGAATGACTCCG
>BNUT01000291.1 GCA_025997555.1 Spirochaetia bacterium
CGGGAAGCGCTTTTTGAATTTATTATGATAAAGGCCCAGTTCCCAAGAGAAGCAACCGAGTGGATAGACGCCAGCCTCGCGCAGCTTATCAACAGGTAAGGATACGACAGGCGCCTTTTCCTTGCTGCTTAACTTGAGGCTCGTTTTTTACGCAAGCCGCCGTCAATTGCCGCAGCTCTATTGCCGGTAAAAAACAAACGCGCTAAACTTAGACTAAACTGCCAATCATGGAGGATGATTATGAGCACATCAGAAAGTTTTATCGGCCTTATCAACAGGATGGATGACAGCTTTATCCGAAACAACGCCTATATGGTAAGCAAAAACCTGACTGCCCGGGCGCTGAAAAACGTTGATCCCGCAACGCAGGAAAAAATTTTCAGAAACCTGCCGGAAACCGAAGCGGAAGCCATAAAAAAACTCATGGCTGATTTGGGCACAATCAGCATCGGGGATGTTGAGGCGGCCCAGCGGGAAATACTTTCCATGGCCCAGCCCTACGTTTGAACCGGGCCGAAGTGTTAATTGGTGACAGGCATTCAGTGCGTTACCAATTCAAAACGCTTCATATATTTTTGACAATGCCAACAAAAAACATTACCAGTTTTAGGGGCTATCGCACCTAACTCCCCCTACCTTAACTTCCGCAGCAGGTTTTGCAGTTCCGCATTGGTCTGATTTTCTTTTGGTACTGAGCTTTCCATTTTTTCGTTCTGCAAGATAAGCTCGTCCCCTACGGCGATACGGTCAAGATGTCGGTTAATATATGGATAATTTTTGCCGATACTGTATAATAATACTGATGATGAAAAAAGCGGGAATAATCATTTTATTCATACTTTTCTTTTCCGCCCCTGTTTTTTCCCAGGAATCCATGCCCCATGTTTCAGAATTACAGGCGGAGGTGAGGAACAACCTTATCCGGCTTACCTGGACAGATTCTCCTGATGCACAGGGACCGGTATTCGTATACAGCTCAAATTCGCCCTTTGATCCTGCTTATCCTTCGCTGGGCCAGCACCAGCCGGTGGAAGTGCCCTACGGAGTTGCATCATATATTGATGAGACAGAAAATTCAGGGATCATTCATTATTTCGTTGCCGCCAGCAGCAGTAATTGGGATCAGGACAAAGCTCTCTGGGTTACTGAGGTGTACAACCTTATTATACCCCTTAGTAATACGATTTCTGCGGATGCCAGTTTTGTGGCTGACCCGGTCCTTGCGACAGTATCAACACCGGATGATGCCCGGACTGAAGTGGAGGAGATATCCGCCCTGCAGGCGGTGATAGACGGAGAGGGGGTTACCATTTCCTTCGAGGCGACCAATTCCCTTCGAAATACGGTCTTGTACCGGAGTGTTCAACCCATACAGGGGGCCGAAGATCTTCTGAGGGCTGTAATTGTTCAGGCAGGTCTTACCTCTCCTTTTGTTGATTATCCGGTTCCGGGGATTTCTTATTATTACGCGGTTGTTTTTGAGGATGAACTGTCCCGGGGCTCCGTGAAGATCGTCCCAAGAAAGAACGCTACCACGGAGCCGGTGGAGGTAAGTTCCCTCATCGGCCGGGTGGGACTTCCCTGGGCTCATATAGAACCCCGCTCCATGCCGCTGCCCCTGATGGCCCTCAACTACGCCGTTCCGGGGATAGACAGCTTTTCCGAATTATCCCGTTCCATCCCCCTGAGCCCCGAGGCGGCAAGGGCTCTGTCGAATATTCCCAAGCGCAATCCTGAAATTGTGGTCCCTCAAAAACCCCGTGCTTTCAACGTGGATTTGAATAAAGATAACAACGGTCCTGGGGAAGAATCCGACCTTAAAGCCATTGTACAGGGTTCCTTCCTTGCTCAGGACTGGGAAAAAGCCATTGCCGAATTACGCCGCTACCTCACCATCCCCCGCAGCGAACTTACTGAAGCCCGCTCCCGGTTCTACCTGGGACAGAGCCTCTTTTTCTCCGGCAACTACCGGGAAGCGCTTTTTGAATTTATTATGATAAAGGCCCAGTTCCCAAGAGAAGCAACCGAGTGGATAGACGCCAGCCTCGCGCAGCTTATCAACAGGTAAGGATACGACAGGCGCCTTTTCCTTGCTG
>BNUT01000292.1 GCA_025997555.1 Spirochaetia bacterium
CTCCCGCTCAAAGATGTAAGGCTTTTTCAGGTAAAGCGGGAACTAAATCCCGCTTTGCCCGATTATTTATTTGTGAAGGGGGTCCTCACCTCGTATGAAGGTGTATTCGGCTGTGGCTATTGCATAAGGAAGGGCAGTTGCTGTAGCCACCCCAACAGGTACAGCTTTCTTGGCTATGGCGAAGCCGTAGGAGGGGTTTTTCTTTCCGCCCGCTAAAGTAAGCGCTTCGTTCGTCTCAATAGTTTCGACTTTTGGGATAATAGTCCCATCCTCTTGTCTATATTCGGGGGATTGTTCGCTCACCATGTCATAATAATAGGGCATACCGCCGGGGCTGACAAGGCCATAATCAGGCGAAGCAGGGTTTAGGTCCTGCTTCGCCTGATTTTTTTGGTTTTTCAGAATGTTGATGACTAAGGAACTATGGCGATGTCTCAGGCGCACCAATGAGCATTTCAAGCCCGTGTTCCAGTGCGTCAATGACACATTCCAGATTTTCCTTCGCCGCCCTTGGGCTGCCGGGCAAATTGATGATCAAAGTTTTGCCCCGGATGGCGGCAACGGCCCGGCTCAGGATGGCCGGCTTTTTTCTTCTTTCGAGCAGGCCGATTCAAGCACCTCCCGGAAGTTCGGCGGCACGGGCCTGGGGCTTGCCATCTCCAAACGGATTGTGGAGATGATGGGGGGCGTCATCTCGGTGGAGTCAGAGCCGGACAAAGGCTCCGTCTTTAGCTTTACGGTCCCGCTCAGGGCGGTATCTGCGGCGGCAGGTGAAATGGGAAAGGCTGCTTCGGACAGTCCCGGCGGTGATCAGGCTGGGGTGGGTGAAAATTCCTGGAGGCCGGAAGCCGCTGCGGCGGTCCCCCCTGCGGCCCCGCCGGCAGACAACTTTTCAGGATATCGAATTCTGCTGGCGGAGGATGTGGAAATTAACCGGGAGATTGTGCTGGCCCTGTTGGAGCCCACGGGCCTTTCGGTTGAATGTGCGGAAAACGGCGCCCTCGCGGTGGAGCGCTTCACCGCCGCCCCCGATGCCTTTGACATGATCTTTATGGATATCCAGTTGGAACTTGAGGCGTACAAGGATGTCCTTGAGTTCAAATACGAGTACCAGCTCACCACCGACCCCCTCCGCATCGACACTCTGATCATCAAAAAACCTAAGGACGTTAAAATCGACAAGAATTTTGCCCAGATGTTCCGCTCGGAAAATATTTGCGAGTTTAAATCCCCCGGAGACTACCTTTCTGTCAAGGATTTTTACAAAACCATGGGCTATGCCGGTATCTACGCAGGTACAAGCCCCGATGTAGATATAAGCGACATAACCCTTACCTTTGTAGAGGCAAAATATCCACGGGAACTCATCAAATACCTCCGGGAAGTCCGGGGATATACCGTAGATGAGCCCTGGCCCGGCATCCACCGGGTGACCGGGGATTTTTTCCCGATTCAGATAATAGAATCCAAAAAGCTCTCCGATTCCGACAATCTGTGGCTCAAGGGACTGAACAATAACTTGGACTTTTCCGGGTTAGATACTATAATTAAAGAAAGTTGCCGGAAGGGAAAAGATGCCCCAATCCGGGCCTATCTCCATGCAATACTAAAAGCAAACCAGCAAACTATTAAGGAGTTAACTATGAGTGATGAAATCCTTACCCTGGAAGATGTACTCAACGAAGCTGGATATATTCCCCGGTGGCTTGAACAGGGCGAGAAGAAGGGCCAAATCAGGGTTCTGGAACTTATGGAAAAAGGATACACCGCAGAACAAATCAAAGCTAAATTGTCCCTTAAAACAGAAACCGCCGGCAAATAAATGCTGTTAACCGGCCTCACGGGGCATTGTCATGCTCAATTTTGAAAGAAATGCGGCATTGGTCATTAATCCTTAGGGAATATTGCCCGCTCTGATCCCCTTCCAGTTTAATGGCCGGGGCCAGGAGTTGGTAGGCTTCTACCTTGAGGGCTCCGGCCAGTTTAACGATGGACTTATCGCTTACCCACATCCGGCAGCCTTCGATGTCATTGATGGTTTGGGAAGAAAGTTCTGCGGCTATGGCCAGTTTTTCCT
>BNUT01000293.1 GCA_025997555.1 Spirochaetia bacterium
CATCTGGTTATTC
The DNA here is from genome assembly GCA_025997555.1 of Spirochaetia bacterium. Lineage (GTDB taxonomy): Bacteria > Spirochaetota > Spirochaetia > Treponematales > Breznakiellaceae > BNUT01. The sequence goes on from BNUT01000293.1 coordinate 14, forward strand.
AAGAAGCATTTTACGATCCCCGAATCATTCAATCCGAATGATTATTTTGATAAAGAGATGGGTGTATGGGCTTCATCCCGTGAACCGGTTACGGTTGAATTGCTCTTTGACAAGGAAATCAGGACATTCGCCATAGACCGCCAATGGCATAGCGACCAAACAGTTGAGCAGCGAAAGGATGGTAGTGTCTACGTGAAATTCACCACTACACAAATGCCGGAGGTGCAGCGGTGGGTCTTGGGGCAGGGGCACACGGTGCGGGTACTGGGGCCGGAGGAGTTGGTGGGGATGGTGCGAGGGGAAGTGGAGAAGGTGGGGGGGATGTATGAGTGACACTGAAAATTCAGAAAGGCTAAATCGTTGCTTAAATCAGGCTCCGCCGACTCATCTATACCATTATATAGATAAAACTGGTTTCCTTGTCAAAGAGCAATTCAACCGTAACCGGTTCACGGGATGAAGCCCATACACCCATCTCTTTATCAAAATAATCATTCGGATTGAATGATTCGGGGATCGTAAAATGCTTCTTGGTTAATACCGCATTCTGAATCCGTGAAAAGGTAAACGTTCGCGGCTCGCTCTTATCATGGCACAATCCGATGACATACCAATTCCCTTTTTGGGATATGGCATGATAGGGGTCCACGGTCCGTTTCATATATGTTTCTTTGGATAGCGGCTGGTAATCAAAGGTGATGGTACTCTTGGTCTTGAGGGCGGTGAAAATCACCTTGAAGACTTTGGGGTCTACCTGACCTGCCGCATCGGGGATAAAAGACATCTGGTTATTCAAGAAGGCCGATTGGACGCTTACCGTAGCAGGGAGGCTCTGGGCGATTTTTGCAAAAATCCGGCGTAAATCATCTTCAAGCGGTGTATTCCGATACTGCTCCAGCATCTGGTCAAAAAGGGTAATCGAGAAAAACTCGCCTTCGGTTAAAAGGACACTCTTAATGAAAAAGTTCGGCTCTGAATAATAGTAACCCCGATGGACGGCGCTGTATTCAATCGGAGCGGAGTACATATCCCGCATGTACTCGATGTCCCGCTGAATGGTCCTTGGGGTCATTTCCAGTTTTTTGGCAAGCGTGGCGGCATTGGGGAATCTCCCCTCCCGGATGAGGCTGTCCACCGCCAAAATGCGGTTGACCATCACTTTTTGCGCTCTATTGCCGTGCAACGTACAGTCGCTTTTAGTCCTCGCCATCGTCCTTAAAACATCCTTTCTCCTGGTCTTTACTCCATAATAACCTGCCCAAAACGTCATACAGTGTCGTAGTCAGAACAAATTTGTCGAAAATACCGGCTGTTTAGCCCTCATCCTTGCTTTCCGGTCACTCCCAAGGCCCCCATCCAGAAATTTGCAGTACTCCGGCCATTCGAGGAACTACCCTACTTACTCTATGGGCTTTTTGAAGATTCGTCAATATATCTTCATATTCTAATAGATGAAGGGAACGTATCCGCCAAACTTGGTTTAGGAGCTTATTTTAAGAACGAATCATGGATACAGACGAAAAATCGTGCCGGGCTTTGTTGAGCCAGAACATCAAGCGGTTTCGGAACCGGCTTGGGCTCTCGCAGATGGAGTTGGCCCTTAACCTGGATATGTCCACCACATTCCTCAGCGATATAGAGACGGGTAAGAAGTGGTTATCAGCGAAGACCTTGGCCCAAATCTCAAAGGCATTGCGGATCGAGGTTTATGAGCTTTTCAAGCCAGACACAAAGCAAGATGTTTCAATAGCGATTAGAAAGTACCTTGACGATGTTGACGAGACTATTATCAAATCCATTGAACAATCCATACGGCCAGCGGTAGGTAAATCCTTATAGCTATATACGTCAAGGGGGATTCCATGACCGGTGAGCATATCCACAATGGCGATGCGGTTGTGTACCACCCCGGCCTGACCGAAGGGAACGGCATCTATGTCCTGTCCCTGGATACCGCCTTACTGGTCAAGCGGGTGTCTTTTGACGATATGCCCCGGTTATTTGCCGGGTGGGATAGGCGAGGTTCGCGCTGATAAGGGATATGGACCGGGGCATATCGTCA
>BNUT01000294.1 GCA_025997555.1 Spirochaetia bacterium
GACGGTCAACCTATTTTTGCGAAAAATGCCAAGTTTAGAGGGAAGAGTTTAGAGTTGAGAGTTAAGAGTTGAGCGGTGGAGTTGTTTTAATAATGCGCGAAGCGCAACCCCTGCTAAACTCTCAACTCTAAACTTTCAACTCTAAACTCTGAAAAAAAATGTCTCTATTTTCCCTCACCGCGCCGCTGGCGGAACGTTTGCGTCCGCGCACGCTCGCCGAGTTTGTCGGGCAGGAACATCTGCTGGGCGTCGGACGCCTGCTGAACCGCGCCATCGTCGCCGACCAAATCGTCAGTATGATTTTGTGGGGACCGCCCGGTAGCGGCAAAACCACGCTCGCCCGCGTCATCGCCAATATCACCGGTCATAAATTCGTCGCCTTTTCGGCGGTGATGAACGGCGTCAAAGAAGTGCGCGACCTCGTCGCCGACGCGCAACAACTCCTCGCCAATTTCGGCAAGCGCACCATTCTTTTCGTCGATGAAATCCACCGTTTCAACAAAGCCCAGCAAGACGCTTTTTTGCCGCACCTTGAAGCCGGCACGGTGATTCTCATCGGCGCGACGACGGAAAATCCCTCGTTCGCCGTCAACGGCGCGTTGCTCTCGCGCTGTCGCGTCTGGACGCTCAACGCGCTCTCCGACGACAATATCGGTGAAATCGTCGCTCTCGCGTTGCGCGACGAATTGCGCGGCTTAGGGAAAATGCGGTTGACCCTCGCGGACGACGCGCGGGCGCATTTAATCAATTACGCCAACGGCGACGCCCGCGCCGCGCTCGGCGCCTTGGAAATGGCGGCGAATTATGCGTCCGAGGGCGGCGAAAACGCGGCGAAAGAATTGACGCTGACGACGATTAAAGAGGCGATTACGGCGCGCAATGTAACTTACGACAAAGGCGGCGACGAGCATTACAATTTAATTTCGGCGTTGCATAAATCGGTGCGCGGCTCCGACCCGCAGGCGGCGTTGTATTGGCTGGCGCGAATGTTGTCCGGCGGCGCCGACCCGCTGTATGTCGCGCGGCGAATGGTGCGGATGGCGAGCGAAGACATCGGACTTGCCGACCCGCAGGCGTTGACGCTGGCGCTCGCCGCCAAAGACGCGGCGCATTTTTTGGGACTGCCGGAATGCAACACGGCGCTGGCGGAGTGCGCGATTTATTTGGCGACGGCGCCGAAATCGAATAAAACTTACGTCGCGTTCAACGCGGCGGCGGCGGCGGTGGCGCAGACGCGCAACGAGCCGGTGCCGCTCCACATTCGCAACGCGCCGACGAAATTGATGAAGCAACTCGACTACGGCAAGGGCTATCAATACGACCCCGATTGCGCCGACGGTTTTTCCGGTCAAGACCATCTGCCGGAGTCGCTTGCGGGAACGGTTTTCTACACGCCCGGCGAATTCGGCTTTGAGCGCGAACTCAAAAAACGGTTGGATTATTGGGAAAAATTGAGAGCGACGCGGCGCAGAGTTGAAAATTAAAAGTTGAAAGTTAAAAGTTAAAAGTTGAGAAGCGGAACTATCTTGAAAATGCGCGAAGCGCAACCTCGGCTAAACTTTCAACTTTTAACTTTCAACTTTTCCCTAAAAAAGGGGAACTTATGCCGGAACTCCCAGAGGTGGAAACCATCGCGCGGGCGTTGCGCCGCGCCGTCGTCGGGCGGACGCTGACGCGGTTTTACGGTTACACCGAAAAATTGCGGCAACCGTTGGACGCCGCGACCATTAACCGGTCGGTGAAAAATCGGTCGATTGTCGCCGTCGCGCGTCGCGCCAAATTCATCGTGCTGACGCTCGACCACGGCGGCGCCGTCGTCATTCATTTAGGAATGACCGGCTCGTTGCGCATCGATAAAAGCCCGCGCCGCGCGCACGACCACGCTGTTTTCGCCTTGGACCACGGCGAAAAATTGGTCTATAACGACCCGCGCAAATTCGGCTTGATAAAATTTTGTCCGACGGACGCGGAACTAAAAATTCTGCTCGGCAAACTTGCCGTCGAGCCGCTCGCGGCGGCGTTCACGCCCGCGTATTTGGCGGCGAAAAACGCGCGCGCCGCGACGC
>BNUT01000295.1 GCA_025997555.1 Spirochaetia bacterium
GGAAAAGGCGCCTGACACTGATTCCGAAAAAGCCGCTGTCAACGATCCGCGCTTTTCCGGGGTGTCTACCAAGTCAAATCCGCAGGTGATTTTGATCAAGCGGCCCCAGGAAGCGGGAACCGGGCAAGCGGGTTCACCGGCAACGAGCTCACCCGCCTTGAGCCGGGAGGCGGCAAAGCAGCGGCAGGCCCTGATCCGCCGGCTTGAAAAGCAGGAGGCGGAAATACTCAGGGAACTGGAAACCCTTGATGCGGAAAAGAAAAACCTGGAAGCCGAAATAAGCCGCCCCGAAGTTTACAGTAACGGGGAGAAGGCCAGGGCGGTGCAGGCAAAGCTGAACGAAACTACGGCGGCGGCGGAAGCCAAAACCCATGAATGGGAAGCCAAGGCAGCGGAATTGGAAAAAGCAAATAACGAATAATAGGGAGACCGTATGGAACCAAAAATAGTGAATCTTTCTGCGATCAAGATAGCGGGATATATTATCAATACCACGGGCAAAGATGGAGAGAATTTAAGGGCGATTCCCCAATTCTGGGCGGACTATGTTTCTGACGGCAGGATGGAAAAACTCCACGGTGAAAATTTTCTCAAGTCCCACACGGAATACGGCGCGTGTTTCCCCGAAAATCCTGTAACCGGGGAATTTGAGTATATCATCGGGGTGGAAGTGAAGGACGGCGCAGCGGTTCCCCCGGTCTATCAGGTTCGGGAAACGCCCCCTGCTGCATATGCGGTTTTTTCCAGTCCCCCTGCGGATGGCGCGGGTTTTTCGGCGGCCATTCAGGGGATGTGGGGTTACATCTTTGCCGAATGGCTTCCCGGCGCAGCCTATCAGATCGATCCCAATGGGGTGAGCTTTGAGCTTTACGATGAGCGGTGCATGTTGGACAACGCCAAGGTCTGCGATATTTATGTGCCGGTGGTTCGGCGCCTCATATAAGCTTCCGCTTAATGGAAACTTATCGGAGCGTATCCCGGCTCAAGGGGCTGCCGATCCAGATCCCTTCTCCCAGGTAATCTATCCGGCGGCCTTCGACAAGAATTTGCACATCCTTTACGGTGGGGAATTCCGTGGCGGTCCAAACGATTTGGTTAAGCTGGGCGGCGTAGCCTTCCACCCCGTAGGTATTGTACTGGAATTCCTCACTAAAGCTGATATAGGCGGTGCTGCCCCGGACAACGGCGCTTAATATCTTCACCCCACGGGGGATGAGGGATACCATGCCCCGGCGCTGTTCCTCCGCATTGGGCCCATCAAGGAGGGTCTTGAGACTGTCCACCATGGGGGAATCCGATGCGGGAATTTTCCGGGTAACCTTGGTACGGACAACCATCCCGGCGGCATCAACCTGGGTAAAGTAGAGGGCCCGTTCACGGCTGTTCGCAGCCGGAATATTCACCGGCGCGGCAGCGGACTTTACGGTGGGTTCTGCGTCCGGCGAAGATGCCGCAGGGGGCGGTACGGGCTTTTCTGAAGGGGAAGCTGATTTTGGTGTTTCCGGAATCGCCACCGTTACGGGGGGAAGATCGGAGACATCTTCCGCGGGCGTTGTTTTTTCTTCCAGGCCGGGGAAAGAAATGGGAAGCCGGGTCAGGATTTGGGTGTTCTCCAGGGTCTGCCGAATTTTGTCCTGGTTTACCATAAAGAGGCCGACTATCACAATGAAGAAGGCCACCCAGAACATGATCCCCCCGGATTTTTTCTCAGGGGGCGGAGGTTCAACTACGGTCTTTGGGTTATTGTTTCTTCGTACTGCCACATATATATGATAAGAGAAATTGAGGGAAACCGCAAGCCGGTCAGGGCAGCAATTCTCATTTTAGCCGCGTTGAGGTCCGTTGAGGACGACGGCAATGAAAGTGTCCCAGTCATCAAAAAGGAAATACTCAAGGACAACCCTGAGTTTGTTGAAAAACTCATCCCTCCGGCCAGTCTTGGCTCGGGCGTTTATATAATCCTCGTGGGTCAGCGCCTCAATACCGTGTATCAAAAACACGAACAGGTTCAAAAGACAAAAAATCTCGCTGGCATGGCGGTTCCCGTGTCCAAAGTTGTGCTCA
>BNUT01000296.1 GCA_025997555.1 Spirochaetia bacterium
CTTGGGGTTAACCTTAATATAAAACCCAAAAGATGACAAATAAGAGATTGTCCGGGGGACAGTCTCTGAATTTTTGAACCGAAGAATTTGATTAACTTTCAAATGGGGGAGCACAAAAGATGACCACACCCAAACTCGCCATAGTGGGCGCCGGTAGTATGGCGGATTATCATTGCAAAGGGTTTAGCCGGGCAGGCGCCGAAGTAGTTGCTATTGCGGATATGGATACAAGCCGGGCACGGGCGTTTGGTGAGGGGCGGGGGATCAAGCATTTCTACAAGGATCTTTCCGAGATGATTGCCGCTCACCCTGACCTGGACGCCGTCTCGGTGATAACTCCCAACAAGTTTCATAAACCTCTGGTTATTGAGGCGCTGGAAAAAGGAAAGCATGTATACTGTGAAAAACCGCCCGCCTTGAACGCAGCGGAAATGCGGGCCATGCTGGAAGCGTCAAAGAAATCCGGCAAGATACTGATGTTTGATTTTAACAACCGCGCCCGCCCGGAAGCTCAGGCGATATTCCGTTATATCCGGGATGGCAGGGTAGGGAAGATCAATTCCGCTCAGGCTTCGTGGATACGCCGGGCGGGTATACCCGGCTTCGGCGGCTGGTTCACTACCAGGGCCCTTTCCGGGGGCGGGCCGGTGATAGACCTTCCCCACATGCTGGATCTGGCCCTCTGGTTTATGGGCTACCCTGAACCGGAGTATCTTTTGGGAAGCGCCTATTATGATTTTATAGACAACAAGGCTTTCAAAGGTCCCTGGGGTATTCCGGATTCCGCCAACAGTGTTACTGATGTGGAAGCCGCCTGTCACGGCATGGTGACTTTCAAAACCGGCCAAAGCCTTATGGTCCGCAGTTCATGGGCGGAGATGAATGAGCGGGAAGTGGTATCCGTTACGTTCCAGGGAACCAAAATGGGCGGAAAGGTGGAACGTTTTTTCGGTATTGACGGCCTTGATGAAACCAGTATAGACAGTTGCAAGTTATTTGCCGAAGAATATGGGAATCAGGTTGACCTTGCAATTAAAACCAAAAAAGATGAATCCATGGGGCGTATCAATAACGCCGCCAATTTTGTTGACGCCATACAGGGTATCGCCCCGCCAATGAACAGCCCTGAGCAGGCTTTAATTCTGATGCGTATTATTGACGCATTGTATGAATCAGCGGCTTCAAAGAAACCGGTTTCTATGCGGGAAACCGGAAGCTGATCAAGATTGGAGTAGAATTTGATCCGGAATCCCGAACGGTAGGCCATTGGCCGGGGGATAGACGCAATCCTGATCAGTGCCTGACACCCCGGCGTTACCTACTTTTGCGCCGCTTACCCCTTGACGGAGCCGATCATCACGCCCTTCACAAAGTGTTTCTGTACGAAGGGATACACCATGATCACCGGTACGAGGGTTACCACGATGAGTGCGTATTTGATCTGGGCTGCAGCATCGGCAATGCGGAGCTGGGCCTCGGGATCTTCCAGTGTGGAAGGGTCTATCTGACTGGACAGGAGTATCTCCCGCAGGAATACGGTGAGGGGGTACAGAGCCTGGTTGTTAAGATAGATCAGGGCGTTAAAAAAAGCATTCCAGTGGCCTACGCCATAATTCAGAGTTTGTACCGCCAGGATCGCGCTGGACAGGGGAAGGACAATCTTGAGATAGTATCCGATGTCGCTGCACCCGTCTATGGTGGCGGCCTCCAGGAGTTCCCCAGGTATGGAATTCTGGACGAAGGTCTTGACCACTATCATGGTGTATACCCCCATGGCGCCGGGGATGATCATCACCAGGGGGTTATTGAGCATCCCCAGACCCCGGATCAGGAGGTAGGTGGGGATCATACCGCCGCCGAAGAACATGGTGATCATAAAAAACATCATAATGCCGTTTTTACCCGGCAGGTCTCTGCGGGACATACAATAGCCGGTGGTCATCTTTTGTGCTCCCCCATTTGAAAGTTAATCAAATTCTTCGGTTCAAAAATTCAGAGACTGTCCCCCGGACAATCTCTTATTTGTCATCTTTTGGGTTTTATATTAAGGTTAACCCCAAG
>BNUT01000297.1 GCA_025997555.1 Spirochaetia bacterium
TTAATTTTGGTGGACAGTTACAATAATTATGTGTAACTGGATATAGATTTGTAAATTCAGCATTCCCCTGCATAAATGGGAAACCTTCTTCATCTAAAAAAACATCATCAGAATCTGGGGATTGTCCCATAATAATATCTACAACATATTTAATCCGTTTTACTTCCCATCCCTCCGGTATTTCCCCTATCCACTCAATCCCGCTGTCCTTCATCTTCCTGGGCATAGTATTTCCCCAGATCCATAAATTTCTACCAGTTCTTTCTCTTGGCTGGCAACTTTTGCGACCTTTGTTTTTATTTCATTTATATTCATTGCTCACCTGGCTCTATAAAAAACGTCTCCCCTGGGACACACTGCTAGGAGGTGCGGGGAGTTCTGTCAACTAGAGTATACACCTTGCCGATAAAATTGACAAGAATTAACTTCATTGACCAAAGACCTCCGCCAAAGCTCCCTCAAGTTCCTTTTCTATCGCCAAAATCTCCTTCTTAATCTCCGCAGAGGGCCGGGGTGGCTCATACTTGTAAAAATACCGGGTAAAGGGTATCTCGTAGCCCACTTTGGTTTTGCCGGTGTCTATCCAGGCATCGGGGGCGAAGGGCAGGACTTCCCGTTTGAAATAATCGTCTATGTTTTCGGTCAGCGGCACATTTTCTGTATCCCGCAAGTCCGGGTCGCTTTGGGGCTGCCCTTTTTTCAGAACCAGCTTTCCTTTCGCGTCCTTTAATGGCCGTTCCACGGTAATCCTGGAATAGCCAAATTCTTCGGTCTTGAATATTTTGCAAATTTCCGTGTTTTTGAACCCGCCGTAGACCTTGGTGATTTTTTCAATGTACCGCTGAGGTATGTCGTTCCGTTTATTCCCCAGGGATTTGCGGCGTTTTTCATAGAGCTCATTGCCGTTGATAAGTTGAACCTTGCCTTTCCGGCACTTCTCCTTTTTGTTGGACAGTACCCATATATAGGTTGCTATGCCAGTATTGTAAAAAAGGTCATTAGGCAGGGCGATGATGGCTTCAAGCAGATCGTTTTCAAGGATGTACTTTCGGATTTCCGAGGGGCCGCTGCCGGCGTCGCCAGAAAAGAGGGGCGATCCGTTATGAATAATGGCTACCCTTGAACCGGAATCTTTCATCTTTTTTATCGCCGTTTGGAGGAACAGCATCTGCCCATCCCCTATAGACGGGAGCCCCATGCCGAAACGTCCGGCAAAGCCAAGCTGCGCTTCTTTTTCGATGGCGGTTTTTTCGCCCTTCCATTCCCGGCCAAAGGGCGGATTGGAGAGGATATAGTCAAAGGTCTGGTCTTTGAACTGGTCATCAGAAAGGGTGTTGCCGTCCCGGATGTAGTCGGCGTTGTTCCCCTTGATGAGCATATCGGCTTTGCAGATGGCAAAGGTCTGGTCGTTAATCTCCTGGCCAAATGCCAGCAGTTCCGCTTTTTCGTTGAGTTTGTGGAGGTAGGTGTCCGCCACCGAGAGCATACCGCCGGTACCGCAGGCGGGGTCGTAAATGGTCTTGGCAACATTGTTCCCGGCCAATAATTCATTATCATTGATGAAGAGAATATTGACCATCAGTTCTATTACTTCACGAGGGGTGTAGTGCTGCCCGGCTTCCTCGTTGTGGGCTTCTGAAAATCGCCGGATTATTTCCTCAAAGACATAGCCCATTTCAAGGTTGGATATGTGTGACGGGTGAAAGTCGGCAGCGGAAGTGGTGAATTCCTTAAGGACGATGTAGAGTTTGTCCTTTTCCGCCATCCGGGTGATGTGTTCGTCAAAACGGAATTTCTCGATGATGTCCCGAACGTTGGCGGAAAAGCCGTTGAGGTAATTGCGAAAATTGGCTTGTATATGATCCGGGTCATCAACAAGGCGTTCAAAGGTATACTTGCTGGTATTGTAAAAGGGGTAGCTCGAAACTTTGCAGAGCTGGATTTCCCGCACCTGAGGGTTCTTTATCTCGGCGCTCTTTTTTAATACCGCATTTTTGGTCTTTTCAAGTATGCAGTCGAAGCGGCGGATTACCGTAAGGGGCAATATCACTTC
>BNUT01000298.1 GCA_025997555.1 Spirochaetia bacterium
GGAATTGCCGGTTTCACGATCCATGATGATCTTGGCTGATGCGACGCCTCCGAATTCAGAGAACAGGTTACGAAGACCATCCTCCGTGGTGTTGTAAGAGAGATTCCCGACATACAGTTTCTTGGCCATTGAGAAAATTCCTTTCACCCGGCTTACCATTGGTGCGTCCGGGTACGCGCGTTATTCACGCCCAATAAAATGGGCGACTCCGTTCCCCTTTTGGAGAAAAGGATGCAAAAAAATTTGATTAGGATAACGCAAGATTTCGGGAAGAGAAGCGCAGAATCGCAAGCTTTTTAAATAGGACATACCTATTTGATGATTACCGTACCGCAAAATACTCAAAAAATTATCCTATGCACAAAAATACTATCGCAGTTTAAAAAAAACGTCAAGTATATTTTCAAATGAAAGGCGTAATTTTTAATATTTTGTATTATTTTTTGGAAAAAATCAGCTTAATGGCGGACTTGATATCCCGGACCATCTCCGCCCCTTCTTCGGGACCGATGAACCGCTCAAAACCCAGACCTTTGGCGGTTTTGATACGTCCCGCAAGACGGCGCACCGGGCGGATTTCTCCGGTAAGGGAAAGTTCTCCGGCGATAACCAGCCCGGCGGGGAGAGGGAGCCCGGTCCGGGCGGAATAGATGGCGCAGCCCAGGGCCAGTTCCACCCCCACTTCGTTTATCCTGATGCCCCCGGCCACGTTGACGTAGAGGTCCTGGTCGGAAAGCCGCAGCCCCAGGTGCTTTTCCAGCGCCGCAGCCACCCGCGAAACCCGCGCGGAGTCGATCCGGTCGGAAAAAACCCGGCTCATGGACCCTTTGGCGGGCACGGTGAGGGCCTGGATCTCCACCAGCAGGGTCCGGGAGCCCTCCAGCACGGCGGCAGTGGCCACCCCGGCGGGCAAATCCCCCTCCCGGCGTACCAAAAAGAGCAGTGAGGTGTCCTCCACTGCGGAAAGTCCCTTCTCACCCATGGTGAAAATCCCGATTTCGTCCACCGAACCGAAGCGGTTCTTCGCCGCCCGGAGGAAACGGCTGTCCCCCTCGTTCTGCTCAAAGTACAGCACCGTGTCCACCATGTGTTCCAGGGTCTTGGGCCCCGAAATGATCCCTTCCTTGGTGACATGGGCCACGAGAAACAGCGCCGCGTCGTGCTCCTTGACCCAGGAGATAAGCTCGAAGGAGCAGTACTTCATCTGATTAACGGTGCCAGGCACCATTCCCGCCTCGGCAGTGAAGAGGGTCTGGGCGGAATCTACCATAATTAACACGGGTTTTACCGATTCCAGCAGGGCATTGATATCCTCAAGCCGACCTGAGCAGCAAATTTCAATACGGTCCCCCAGGCTGCTCCCTTTGGCACTGCCATTCCCGGCGCTGTTTCCCAGAAGCCCCAGCCGGTCCGCCCGCATCCGTATCTGCCCGGCGGATTCTTCCCCGGAGATGTAGAGGATGCGCCCCTTTGTTTCCGCAGCGGCGGCGGCCTGTAGCAGCAGGGTCGACTTCCCGATCCCCGGCTCGCCCCCGACCAGTATGGCGGACCTTTTCATGATGCCCCCGCCCAAGACCCGGTCCAATTCCGGAATCCCGCTGCCGATACGGCTCCCCTCTTCGGGATCGATGGACGAAAGGGGGAAGGACCGGGGGATACTGCCGGACCTGCCGCCGCCTGATCCGCTATTGTACCCTGTGCCCGGTCCGCCCCGGCCTGAAATGGCGGTTTCGATAAGGGTGTTCCATTCGCCACATTCGGGGCAGCGGCCCAGCCATTTGGGCTCCTCATGGCCGCAGGCGGAACACCGGTAGACAAAGGATTTTTGCTTTTTCACGGGGAAAGTTTAACATGAACATATAATATTTGTCATGTCGCGAAATCTTGACAAACACGTGTTTATGCACTATATTTACACGTGTGAGGTAAATCATGGTAACCAAATTGACGCTGACAATGGACGGGGATGTTATTGAAAAGGCCAAGAAATACGCTGCAGGAAAAAACAAAAGTCTCTCGAAGTTGGTGGAGGGCTATCT
>BNUT01000299.1 GCA_025997555.1 Spirochaetia bacterium
AAGGATCTCTAAAAAATGGACAATGCCGATACGGGATTGGGGCGCTGCTCTCAATCAATTCGCTATCATCTATGGGGACCGCCTCCCCCTATGATGCGGCTGTTTACACAGAAATATTTACAGGCTCTTCTTATTTCGTATAACTCCTTCGTAATATGCTTTTTCCATGATAGCCCTGTTTTGGCGGATTGCCAATACCTGAGCTTCCTGCTACTATCTCTCATGATCGAATTACAGCCCGCCACAGACGCCGAAGTCAACCCGGACAATATTGCTTTTGATTCGACCAGGCGGGCGATAAGGGTATATTTAGAACTTTTCCAATAGATATAAATATTCTTTAACGTGAATATCCCGGTTGTTTAAATTTCTGCTGCCCCTGAATGTATTGTATTTTGTTTCCAGCACTTCAACCTTTCCTATTTTGTTTAACATGTTTTTCATTTCATCAAGGCTGATAAATCCTTCGGAGTTGAATGAAATTAAAACGTATTTTGCCCTGATATTGGCAACCAATTCGGTTAATGCCGATAGGGCATGGTTTTCTTTATTGTAATTTGATCTGTTCCAGTTTTCAGGAATCCCGGATATTTTACTGATCTCTTCGGGGTACTTATAATCAAGTATTAAATTGAGCATGAAATAATTTGATCCGTAGGGATGCTGATTATAGGGCGGGTCCAAATAGGCAATATCCGCTTCCGGTACTGTTTTGATAATTTCATTTGAATCGCCGTTACAGACAAGTACATCCGAATGATAATTACTCAGCAAAGGAAACGGCAATTCAATATTTCCGGTTATGCGAAACAGCGCATCCTGATTTTTGCCGCCGAATTGGCCGATTCCCGTTTCCCTGTTTTTATAAAATCCCTTAAATACGCCGGACGTATTGGCATGTATTGAAGCCTCCGACAATAAAGGGGCGATAAAATACTTTTGATCCGGCGCGGGAATATTTTCGATTAATCGCCGGGTGGTATCTATATACATTGCATTCCTGACCGTATAAAAAACCCGGTCTTCCGGCCTTATATTGTTTTCATCTCTTGGAGCATACAGATCAGAAATGATGCCTTTTATCAAACTCTCATTATTTAAATGATAGATAATTTCCACATATTGTTTTTTTAATTCTGGAATATTTAAATCATCTTTATTTGATAAATAACATTGGTTTATAATGGTTGAATATTTTTCCAAATCATTGACAATTAACAGATCGGAATACTGTTTAAAATAACGGGCCACAATGCCGGAACCGCTAAAAACATCAAACATGGTCAATTTTTCTTTGTTTAACCTGTGCTGTACTTTTCTGACTCCCTCCCCGATAAAGTCCAGTAAAGAACGTTTGTTCCCTATATATGTTATCAATTGTTGGGTTAAAAATTTTTCATTTTCCATAGGATTTTTGTTAAAATCCCCGGTCGGCGTAGACGTTTTCTTCTCCCTGTTTGACAAGTTCCCGGGGCTTGATGTATGCCGCCGGGTCAGCGCCGCCCAGGGCAACCCGGAACAGGTCCGGTTCAGATTTGAGCGCCGGAGTGGCTTCGGGCGCAAATTTCCGGGGATTTAGCTCCTTCGTAATATGATAGTCATGTTTTGATGAACTGCCAACCCTTGACATATTTCTGTTTTATCAGCATCGTTAGTTTATGTTTAGTTGTCCGCATCATATTAATAAATATATCCCCGAGGAATTCCGGAAAAGCGCTGAAAATCTGTTTCCCCCCGGCGGATTTTCAACGGGGAAGGGGCCGGACGCGGCGGCCACTGTGGAATTTGCCGAAATTCTGGGAATCGGCGCCGATTACCGGCGTCTGTTTGCTGTTGACAGGGACGATTGGGAAATACTTCAATTTCTGGCGCATTTTCAGAACAACCTGGATTTGCTCATTCAAAAAACCTGGGTAGAAAAGGCCGATGTGGGCCGCAAGGAACAGCTTGAGGATCAGATTCCCGGTTTTATTGCGGAGATCAAGCAGGGTGATTTTCAAAAGGCTTTAAAAGATTTCGGAACCATTCTGGAGGAG
>BNUT01000300.1 GCA_025997555.1 Spirochaetia bacterium
TTCGTTCATCGGAACCACTTTTTACCCAAAACACCCCATCTTTATCTTGGTAAGGTTTGTCGATGCCTTTAGGAACCGTAATAACAAGCACAATACCGTTATCGGCTGCAACGTTTTGTGTGGTTGGATTGATTGCAGGACGCACATTTTGACTTGAAACATTTGAAATCAATTGATTCAATCGTCTTACATCATCAATGTTTAGACCGGCAAGTGTGCCATCGTCTTCCACGCCGACAAAAATACTCCCGCCGGGTCCATTGCTGAACGCAACCATTTCAGCGGCAAGACTTTCTGCGTTTATTATATCACGTTTGAACTGGTGTTCAGAATCTTCGCCCAAGGCGATAATCTGAAGCATTTCCTGTGTTGTCATAGTTATGAATCTGCCCTCAACAGCCAACCACGGTTATGGTGCCTTCATTGGTCCATGTCAGGCGTTCGTCCCAGCTTTTCTGTTTAGCCGCGGGCCGCCGGTCAAAGATCAGCAAGTATGCCGGAGCGGCACCGTCTGTTTTATCGCGGTACATCGCAGTTTGCCGTAGGCCCTCTTCTTTTATTTCTTCCGGCGTGTCATAGGAATGTACCAGTTTGATTTCTATGATATACCAGCGTTTGTTGTATTCCACACCTAAATCCATACGTCCCCGGCCTGCGGCGTATTCCCGTTCAATGTGCCCGCCGCCGTTTAAGACCCGCTGCAGAAACGCCATTAATAAAAGATGGGGAAATGCTTCGGTATAATCAGATTTTTGTTCCCATACTTCGGAGTGCTTCCGCCAGAAACGCTGAAATTCCCGCAGCAGGGCATCCATATCAAGGCTGCCGTCGGCTTTTTTCCATTGCCATTCGGGGGCGGGGATCGCCAATTGGGTACCATAGGTTATATGCCGGGCAAGCACCTCCCGGTAAATCGGATTTGCTACGACGGGCGTCCCTTTCTCAATTGTTACCAATCCTAGATCAAGACAAATACGAAATCCCTCACCTTCGGTCAGTGCAGGATCGGCTTCCCCGCTTATAAGGGTTTCCATTACCCGTCTGATTTTTGGATCCTCCATGCGGACCGCAAGTGAATCTAGATGAGTTTCCCGCGCGAGGATCATCTGCTCCCGCGCCTTGCGGACCTGTTCGATGGTTACGGTTTCCCGGCTGTCTTCATCCAGCACCCGCATGACGGCCCGCTTAAACAGCGAATTGACAATCCAGGGCTGTCCCCGGGACTGGGTCATACACATATTCAAGGGCTTCTCCGGTTATGTGCTGCCCGGTTTCTTCTGTCCGCTGGGCAAACAATTTGACAATATCATCCTTATGAAAATTGGAGAGTACCGCAGAATCTTCTTTTATGTTGAAGGGCGAACCGGGATTCGGGGCAGCCCCGTCTTTCGCCTGGGTAATGTAGTCTTTCAAATCCCTCATGCCTACCAATGCGATAGATACGGGGAATGAGCCTATACCACGATTGGCGAATCCGCCCCGCAATTGCCGCAGGAAACTGATGAGCGCTTCCCCGGTTAAGACATCAACTTCATCAAAAAGTACAATCAATGGCTTGGGAGCGACAAGAACCGCCCAATTACTCAATATATCATTAAGCTGCGATTGGGGATTTTTCGTTTCCATAGCGGGAATGGGTAAATTGTTTTTTTGAGCCGCATCGGTGACCGCATCACAAATAGCGGGCATCGCCCGTTCCTGTTCAGGCACCCCCTGACATCGTTCAAGCGTCACATAACAGGCTACCGCCTCATCCCCGGCATTGATTTCGCGCATCCAGCTTTGGAGGAAAGTAGTCTTTCCGGTTTGGCGGGGAGCGTGAAGCACCCAATAGAGTTTATCCCGGATATACCGGTGCAGTTGCGCCCTGGGATGAACGGCTGACATGGTCGGTAGAAAACGGTATTGCCGTGGTAGGATGCTGACATGAAACATACACGGGCCTGTTATCGTTCACCATAAAACGACAGGAGAAAATAATGTCAAATAATTCCCCCAAAAAACGGGAAGTTCGTTTTTTTAATACCACCGG
>BNUT01000301.1 GCA_025997555.1 Spirochaetia bacterium
CTATGCGCAGGCCATCGCGGCGGTACAGAAAAGCTATGCGGCTTATAATGATGCCCTTGATAAAGCGGATGCCGCATATACCGAATTAAAAGAGGCTCGGCTTCTTAAACGGGAAAAGCAGGAGATCTACGATTGGGCCGGGAGTATCTACCTTAAAGGCTTTGGGGAAACCCTGGCCGGAGGATACGGGACGCCAAAGGAAAAACTCTCAGGGGTTCAATATGCTTTGGAACGGGCTCAAATCTCGGCGGAGGTTCTTGAAGGACTGCTCAAGGGGAACATACAGGCGGATGAGAAATATACCGGGGTCATGAAGGAATATAAGGAAGCCAGTGAAACCTATTACCTGGGATTAGTGGCGGTATTTGAGGCCGGGGAAGCCATAAACCGACAGAAGGACATCGTAAGGAAAGCAGAATTTGAGGCGGAGGATGCCTATGCGGTATTGGTGCGGGAAAAAGAAGACGCGGTTCTTGAAAGTACAGATCTGGTAAGCCTCGCAAAGATCGGCGATACATATCAGGTTCGCCTGGGATATACCATACAGAATTGGCGGCTGGTACGGACCGGAAATCCGGAGAATAACGCAGAGGTATATCAGAATTATTTTAAAAATGAAAAGGTAAGGGTGGATACGGTAGACGGGTACCGGGAATACAGCAAGGCGGCGGCGGAAGCCCGGGCATGGATAGAAAAGATATTACCGGATTCAGAATACATGAAAAATATTATGCTGGCGGCCCTGTATCTGAACACTCTGCGGGACTCAATAGATGATAGTAATTATTCTATTCCCGATACGCCGAGAGGATACTTCCACGGGGTAAATATAGCATCCGAATACCATAATTCGCGGATGACGGTTATGGCCCAGGCATGGCAGGCGATAGAAAGCAGGGGAGCGCAGGGACAGGAAGATCTGGCCTATTATTTGCTGTTCCGGGATCGGAACCTGCTTGCAGGAGGAGCAGCGCAGGAAAAGGAACTACTTGAGGCCCTGTCGGCAGAGCAGGTCGCAATAAAACTGGAAAATGTACAGGAAGAGAAAAGGCAGATAGCTGTAGCAACGCAGTCAACGGCCATTGCCGCTTTTGCATTAGGCTTGATTATCACCGGGATAACAACACAGATTATTGCGGTCGAAAATTTTGATATGGCAAAAGATCTGGGACAGGCCGCAAGCCGGGTACGGAGTTTTATCAGCATGAAGAAAGGAGAAGCCGCGAAATCTCTGAATGAAAATAATCAAAAATATGAGACATTGAAACAAAAAAAAGAAATACTGCGGCAGGAGCAGGAAAAACTGTATCTGATGATGTACGGGAGTACAGAGAAACCAAAGGCGGAAGATGAATATACGGTAACTTATGACAAATTCAAAAAAGGTGTGGATCTGTTATTTTCCACGGGAACGGACCCGCAGGCCCTAAGCCGTGACGAGGTATTACACTTATACAATGAAACATTTTACGGGGAATTCGGGGCCGCTGAGAGCGGAGGAATCCTTGACGCCATTGGGAAACTCAACAGTGTCTATGAACAACAGGAAAAAAATAAAAAAGAACAGCTTGCAATCACAGTCCTTGATTTACAACGGAATCAACAGGCGGCGGCAGCAGCCTATGAGGAAGCAGTAAATGCGGAGCTGGTAATCAGCGTGGAACATCAGAGGCGGTTAAAAGAACTAGCCCGGCTTGCAGGGGACACAAGCGTAAGTGTGGGGGAACGGACGGCAGCGGCAGTAGCCTATGACCAATTGATGGCGGAAATCCGTCCTGCCCCGGAAACAGTGAGGAAAGATTTTCAAACATTAGCGGCACAGGCCTGGGGAAACGGGACCTGGAACAGCGAACTCTATGAGCTGGAATTAATACGTCACGAGGGGAGCCTCTTAAACAGCCGCATAATAAATGGCCGGGCAACGGAACCCTATACATTCCGGGCGGAACAGGATCTGGCTGCAGTCCTGATGGAAGCGGCGGCAAACTGGTCGGTGAGCGGCCTTGAAGTAAAGGAAAAGGAATGGAAA
>BNUT01000302.1 GCA_025997555.1 Spirochaetia bacterium
GAATTGCTGGACAGGGCCTTTGACGCGATATAGGAGGGAGAAAAATATGGGATCAGCGTATGAAGAGATCACCCTGAAAAATGTGGGCGATGTAAGTGATGCCAGGCGCTCGTCACATCCGATAAAGGTGAGGTGCTGCTCGGTGCAATCCCCCTCCCCCCCCTGCCTAATGATACGAAACCAGCAATTCTCATTTTAACCACAGGCCGCCCTATGGGCGGCGCCACGCCAACCCCACGAACAAAAGAGAATTTGTGCATACGCTACAGCGCCGCCTCAATTACCCCCCGTATCCGATCCGTCAGAACCTGTTTCTTGTCCGCAGCGGGAATCTCTGCGGTGTTGATGGGCTCACCGTAAGTCACCTTGACCGGAACCGCCCGGACAAGCCCGGTTTTTTCAAAAACATCGTAGCTGCCGGCGATGGCGGCGGGGATGATGACGGCATCGGCCTGGGTGGCCAGTTTGAGGGAACCGGAATGGAAGGGCAGCAGGCCCTGACCCCGGCTCCGGTGGCCTTCGGGAAAAATGATCATGCCGCCCCCGGCCTTAATGTGTTCAACTCCCCTGTTGATGGTGCGAACCGCCTGGCGGACATTCTTGCGGTCGAGAAAGAGCCCCCCCAGCAGGAATACCCACAGATTGAGCAGAGGAATAAAGGCAATTTCTTTCTTGGTGATAAAGCCGAAGGGCCGATCCACATAGGCTAGATGGACGAGTGTGTCAAAGATACTCCCGTGGTTACTGACGATACAGAAGCCCCCGGTCCTGGGGATGTTTTCCCGGCCGGAAACATCCATCTTGCAGCCGGTAATTTTGATAAGCATCCGCGAAAAAAATTGACCGGCCCGATAGATACAGAGGGCCATGAGTTTTTTTAAGCCCAACAAACTCAAGACTCCGGCGATAATGCCTATGGGAATAAGCAGCACCAGGGCGATAAAGACACCGGTAAAACCAAGAATAGTTCTAAGTAATGACATGGACGCTCCTTAGATCCTTCCGGGCGGTTTCCGGATCCTTCCATATAAAACCGTGGATGCCTAAGTCAACCGCCTTGTCAATATTATCCTTCAAATCGTCAAAAAAAACAACTTCTTCCGCTTTACAGCCCAGAGCGGTGATGAGGGCCCCATAGATACCGGACTCCGGTTTGATAAGGCCAAGCTCGCAGGAAAAAATTCCCACATCCGCATTCCTGAAGACTTCGATGTGGGTCCGGCCCCAGGCCAAAAAATCATGGGGCATGTTGGAGAGAATTCCCAGCTTGAAGCCCGCCTGCTGAATTTCCTGCATCAATGCTTCCGTGCCGGGGTTTATTTCTTTCCAGCCGTCCGAATCTGCTTGGGCGATTTTTTGCAGGGCCTCATCACCCGGAAATACCCCGGCCTGTTCAAGGATAAATTTATAATAGCCCTTTGTGTCCAATGTTCCCCGGTCCAAAAGATCCCCCCGGTATTGCCGGTCAAGCTCATCCAGGGTATGCAGCGGGAGTCCCGCCATAGCCGCAATTTTTTCCCATTGCCCCTCCGGCGGGGAAAAGCAAATCACATTCCCAAAATCAAACGCCACTGCTTTGATAAAATGCGCTTCGACACTCAACTTTTACTCCTTGAAATTGCATTGAAAGTTCCTTATCCTGCCAGGGCCGCCAGCTTTTCCCTGATAAATTCGCTCTTTTCTTTAAGGCCGATATTACCCGTCTGCAAAATCAAAATATTCGGTGCCCTGGGGTCGAGCTTTACCTTGCCGCTGGATTCCTTCATAAGCCGCACCAGCCGGTCCACCTTTACCCGTGACACCTTGGCGAATTCCACCCGGACCATGCCGCCCCGCTCCCGCAGGGAGGCGACCAAAATCTCCCGGCAGATGATGCGTATTTCCGCCAGGGACAGGAGCGACGCGGCCTCGTCGGGCAGAGGGCCGAAGCGGTCAAGCAGTTCCCCCAAAACCCGTTCCAGTTCTTCCTTCTCCCGGATGGAGGCGATCTTCTTGTAGACCTCCATTTTTTC
>BNUT01000303.1 GCA_025997555.1 Spirochaetia bacterium
TGCCATGCCCCTTTCCCTCCTCTTTGCCGCCGCTTATACCCTGGGGGATCTTTATGCGCGGAATGAACTTACTTCGATATTTTCATCGGGAATTCCCTTTTACCGTTTCAGTTTTCCGCTGCTGCTTATCGGACTTGCGGCTTCGATCTTTTCATTTTATTTTGATGATTTGATTGTGATCCCAACCCTGGCGATCAAAAACGATCTTTCCCGGCTCTATCTGCATCAGCAGCGGACAGAGAACGATTCCGATATTGTGATCAAGGCCCGGAACGGGGATCTCATTTATTGGGTTGATTATTTTGACAGTGCTGCGGAGACTCTGAACGGTATCAGCATCGTGGAAAAAAACAGCAGGGGGGAATTTGTTTCTCTGGTCCGCGCTCCATGGGCCTCCTGGACCGGAGAACATTGGCTCCTCTCAAATCCCCTCATCTATGAATGGGACGATGACTTGCTTGTTTCCCGGCCCCTTGAAGAGACCGATGTATACCGGGAACTCCCCGATACCTTCAGACGGAATGCGGTAAATGTGGAGGATCTCCACGCCCGTGACGCCCGGCTTCTGGTGATGGATCTCCGGGCGGCGGGGCTCCCCTTTATCATTGCCCTAGCGGAATATTATCACCGTTTCTCCTTTGCCTCCGCTTCCTTTGTGGTGATGATCCTCTCCATTTCCATGGGGGGCCGTTTCCGGAAAAACATACTCCTCATGAGTCTTTTGGCGAGCCTTTCTGCGGCGGTCATTTTTTATGTGATGGAGATGATCACCATGATGATGGCCCGGCTTGGGTATATCCCCCCCATTGTGGGGGCATGGCTGCCCATAGCAACCTTTATCATCGTCGGTACCCTGTTACTGCAAAACTCAAAAACATAGGGCCGGGAATGAGCGAAAATATTTTTTCAATATGCCACGCAGAAAGCTCCTGCAATGCCCGGACCGGGATTCTCAATCTGCCCCACGGAACAGTTTCGACCCCGGTGTTCATGCCCGTGGGAACCAATGGCGCGGTAAAGGCCCTTACCAGGGACGATCTTAATGAAATCGGCTTTGAGATCATCCTTTCCAATACCTACCATTTGTACCTCCGGCCGGGGACTGAAGTAATCGGAGCAGCCGGGGGACTCCACGAATTTATAGCCTGGGACAAAAACATCCTCACCGATTCCGGGGGCTTCCAGGTTTTTTCCCTGGCCCCATTCAGAAAAATCACCATGGAAGGGGCTGCGTTCCGTTCCCACATCGACGGCTCTTCTCATTTCCTTTCCCCGGAAAAGGTGGTGGAAATTCAGACTATCATTAACAGTGATATTCAGATGCAGCTGGATATATGTACCAGTTGGGGCACATCCTATGAAGAATCGCTAAAGGCCCTGGAAATTACGGACAATTGGCTTTTGCGGGCAAAAAAGACCTGGCTTGAAAAGCGGGACGCAGGTTACAAGGGGAATCTCTTCGGTATTGTGCAGGGGAATTTTTTCAGGGACCTCCGGGAGCGGAGCGCCGCATCCACCGCAGCGGCGGATACACCGGGAATTGCCATCGGCGGCCTTTCCGTGGGGGAGCCCCCTGAGGTATTCAGCGAACTCCTGGCCCACACGGCGGCGCTGCTCCCCAAAGAAAAGCCCCGGTACGTCATGGGCATCGGTACCCCGGAATACATCCTTGACGCCATGGAGCAGGGGATTGATATGTTCGACTGCGTGCTCCCCACCCGTACCGGCCGGACGGGCCGTGTTTTTACCCATCACGGGCCCCTTTCCCTAAAAAAAGCTGAAAATCGGCTTGATTTTTTGCCGATAGATGAAGAGTGCGGGTGCAAGGTTTGCCGCACATACAGCCGGGCCTACCTGCGCCATCTTTTTAAAACCCAGGAGATACTTATTTCAATTCTGGCAAGTTACCACAATCTGTATTTCCTCAATGACCTCGTAAAGCAGGCCCGCAGGGCCATCGAAGAAGACCGGTTTACCGTCTTTAAAAAACAATTTCTTTCCC
>BNUT01000304.1 GCA_025997555.1 Spirochaetia bacterium
GAAAAAAGGGCTTCGAGTTTTGTGTCTGCGTCTGCATCGTCGGCTAGATAATTTTTGAAATATTCTTTCAAGGAAGAATCCACCATATAACTGACGATTTCCCGTGGCGTATAAAATGAGCCGGTCGCATTCCGGGCGGTATCGAGCGTTTCCGGGTTAAAAGTGCCTAAAAGGTTTTCAAAGGCTTTTCCCAAAAGTTCCGGGTCAAGGGCCACATCAACATCCTGCGGGGTGTTTTCCTCGATGGTAAAGTTATACAGATTGAATAGTTCGATAATGCCGAGGCGCTCACCGTCACCCCAAAACAGCGCATTCGGCACAAAGGCTTGACGGCTTTTTTCACGGCTAAACCCGTCTATGTATGATTTATCATCGAAGTTATCCAGACATTCAAACAAGCCGCCGTTTAAGAAAGGCACGGAATCAAGGCGGGAAATAAATTCATCCCGGCTGACCTTAAATAAGCCCTCATCAACCCTATCCCGGTATACAGTTTTAATGCCGTAGTCCTCTTTCCGGTCGCCGGCCTTTTCATTCGCAAAACCGCGCTCATTGATGGGCTTGTTGAGCGTGGCAAAAAAGAGGTTTTGAATGATGCCGTTGTAAAAGGCGCCGTCAGCAAGGCTATCGCTCTCAAACGCTTTTAGGACTTTTGCGACTTCCCCTTTATCAAATATCCATTCCGGGATAAGCCCCTTTTGTTTGATGAACCAGACAAATATGAGGCGGGTAATTAAGCGGATGAGGTGGATTCGGTTTTGGCCGCCCTTTACCAACTTCGCCGATGCGCCAAGGCCTTCGGGAAATGCGACCTCTTTGATTGCCCAATCATCATACCATTTGAATAACCCGCTATAAAACTCTTTCGTCAGCACTTCCACAGAAAAGCGGTTTTTGAGGTCACCGGTGTCCTTGACTCTGCCCTTTTGAATGAGGTACTGCTCCGGGGTTTTTACCTTTGCGTCCCGGCCCAATATAAAAGAGTAACGCCGGGGATTGGAATAATCCCGCTTAACTTTGCCGTCATCCCTGACGATTGGTGTAAATTCGACTAAGGAGAAGCGGTACGCATCATCTGCATTTTTGGGAACAAACAAAATTAAGGCTCGGCTATGCAAGGTATAATTGCAGACGAGGCGAAAAGCCTCTTTGCTCAAACCCACACGGGCATCATTTGTTGACTTGTGTTTGATTTCAAATACGGTCAAACCTAATGCGGCGGACTCACCCAGTTTTGTGACGCCTTGGGTATACTCAAGTTTTTCGCTAAAAGGCACTTCCCGTGCATCACTGCTAAAATCATCGGGCAAAAACGAATCTTCGAGGAAGGACAGCCACGCTTCGCGGTCATATTTCTGCGAAAAGTCTATCATTGCAATTCCTCAGCCAAAATGATGCTTTCTTTGCCCTCATCGACTTCCCGGGCCATTTTATTCACCCTGTCCAAAAAGTCTTGGTCAATCTCTTGCGGGAGCGTGTTGTATTCACCGGGTTTCAACTGACGGATAAACTGCATTGAATGGCCGGAGAGGGCGCCCATTTCTGTAGCCGCTTGAAGGTCTTTCAGGTAATCAGCATTCACTGTGCCGCTCTGGGCGATTGCGTGTATCTTATCCAGCGCTTCACGCTTTGGTTTGTCGGTCTTGTCGGTAACCGCCGTTTTGAAAAGCCCCTGCTTTATATTTTGGTAGATAGCATCAAAACTCGCCGACACCGGCTTTGCTTGTTCGATAATGTCCGCTTCGAGCAACCTAAAGGCATCTTCTTCCGCAAGTATTTCTGAACCCAGCAAATCATTAGAAATTTTGAAAACACAGGTGTCTTTTTTGCGCCCGAACATCAAGACACCTTTGAGGCCTTTGTCCGCTGTCCGCCCCACACGGGAACGGTGCGGCATATTTTTAGCGGTTTCATATTCGATTGTGCCTTTGGCCTTATCAAGCAAGTCCCGATATTTCGTCTCCCAATTTTCAACTTCACTTGCATTTACCATTTTC
>BNUT01000305.1 GCA_025997555.1 Spirochaetia bacterium
AAGTCCTGGGATATTACGATGTTCTGGAATTGATCTACGAAAATTATGGGGGAATCAAACTATCGGAAAGTTATATAAAGCAGCTCCATCAGCTTTTGTTAAAATACAGCGATAAAGACACCCGGCACCGGGGAAATTATAAGAGCCTTTCCAACCAGGTTGCCGCAGCCTATCCCGATGGAAAACAGCGGATCATCTTCGCGACCACCGAACCCGCTCTGGTGGAGGGGGAAATGTATGAGCTTACCGCATGGACAAACCGCCGGTTTGAAGAGCAAACTCTCCATCCGCTGCTGGTTATCGCTTTTTTTATCTACGAATTTTTAAGCATCCACCCCTTTCAGGACGGCAACGGCAGATTATCCCGGCTGCTTACCACCTTATGTCTTTTGCAGCACGGGTACGGCTTTATCCGGTATATCTCCTTCGAGAATCATATTGAGGCCCATAAAACGGAATACTATGAGGCGCTCATGGACGGACAGCGGAACCGGGGTACGGAGCAGGAGCGAATCCATGTATGGCTCATCTTTTTTCTGGAAAGCCTTAAAGCGCTGACCGAAAAACTGGATCAAAAATACAGCCTCTTTAAATCCAAAGGCGGCTACCTCAATGACCGGCAAATTCTGATTCGGGATTTTATTACCACCCGGCAGCCGGTTAAATTCAGCGATCTGGCCCTCCATTTTCCCAATATACCGGAAGGGACGCTGAAAAAAGATTTACAATATCTGCGGGATGAAAAAACGATAACCATGATTGGCCAGGGAAGGGGCAGCGTCTATGTTTCCGGCGTTAGTGGTTGAAAATGTTTCAAAATCATTGACTATGGCGTATTAAATAAGTACCTTTTAGGGGTCTCTGTGCTTTATTTATGGAGGTGATTAATGCAAAATGCTACCCCGTCCAAATTTGGCGGGCTGCTGAGTTCGGGGGCTTTGGCCCTGATTGTGGCAGGAATCGTCCTGATTGTTCTCCTGGGAACCAGCGTCTATATCGTGGACCAGACCGAAGAAGCGGTGGTGACCCGGTTCGGCAGGTATGTCAAGACCGAAAGCCCCGGACTGCATTTCAAGCTTCCCTTCGGCATTGACCGGCAGTATTCGGTGAATATTAAAACCGTGCAGACCGAGGAGTTCGGCTTCAACACCCTGCGGAGCGGGGTTTCTTCGACCTACGCCGGTAATATCAAGGAATCGACCATGCTGACCGGGGACCTGAACATCGTGGACGTGGAATGGATCATCCAGTACCGGGTGGTGGACCCCAAGGCGTGGACCTTTAACGTGCTGAACCCGGTCAACACCATTCACGACGTGTCCCGCTCGATCATCAACACCCTGGTGGGAGACCGGGCCATTATGGATATCATGGGGTCGGAGCGGAGCGCCATCGAGACGGCGGGGACGGAGATGATGAACGAGACCTTCCGGGGCTACAACCTGGGCATCGACGTTATCGCGGTGAAACTGCAAAACATCGGCCCCCCGGCGGGGGTTCAGGCCGCCTTTGACGATGTGAACAAGGCCATCCAGGACATGAACCGGCTGGACAACGAGGGCTTGCAGGTGTACAACGAGGAAATTCCCAAGACCAAGGGCCAGGCGGCGCAGCAAATACAGATTGCTCAGGGCTATGCCACCGAGCGGGTCAACCGGGCAAATGGTGAGGCCGCCCGGTTCAACTCGGTATACGAGGAATACCGCCGCGCGCCGGAAATTACCCGGCAGCGGCTGTACTACGAGATGATTGAAGAGGCCTTTGCCGGGAGCGAAGAAGGAACCGTGATCATCGACCGGAACTTTGACAACTTCCTGCCCCTGCGGAACATCGGTCAGGGGGGCAGATAAATGAAGAAACTACTTACACCGGTTATTATCGTCCTGGTGGTGATCATTGGCATTGCCGTAGCCGGTCCCTTCTTTGTAATAGACGAAGGCGAACAGGCGGTTATTGTCCAGTTTGGGCAGCTCACACGGGTG
>BNUT01000306.1 GCA_025997555.1 Spirochaetia bacterium
TACGCCATTTTTCGATGGATAAAGAAAATTCAATATTTACGTTGAAACCTTTTATGGGAAAAGAACTTTTTACGGGAATAACAAAATTAGAAGTACTGGAACCGGATGATGGGCTTGATCCACTGTTACCCATAAAACTAAAAATAAACTTCGGAATATTTTACTTATTTCTTCTAAATATTCTTCCATAATTATATCCATTCCGTAATAGTATTATGTTTTTGCATTTAAGTCAATACATCCGTATTTAAAACATTAAAGAAAATATTTTTTTTGCAATAACTTACCTTACACAAGGGTATTATAGAAGCCTTAAAATACACCAAAAACGCCTCTTAAATTAGGTCATTTTGACACACTTTTCGACCAGTTTAGCCCCCCATTGCATATAGCGTATGATATACGCAGTGCAACCTGCCACGAAGCCGTGAGCCACGGATGGCGAACGGTCATTTATTTTCTGTTTACGATATAATTTTCTGTATACATATTTGTCCTTTATAAGTTTCTGTTTCGGCCCAATCCTGTTTCAAATAATACTCTCTAAATTCTTTTGTATCTTCTATATTACTAAATAATAAATTTTGATTTAATTTTAATGAGTATTCTCGTAATTCATAATAGGCGTTTTCTGGGGCTACATGCCATGTTGGCAATATCATTGAATCTGAGATTATTGAAAAATTATCACCTCCCCAATAGCCAATATCAAATCCAAGTATTTTTTCTTCATTCATATAGTCATCCTTTACAGATTTAATTATTTCGTAATTTCCTTTATGCTCTATTTTTTCATATATTTCCAAACATTCCTTTATATCCATAATCAACGACATATCATCGTTGTCGTTTGAATATTTTTCTAATGTTTTATTCATAAGAAACTGGGCAAGGGGTTCTTTTCCTGGAAATTCTTTTTGAAATTTTTCGGGAATTGCTGAAAGAACATTCCGCGAAATACCTCTATAATTGCCTATATTAATATTGCTAAAATAGGTTCGAAATTCTGCAAAACCTTTTTGAAAATATTCGTTATTTTTCATATGATCCATATAGTTTTCGATAACTATATTTTGTTTCTCAACTATTAAAAACGCTTCCATTCTATCACCTCAGGACTAAGTTAATTACTTATCCACAATTTGTCAAGCGTGTTTCTTGCCGCCAAGGAGGGCGGCATTCTTAATAGTTTCAGGTTGCATTGCGTATATCGTGAAAGCTATACGACGTTTTTGCGGTTGCGATAAAGGAAACCGTAGGTTTCCAGCAACCGCAAAAATGTGCCGGAGAAAAACCCCACAAAGGGCGTAAGCCCGACTGGGGTTTTTCGTAGGCCAAGCCGCTACTGCGGCGCAGCGTATAGCGTATGTTATGTGCAGTTTGGGCGTACCCCATTATTTTATTCCCCATCTTTTACTTCTTCTATTCTAATATATTTTTTTCCCTCTTCATTCCATGTATAAAAAAACCATTTATCATTGTCTAGCGGTGTTTCTGGTATATAATTGGGGCCGCCTGCTACAACGGTCTCCGCATAGTATACCTTAAATCCATCAATGCCCTTGTAAGTCATAAACTCAACGGGGGGCGGACCATTCTCGGCATCAATGATGCGAAAGGGAATATCGCAATAGGTAATCAAATCATCTTTTTCAGCATCATAGCCCCAAATGTTTATTTCAAACCCCATACCATAAAAAGCATATTGAAATATTTCATCAATACCATCTTTGTTAAAATCCCCTAATGAACTTGTTCCGTTCCTAATATGTATACCCGGTATACCTTTCATAATATCAAAACGGCTATGAGCTTGCATATCAGCATTGCCAAATGAGTAATAATCTTTTTTAATCTCATTATCTTTTATTACATAAAATATTAAGGTACCGCCATTTCCCCCATCCCGACTACTCCATTCAACAAGCCAGTTGTCCCCGCCAGGGATTCCAAAATTAA
>BNUT01000307.1 GCA_025997555.1 Spirochaetia bacterium
CTTTGTGATTAAATTCGGGGACCATCACGTTAAATAACCCGATCAATTCCGGGCGGGTCCATTCGCCTTTCTTCCGCAATGACTGAACCGTGTCTGTAAATATTTTTAATTTCTGTTCATCGTATGCGGATTCATTCTTAATGATACCAATTGCCTCAAAACGTTCCGCGTCAATTTTTTCGTTTTCAGTATAGAATTCTTCAAAGTCCTTTTCGCCAGTAGTATCACTTTTGAAAAAATACACCGGATATTTTTTGTGCGCCTTGAGTTCTTTTACCCGTCTCCGGGCCTCGTCTTCCGATTCACACCGGACCGGCTCATAGCCTAATCCCGCAAGATACCGCTCCGCTATCTCACTAAAAGTTATCAGATTCTGGTCTACGTCAAATTTGGGGAAAAAGACATCCCTGTTTTCACCAAGCAGACAGGACATAAGGCATAATTCCCCCGATTCTTGCGGCGTTACAAAATACCGGCGTACATCACCGGGAGCAGAAAGGGGCTGTTCTTTTTCAATGCGGCGGTTAAAGCCATGAAGCAGACTGCCGTCAGAAAATGCAACATTGGCAAACCGTGCCGTAGAAACAGGCAATTCCAAGGAACGGCGCATAAGAAACATTTCCATAATACGCTTGGAAGCGCCCATCATATTTACCGGATTTGCTGCCTTGTCCGTAGAAACACAGAAATATTTTTTAGCCCCTTTTTCATTTGCCTGCTGCATAGTCTTATCAGTATTAAATATATTGACATCGATCATCCGCATCAGGGTAAAAGGGTCCTTTTCGCTCCGTACATGCTTAAGTGCGGAAAGATTAAGCACATAATCATATCCCTGCCCATTCTTTATAAAAACATCAAAAATATCAGACCCGCAATCAATAGCAAACGCAGCGAACTCGCCGTCAATATAACCAAGAGAGCTGCGGATATCCCTGACCATCTCTACCATATTATTCTCACTAATATCCACTACATGAAGCAGTTTTGGTTTACGCCTGAATATTTCGCGTACCACCGCTGAACCGATAGACCCGGCGCCGCCTATGACAAGAAACCGGGAGGAGCTGACAATGGCTGATAATTCCTTTTCATGCCGAACAATATCGGCAGAAAACAGCGGTTCACTACGGCCAATGAGGGAAAGCATATCAGACATGAATGATCCTCATTCTCTCTAAATATATTTTTGTAATTCAGGAGGAACAGGAGGCAAATCTTTAAAACTTTTGTTCCAGATACTTGAATTAGGCTTTAATACTACAAGAACTGTAATAAATATTATCTTGAAATAGTTTACCATGCTTTTATGATCCACATACCAGCTTTCAAGCAATGCTTTATATGGATTAATGATTTTTTGATGAAAACTCTTTTTATCTTCAAATTGTTGGAGGATATCCTCTTCGTTCCTGAATACTATAGAACCTATACCGGTATGACCCGTTTTTTTGACATTTTTTTCTCAGGTTTGGCTGTCATCATTTTATTCCCTTTTATGATTCCGGTTATGATTGGATTAAAGCTGACTGGGGAACATTATATTTTCTACGGTCAAAAACGTGTTGGAAAATATGGCAAAGATTTTAAGTTATTGAAATTTGCAACCATGCTTAAAGACTCCCCAAATTTGTCCGGCGGCTTATATACCAGCGCCAATGATCCAAGAATGTTACCGATGGGTAAATTCCTGCGTAAAACAAAAATTAATGAACTTCCCCAGTTACTGAATATTTTTATCGGACAGATGAGCGTTGTGGGATACAGGCCGACGGTCCGGGAACATTATGCTGCATATCCTGATGAAGCAAAACAAAAGATATACCATTCAAAACCGGGACTTACCGGTATAGGTTCTATAGTATTCAGGAACGAAGAGGATATCCTCCAACAATTTGAAGATAAAAAGAGTTTTCATCAAAAAATCATTAATCCATATAA
>BNUT01000308.1 GCA_025997555.1 Spirochaetia bacterium
TCGTCACTCAGTATTGATACATTCACCCCATTGGGGAGGATTTCTTCAATCTCAGGAAGTATTGCATGTACGCCCTTTGAAATAGTCGAAGGGTTTGAACCAGACTCGTTAGTAATACTGATGTAGATGCCGGGCTCGCCGTTAATGTACACCCGCCGCCCGGTGTTGTCCGTACTATCGTAAACTTCCGCCAGGTCATCAAGGCGTATGCCCACCGTACCCGCACTGGATGAAATTACCGTATTGCGTATATCATCCAGGGACTTAAAATATTCATCGGTGATAATTTCGTAGTCCGTTGTGCCATGGGTCAGCGTACCGTTGGATGTCTGAATATTACGGGCCGCCAATGCGCTGGTAATACTTTGCAGGGTCAGGCTGTATGCTTCAAGGCGGTTATTGTTTACATCAACGTGAATTTCCCTGTTGACTCCGCCATTGATATCGGCGGAGGCGACGCCCGCAATCCGTTCAAGCAGGGGCTGTACGGTGTCTTCGGAAATGACCCGCAATTCATCAAGGCTCAAATCCCCCGTTACCGCCATCCGCATAATCGGCATGGCGCTCATGCTGAACCGCATGATGGTGGGTGCGCCGCAGCCGTCAGGCAGGGAATTTGTCAGGCGCGACAGTGCGGCGGTAATGTCATCAACCGCCTCGTCCATATCCTTGTTGTACCCGAATTCAAGCTGCACCTGGCTGCGCCCGCTGGACGAACGGGAGGTAATCGACTTGACATCCGCAATACGCCTGAGTGAATTAAAAATCGGCTTCGTTACGGTTTTATCAATTTCTTCGGGGCCCACATTACTGTAACTGGTCATCACATTCACCGAGGGCATACTGACGCTGGGATAAAGGGCGATGCCGAGCCGGGGAATAAACACTGCAGCGATAACGCACACGAGGATATACAGCATCGTAACTGTAACAGGTTTTCGTACCGATAATTCAGAAATATCCATTATTGACGCCCCCGGTTTGTGTTTGAGGAACTTGCCGCCGAAGGTTCTGCGGACTTGTCCGGTGCAGGTAAGTCCGGTACGGATAAATCCGCTCCAGCAATCCGCACCGGAGAACCATCGGTAACCGAACCGGCTGTAATAACACGGTCCCCCGCTTTCAGCCCTGAAATAACCTGCGCTTCCGAATCGTTGGTTAACCCCAGGGTAATGGAAACACGGCGGGCTATACTGTTTTCATCTATTACATAAACTGTCGGTTCCCCGTTGTAATTTTTTATTGCTGACTGCGGGATAACCAGTGTGCGGTTTTCCTCGCGGATAACCAAATGCACCGACGCAAACATTCCCTGCTTAATCCGCCGGTCATTCTTGTCGAGGACCAGCGTTGTTTCGATGGTGCGGTTTTTATTGTTGACCACCGGACTGATACTTGATACGGATGCGGCGAATTCCTCGCCGGGAGCGGAAGTAAAGGAAACAATGGCAGGGAGCCCCTTCCGTAGATAGGCGCTGTATTTTTCCGCAACATAAATCGTAATTTTCAGATTGTCCAGGGAACCGATAACTGCGACCACCGTGGCCGATGAAACGGTACTTCCGGTAGTAAGGGGCAGGCTGGTAATCGTACCCGCCACCGGGGAAACCACCGGATTTTCCGAATAGGATTGTCCCGCCCGTGACGGATCGATATAGGCGATAACTTCACCGCTCCGTACCGTATCGCCCAGATTTTTTACCATGCGGATTATTTTTCCCGAGGTGTCCGGCATTACGTTGACTTCCGACCGGGAAGTCACATCGCCATTAAGTTTGACGACCTGCCTGATGGTTTCGCTCTGCAATGTTTTTGCTGATACGGTAATAGCATTGGCAGCCGGCCGCCCCCCGGTAGGCGCTGCACCCGATTGTCCGCCGCTCCGTCCGGAGGGAGCTCCGCCGGAAGTTCCGGCTTGCGCAGTCC
>BNUT01000309.1 GCA_025997555.1 Spirochaetia bacterium
CTTGCAAATCCCTACATGTCAGGGGGCACGGAAAACGGCGTTACCATAGCCGGAAGCGGACGCGGCGGCCTGAACAATTTCGCGGAGCTGTATCTGGATTTTGATCACGCAAACAGCGGCGTAAAAAATTACACCCGCACGCTTGATATTGAAAACGCCGTTGCCGGTGTTACCTACACCTACTCTGGCGTTACCTACACCAGGGAATATTTTACTTCCTATCCCGACAACATTTTGGCCATACGCCTGACGGCGGATAAGAGCCATCAGCTTAATTGCGCGGTACGCCCCAAAGTCCCGTGGACCGGCTCCGAAAACCATTTAATCAGCCGGGGTGAGGAATACAAAAAGGAAGGGACAGTAAGCGCCGAGGGCGACACCATCACCCTGCGGGGCAAGATGCACTACTACGGCATAGTGTTTGAAGGGCAGATCAAGGTGATGCAGGAAGGAGGAAGCCTTGCCGCGTCCAATGACGGCGCGGCAAAAAATGCCGAACACGAGGGAAGCGATGAAGGATTCGGCGGCGTAATCCGGGTGGCTAACGCGGACAGCATTACTATTTTGATGGCGCTTGGAACCAACTATAAAGACGAAAACGGCAGCTTTGACAGTAATACTTTTTCCGAGCCGGACAGAACCAAAAAGCTTGCCGGCCATCCCGATCCCCACGGCAGGGTAACACAAACGCTTGCCGCCGCCGCCGCAAAACCTTATGACGCGATCAAGGCGGCCCACATCGCCGATTATAAAAAATACTTTGATCGCGTAACGCTGGATTTGGGCGGCGCGTTTCCCAAAAACACCCCCACGGATATCCTGATGGCAAATGCGAAAAACGGTTCCGTTAGCCCCTATCTGGAAGAGCTGTTTTTCCAGTACGGCAGGTATTTGATGATCTCCTCATCAAGAGAGGGGGCCTACCCCGCCAATTTGCAGGGGACATGGAACCGCTACGAAAGCGCCCCCTGGACATCGGGATACTGGCACAACATCAACGTGCAGATGAATTACTGGATGGTGTTTAACACCAACCTTGCGGAGATGTTCAAGCCCTATGCCGAATACAACAGCGCCTATATGAAACTGGCCGAACAGGGCGCGTCAAAATATGTGGAAACGTATTTCCCCGAAAAACACGACGCCGTAAACGGTGACGGCTGGGGCGTGGGCACGGGGGGCTATATGCATACCATTGGGGAGCCGCCCACCACGGGACATTCCGGTCCGGGGACCAGCGCCCTCACCTCAAAAATGTTTATGGATTATTATGAATTTACGAAGGATGAAACTATTTTGCCGCAGGTGTATAAGGCGGTCAGCGGCGTGTCACGGTTTTTATCAAAAACAGTGGAGCTTATCGACGGGAAATACCTCACCAAATATTCCGCGTCTCCCGAACAGCGCCACAACGGTGGCGACCACTACCGCACAACCGGCGCCGCCTTTGATCAACAGATGATCTACGAAAGCCACAAGGACACCAAAACGCTTAGCGTTCTGCTTGGAAAAGCCGATACCGGCACGGATAAGCTCCTGGCCCTCATCGAAGAGCAAATAGACAAGCTCGATCCGGTGCTAATTGGCGCATCGGGGCAGATAAAGGAGTACCGCGAGGAAAATCATTACGGCGAAATCGGCGACCCGCTGCACCGCCATGTTTCCCAGCTTAAGGCCCTGTATCCGGGGAGCATCATCAACAACACTACCCCGGCCTGGATAGACGCGGCGAAAGTTACCCTTACTCTGCGCGGCGATGGCACAACCGGCTGGTCCCGCGCCCACCGCCTGAACCTGTGGGCTCGCACCCGTGACGGCAACAAGGCATATACCGTGTTTCAGGGCCTCTTAAAAAACCAGCTGCTCCCCAACCTGTGGGATTCCCACCCGCCTTTTCAAATTGACGGAAACTTCGGCGGCACA
>BNUT01000310.1 GCA_025997555.1 Spirochaetia bacterium
TGTCCTTGAGCTTTTTACAGGCGGCGATAAATTCGGCGTAGGTATCGGGAACCCCAATACCGTATTGGTTAAAGATATCGATATTGTAATAGACCCCCATGAAGTTGTGGGACAGGGGCATAGCATAATCATGGCCATCGGGGGCCTTGGACATATCCACCGCCGGGGGATTCACCCTGGACATAAAGGACTGGCCCGTAAGGTCCATGACGTAACCGTTCTTCACCTTTTCCTTAAACTGGAGCTGGGTCGGATAATCGGAAAAGAGGGGCGGGATATCCCCTGATACCACCCTGGAGGTAAGCACCCTGCCCGCATCGGGGACGGTGTTCATTTCAACCTTGTACTTTCCCGCGTATTCGGCGTTGAACTTATCCACCACCGCCTGATAGCCCCGCTGGGGCCCCTCTTCCATTTTTTGCTGGAAAAATTCAATGGTGATAAGCTCCCCCGCTCCCTCGGCTTTTTTAGCACCCTTGCAGGCGATAAGGCTTACCGCCGCCAGAACGCACGCCAACAAAATAATCGATCTTTTCATTTCCAATCTCTCCTTAGATATTTATTTTTTCATAACCCTCAAGGGCTATGATTGCTTTTACATAGATTTTTATCGCGTCAATGAGGTTCTGAATACACTGAACCTCATTTGCCTGATGCGCCCCGCCGCCTGATATCCCCAAGGATGAGGGAATTTCGGTTTTCCTGCCGGGGCCGAATCCCAGAGCGCAGGGCAGCTTGCGGGCATAGGTCCCGCCCCCCATAACATAGGGGGCCATATCGGTTCCCAAGGTTTCGTTCACTATCGACGTAAGGGCCTTCACCACCGGCGAGTCCCCCTTGCGGCAATAGGGGGGACTGTTCTTGACATGGGCAAGGGTATAGCCATAAGCGGCGGCCTTTGCGGCAAGCCGTTCCTCCAGTTCTGCCTGCGGGCTGGTCACTGCGTAACGGACATTGATGCCGATACTGAGCCGCCCCGCTACGGTATGGGCGGTGCTTGCCACATGGGTGGTTTTGCCGGAGACCTCATCCTCAAAGGGGATGTTAAGCCCCTGTCCGTAATAATCCTTAAAGCTATCGGCAATAAAACACAGGGCCGGGACCGCTTCCCTATCCATACGGGAAGTCTTGAGCAGGGCCTCCGCAAGCTTCTGCAAAGCGTTTACTGATTTTTCAGGAAATGCCGCATGGCCGCAGTGGATGCGGCCCATAATTACCGCTAGGCTTCCGCGATGATAAACCCTGTCCGGCAAGATTCCCTGTTTTCATCCCTGGATGATTGGTGTGAACAAAACCGGCGGGAACTGGTGGAAGATATCAAGGCCTTGGTCCGCATCCCCAGCATTTCGGGGGAAGCCGCCGATGGGGCCTATCCCTTTGGGAAGCCCTGCGCCCAGGTAATTGACGAGGCGGAGCGGATCATCCTTAAGGCGGGGCTGGACGTAAAGAAAAGCGATTATTACGGTATTTCCGCAGTATATCCCGGAAAAACTGATGAACGAATCGGGTTTTTCTCCCATCTGGATGTGGTCCCTCCGGGGGAAGGCTGGAGCAGTTCCCCCTTTGAGCCTGAGGAACGGGAGGGGTATCTGATTGGCCGGGGAGCGGCGGATAACAAGGGGCCCGCCGCTGCGGCGCTCTATGCCCTCAAGTTCTTCCTTGATCAGGGTGTCAAACTTCGCCGGGGGCTGTTTTGTTTTCTGGGGGCCAATGAAGAGACCGGCATGGCGGATATCACCCATTTCCTGCAAACCGATGATGCCCCGGCCCTTGCGCTGGTGGCGGACTGCGGCTTTCCCGTATGCCACGGTGAAAAGGGCATTCTTACCGCCGATTTTACTTATCCGTTGCCCGCAGGGAATCTGCTGGGCCTTGAGGGGGGAACCGCTTCCAATATGGTTCCCGATTAT
>BNUT01000311.1 GCA_025997555.1 Spirochaetia bacterium
TGTCGGGCGGCCATCTCCGCATAATAGCCGGCGATGCCGAAGTGGTTTGAATTGCGGATTGAACAGATACCCACGCCGTGTTCCTTCGCCTTGGCAATTACCCGTTCCGATCTGGAAAAACTCTGTTCCGGCATTTTTATCGCCCTGGGCATTCCGCAGGAAGAAGCAATTGATTCCGCTGAAATTCTCGTTTCCGCAGATGCGCGGGGAATCAAAAGCCACGGTGTTGCCCGGATAAAACGTTACGTGGACGGCATCCGGGCGGATCATATCAAGG
Organism: Spirochaetia bacterium; assembly: GCA_025997555.1. Lineage (GTDB taxonomy): Bacteria > Spirochaetota > Spirochaetia > Treponematales > Breznakiellaceae > BNUT01. Next base: position 278 of record BNUT01000311.1, read on the forward strand.
GCAATGTAAAGCCTCCCTGCTGCGGGAAACACCGGTCTCACTGATCCTCGACGCGGAAGGGGGCATGGGCCTTTCCTTAAGCAAACATTCGATGGAACGGGTAATTGCCAAGGCGAAGGAACACGGCGTGGGTATCTGTTCAATCCGCAATTCAAACCACTTCGGCATCGCCGGCTATTATGCGGAGATGGCCGCCCGACAGGATATGATCGGCGTGGCCATGACCAATACCGCGGCCCTGGGGGTGCCCACCTTTGCCCGTGAGGCCGCATTCGGCACAAACCCCATCGCCTTTGCGGTCCCCGGCCTTGAGGGGAAAATGTTCAGTCTGGATATGGCTACCACCACGGTCACCAGGGGCAAAATCGAGGTCTCGGCACGGGAGGGAAAAACCCTGTCCCCGGGCTGGGCGGTCGGAACCGACGGCCTTGTTGCGGGGGACCCCGTAAAACTGCTTGAGGATATGCTCTTTAAGCGCGGCGGCGGGCTTCTTCCCCTGGGGGGAGAAGGGGAATCCATGAGCGGCTATAAAGGTTACGGCCTTGCGGTCATGGTAGATATTCTCACCGCCCTTACTTCCGGGGGCGTTTTTGGCGGAGCGGTCATGGATTCGGAAATTACCGCCGCACGGGTCTGTCATTTTTTTATGGCCCTCAGGATAGATCTCTTTCGGGACCCAGGGGAATTCAAACAGGACATAAGCCGGATGCTTGATGAACTTACCGCCCTCAAACCGGCGGAAGGGGCGGAGCGGGTCTACTATGCGGGCCTCAAAGAGCAGGAAGCGGAGAAACGATGCGAAACAGCGGGGGTTCCCCTTACCGATGAAGTCTGGAAAACCCTGAAAGAAACCGCAGAGGGCCTTTCGCTTCCTGTTCCCGCCCCTCGTCTATAGATATGGAACAGTTGCTGGCCAATTATTCGGCCCTTGTGGAAGAAGCCGCACGGGCCTGTTCCTATCCCTATTCTTATTTATCTCCAAACCGGCAGGACATACCAGCATGGCAAAAGGCGGGGAGAAACAAGCTTGTTGGATTACTGTCCTATAACCCGCCCTCCTGTGAAATGAATCCCCGGATTCTCAGCCGCTTAAGTTATGAGGGCCTATCGGTTGAGATCATTGCATATAACGAGCCCTTTGGGCCCCCGACGGAAGGTTTTTTTCTCAAACCCCTTAATCACACCGGAAAGCTGCCGGGGATGGGCGGGGTGTTTAATACGGTGAACGCGCATTTGTATCATTATGCGGGGAATAACCCTATAAAGTACACGGACCCGGATGGAAGACATGATGAAGTAGTCATAACCATAGCTTATCTTCATATTCCATTTGTTGGTGTAATTGGTAACTATAACGCACTAGATGCTGAAGGCAATAAGAGCGGCGGTAGTTTTTTTGTAAAAGGAATAGAAGATGTTTTCACATCAAATAGTACCCATGAACCTACAACAGGTTTATCTGGAGTAATAACTACTTATGATACCGAATTAGGTGATGCAATAAGAGGTGATATTAATCCAAGACACAGCTCACGAACGTTGGGAGGTAATCTTACCAAACAGGGAGAACAATCTCCAGGGACTATATGATGTGCGGCAAA
>BNUT01000312.1 GCA_025997555.1 Spirochaetia bacterium
AATCTTAAAGTAATCCGCCATAAAAAAAATATAAAATCCCACCTTTGGTGGCAGATGATAACCCTCCAGTGGTTTCTGATTACCCACCGGGAATATACGGTTCTGGAATTCGGCAATACCTGTCTCCCCTTCTCTCCCGGCATTGTTTTTCTCCATGACATTTACTGCGAATTTTACCCCGAAGATTTTACCAGCCTTCGTGATAAAATAATACGTCTTTATAATCGCTGGCAATACCGGCTTATTGCGAAAAGGGCAAAAAAAATCATCACCGTTTCTTATTTTTCACGAAACCAGACGGCGGAAAATTTTCATATTGATCCCGAATCGGTTACGGTTGTCTACAGTTCCTGGGAACATTTCCGCTTGATCCGCTCCGATTATTCGGTCTTTAAGGAATTCCCGATGCTAAAGGAAAGGGATTACTATTTTTCCCTGGGGAGCATTTCAAAACGAAAAAACATCAAATGGATAATCGAGTATGCCAAAGGGCATCCTGAAACCATATTCGCCCTTTCGGGGACAAGCCTGCCGACCGTCAAGGCGGATGAGCTTGATGACGCAAGCTTCCTGGGTAATATTATTTTATTGGGTTATCTTGAGGATGCAAAAATAAAGGCCCTCATGGAAAAATGCAGGGCCTTTCTGCTCCCCTCATACTATGAGGGTTTCGGCTTAACGCCCCTTGAAGCGTTATCTACGGGGGCTCCAATCATAGTTTCAAATGCAGCAAGCCTTCCTGAAATCTACGGGAATACGGCGCATTATATTGACCCATATAATACGAATATCGATCTTGAAAAATTATTGCAGGAACCGGTGGAAAATCCGGGGGAAATATTGGATAAATATTCTTATGAAAAATCTGCAATGCAATTATACAATATCATTGCAGGTTTTGAAGGAAATAATGGCTGACTTTTTGTATAATATTATTATTTTCCCCATTGTACAGATCATAGAACTGGTTTATGTATTGATATTCCGGATATTTCATTACCAGAGTATATCAATAATCGGCGTTAGTGTTGCAGTTACCCTGTTATGCCTCCCCCTGTATATAATGGCGGAACATTGGCAGGAAACGGAACGGGAAATAATCAAAAAGTTAAAACCAAAAATAAATAAAATAAGAGCTGTTTTTAAAGGTGATGAGCAATACATGATCCTTTCGGCTTATTACCGTCAGAATCATTATCATCCCATTTATGCCCTCAGAAGCTCCTTTGGCATTTTAATACAAATACCGTTTTTTATCGCGGCCTATACGTTTTTGTCCCACCTTGACGCCATCAAAGGGGTGGGTTTTCTTTTTATAAAAGATCTTGGCGAACCGGACGCTATAGCAAAAACCGGAAATCTGGTAATCAATATACTGCCGGTTTTAATGACCCTTATCAATATTGTTTCTGGTTTTATTTACACTAGAGGGCTTTCGCCAAAAGATAAATTGCAGGTCTATTTAACTGCGGCTCTGTTTCTTGTTTTATTGTATAATTCCCCCTCAGGGCTTGTTCTCTACTGGACAATGAACAACGTATTTTCCCTGGTTAAAAACATATTTTATAAATTAAAGAATCCGGTAAAAATATTATATATCTTTTTCGGTGTTTTTATACTTGTTTTTGTTTTTTATCTCCTGTTCATAAATCCGGGGTTGCTCATAAAACGGATCATACTGTCATTAATATCCCTGCCCCTTCTTTTTCTTCCCCTGTTTGTTAAATTCATACTTTTTATATACCATAAATATTTTACCAATTTCAGCAATAATGACAGGAACCGCAACATACTGTTTTTCTCAAGCTGTATTATCATCACCATCCTGGCCGGAA
>BNUT01000313.1 GCA_025997555.1 Spirochaetia bacterium
ACGGTGTTTATCAATAAAAAGAAAAGGAGAAGGGTCCACGGATTAACACGGATAATGTAAGAATGAAAAAGAGTAATCTGCGTAATCCGTGGATCAAATCCGTGGATAAATTCTTCTTCCCGGCCCTTCATTCATCGTCCTTCTTGCCCAGCACAATCTTTACTGTGTTGATCTTATGCCCGTCCATATCCTGAATGATAAAATCGTTCCCGTTATAGACGGCTTTTTCGTATTTTACCGGAATTTTTCCGAAAAGGTCAAAAACAAAGCCCCCCAGGGTGTCAAAATCCTCCGTGGGAAGTTCCAGGCCGGTTTCTTCGGCCAGGTCCTCCAGGTTTACACGGGCATCGCAGAGCCAAGTCCCCTCCCCCACCTTAAGCACATCCTCGGTCTCATGGTCGAATTCATCCTGAATGTCCCCGATGATTTCCTCGATGATGTCCTCCATGCAGACAATCCCCGACACCCCGCCGTATTCGTCCACCACCACGGCGATATGGACCCGGCGGCGGCGCAGTTCCCGGAGCAGACCGTCGATGTGCTTGGAAACGGGAACAAAAAAGGGCTTGCGGAGGAGTTTTGTCACATCAAAGGGCTCCTCCCTGACCAAGGATTTGAGGACATCCTTTACATAGAGGATGCCAATCACATTATCAATGGTTTCCTTGTACACGGGAAACCGGGAATGTTCGCTCTCGGCGATCAGGGCCAGAAGTTCATCCCGCGAGGCGTCAACGGAAAGAAAAACCGTGTCGGTCCGGGGAACCATCACTTCCTTGACGGTGGTGCCCGAAAGTTTCACCACCCCCTGGATCATCTCCCGCTGATCCGACTCAAGGGATCTGATGGCCTTTTTGTTAATCTCCCCGTTCTTTTTGAAAATCCGGGAAATACTCCCCGATACCCCCTCAAAAAACCCGGAACTCATAGCCCCCCTTTTGGGGAACAAATGCGCTCCCCGGCTAAATCAGTCAATATTTTCTCCTGTAGGCGGAGCATGGGCTCCGTTTCATTGTTGGTTTCGTGGTCCATACCGTCTAAATGCAGAATACCATGGATCAGGAGACGGCGTAACTCCTCATCCTGCGAAATGTTGAAATACCGTGAATTTTCCGCAAGGGTGTCCAATGAGATGACGATATCCCCCGGAAGGTAACGATCTTTAATGGTTTCCCCCAAAGGAAAAGAGAGGACGTCGGTGGCTTCGTCCTTATGCCGGAATTGCTTATTGAGGGATTGGATGCAGGGATCATTGCAGAGCAGTACGGACAAGTCCCAGTCGTCACGGCGGATTTCGTCCAATACCTTGAGGGTAAAGTTTTTTAAGGCCCCCTCCCATTCAGGTAAGGGAACCTCCTCGGCGTTTACCTCGATCCGGTTCACGAAGGGGCCGCCTCCCCGGCGGGTTCTTCAACAGAGTCCGCCTCTTTGGCCGGCACGATATTCTTGCCCAGCTTGGGGTACTCGATCCGGGAATGGTAATAACCGGCCAGAACCTGGACAAAGGCTTTGCGTATGGTTTCAAGGTCCCGGAATGTCAGTTCCGATTCCGCAAGCTGGCCGTGTTCAACCTTGGCGCTGATCAGCTCCTGGATGAATTTGTCCATTTTGGCGGCCGTGGGCTTGCTGAGGGTCCGCACCGCCGCTTCGGTCACATCGGCGAGCATCACCACTGCGGATTCACGGGAACGGGGGGGATTCCCCGGATAGGTAAAATCTTCGATGTTGACCTGCCCCTCCAGCTTGAGGGCCTTGGTGTAGAACCATGTGATTACCGAGTTGCCGTGGTGTTCGGTGATGATATCTATCACTTGCCGGGGGA
>BNUT01000314.1 GCA_025997555.1 Spirochaetia bacterium
GTCGCTTGCGGGGACCGCTTCGCTCACCGGCTTCTCGCCGATGGCCCAGAGCCGTTCCAGGAAGCGGCTTACCCCGATGAGGCCCGCAGTGATCCAGGGCTTGCTCACTTCAAGGGGGCCCATGAACATTTCATAAATCCGCATGGAGTCCGCGCCGAATTCCTTTACGATGTCATCGGGGTTGATCACGTTGCCCCGGCTTTTGCTCATCTTCTGATTATCTTCCCCAAGGATCATCCCCTGGTTTACGAGGCGCTGGAAAGGTTCTTTGGTGTTTACGAGACCAAAGTCGTAGAGGACCTTGTGCCAAAAGCGGCTGTAGAGGAGGTGGAGTACCGCGTGTTCAACCCCGCCTACGTAGAGATCCACCGGAGCCCAGTATTCAATTTTTTCTTTTGCCGCGAAGGTATTACTGTTTTTTGGATCGAGGTAGCGGAGATAGTACCAGCAGGACCCCGCCCACTGGGGCATGGTGTTGGTTTCCCGCTTCGCCGGTTTCCCGCATTTGGGGCAGGTGGTGTTCACCCATTCGGTGATCCCCGCCAGGGGGGATTCGCCGGTGCCGGTGGGCGCGTAGGACTGCACATCCGGGAGCCGTAGGGGGAGGTCTTTTTCGCTGAGGGGTACAATGCCGGAGCCATGCTCTGCATGGCAGGTGTCACAGTGGACCACCGGGATGGGTTCCCCCCAGTAACGCTGCCGACTGAATATCCAGTCCCGCAGCTTGTAGTTTATCGCCCTTTTTCCAAAGCCCTGTTCTTCAACCCAGGCGGTCACTTTCTGTTTTGTTTCGGAAGTGGGGAGGCCGTTGAACTGTCCTGAGTTTACTGCCCAGCCGTCCGCTACCGTACATTCTGCGGGTTCGGCGGAATAGTCTTTACCGGGCGCAGGTTTTTCACCGGAGACCACGAGCTTGATCGGCAGATTAAATGCCTTGGCGAATTCCCAGTCCCTGTCATCGTGGGCGGGCACCGCCATGATCGCTCCGGTGCCGTAAGATATGAGCACGTAGTCGGCGATCCAGATGGGGATCTTTTCATTGTTCACGGGATTGACGGCGAATGCGCCGGAGAAGACACCGGTTTTGACCTTTGCAAGGTCCGTTCGTTCCAGGTCGCTTTTTTTTGCTGCAGCATCAAGGTAGGCATCCACCGCAGATTTCTGCGCCGCTGTGGTGAGCTTTGCCACCAGGGGATGCTCCGGGGCCAGGACCATGTAGGTGACGCCGAAGAGGGTATCGGGCCGGGTGGTATAGATTTCGAGAGAATCACTGTGGCCGTCAATCTTGAATGTGACATTGGCCCCCTCGGAGCGGCCGATCCAGTTGCGCTGCATCAGCTTGACCGGCTCAGGCCAGTCGAGGCCGTCCAGGTCCTCAAGGAGTCGCTCGGCGTAGGCGGTGATCTTCAATATCCACTGACGGATGCGCTTGCGGGTAACCTTGGTCCCGCAACGTTCGCAGAGACCGTCCTTGACTTCTTCGTTGGCGAGCCCGGTTTTGCAGGAAGGGCACCAGTTGATGGGGCTTTCCGCCTCGTAGGCCAGGCCCTTCTCGTAGAGCTTGAGGAAGATCCACTGGGTCCATTTGAAGTATTCGGGGTCCGTGGTGTCCACTTCCCGGTCCCAGTCATAGGAAAAGCCTAGGGATTTTATCTGGGCCTCGAAGCGTTTGATGTTTGCTGCGGTGGTGACCGCCGGGTGGGTTCCCATTTTGATGGCATAGTTTTCCGCCGGAAGGCCGAAGGCGTCAAAGCCCATGGGGTGGAGCACGTTGAAGCCCTTCATCCGCAGGAAGCGGGAGTAGATGTCTGTGGCGGTG
>BNUT01000315.1 GCA_025997555.1 Spirochaetia bacterium
CTATAATTTTCTTGAATATATTCTAATTTTAAATCGAGAAATTCCAGTATATCCACAGGCGACATATTTATAATATCATATATACTATAATAATCATTGAATTTAAAATGAGGTTCAAAAAGCCCCCTTTTAAATTTATTTTCAACCCATAAATTGGGAATGTTTAAACTATCCGAAACGATAAGTCCGTGTAATGACGAAGATATAATATTATTACATTCTGCTATTTGAGATATGACTTTACATGGATGATCTTGAACATTAATAATTAAACAATTTGGCGCATATTTTTTATAAATTTCAAAAAAAATTACAGAATTTAAATCATTTAAATGAAGAATTAAACCCAAGGCGTATTTCTTTTTTAAATTTTCTTGAAGTAAGTAAGGTGCCAGCAGTCCAGGATCACCAATTAATACTGTTTCTTTTAACAGATTATTTTCACGTAATAATTGTACAGTTAATTTTCCACGAATAATTTTATAATCTAATTTCCGAAAAAATTCGATTTTTCTTGGTTCTTTGAGACCGGAACCTAATACAATAATTCTATCTTTTTTATTAAAAAGAAAATTATTGCATTGTCGCATAAAATTAATTTTATTTTTGCTTGGAATAAGCGAATCCAATATCGTTCCTATAGCTATATAATCAGCTTCAAATATCTGATTTGTATAAATAAATTTTGTACCAAAAAGAGTTTCAAATAACACGGCATTTAATTCATCACCAAAATTCGAGGCATGATAATAATACAGTATTTTATTTTTTGTCTTGGTAAAAGAAGACATAATGCCGCCTTACAAAAAATCATCCGGTGTCATTTATTTTTTGATCACAGATTTAAGAAATTGTTTTTCTTGGCTGGTTAATCCAAACAAGAAGATGCACCCAATAATGGAAGCGGAACACAATAGCACAGTTATTAGGAGACGATAGATATTAAAAGAGGACAATCTGAATACTATTAAGGGTAGAATTATAGCCACTAACGATACGCTAGCTACAGGTATTAAGACCTTAGCAAAAAACTCAAGTATAGAAAAATCAATAAGCCGACGAAGCATAAAAAGTCGAATTATTGAAGCCACAAATGTAAAAAAAATAGACACAAGAAATACTGAATATACAGGAGCACCTAACAATAGCGCTATCCATGATACAGGTAGATTTAATAACAAGATACCTCCAACAGATGATTGGTAAAGCTTAATTTTTCCAGTAGCCTGAGCCGCAGCCATTATAGGATTATTTACAGAGTCAATAAGCGCATCTAGTAAGATCAACCTAGCAAATAGCACTACATTTTCAGGAGGTGTTTTTAGCCAGAGCGAAAGCACTCCTGGCATTTCAATTATAATTGGCAAGGTAAAGAAAAACATCAGAAAATAAGTACCTTTTGCTCCATAAAATACAGTGCGTAACATCTCTTCTCTTTGTCCGGCCGCATAACTTTTTACTATTTGTGGTCGAATTGCAACACCAAAATTAATTGAAAAACTTGCAACGGCATTATTGATTGATGATGCGATAGCACGTGCAGCAACCACTCCGGGATTAAAAAATTGATTTAATAAAATATTAATTATTTGATTCTTAAAGATACCTACAGATGCACCAAATAAATTCCATCCTGTATAACTCGTAATTTCTTTAAATAAATTTTTATTCCAGTATATCTCAAATCTGCACTCCTGATATTTTCTTATACAAATCATTCTAGAAATCAAATAATTAATATTTTATTAAATCAATTTTTTAATCCCGGAGTGGTTGCTGCACGTGCTATCGCATCATCAATCAATAATGCCGTTGCAA
>BNUT01000316.1 GCA_025997555.1 Spirochaetia bacterium
CTTTATGCAACCGGCAAGGCCGCTTCTGCCCGGGGCCTTTGGGAATTTCTGAATAATCAAGGATCTGCGGGGGAATGGCGGGGTAGGGCCCAGACCCAGCTGCGGAGTCCCTTTGTGGAACGGGCCAAAAAATCCCCAAAACGGGTATAAAGGGAATTCGGGGTGACCACGGGAACCTCCGCAGTAAGGGCGCTTTCAGTAAATGGCGGGGCCAAGGCAATGACCCGGCCATTGGGGTCCACCGCACAGGTCTGGCCCGAGGCGGTGGAGCGTACCATGGAACGCCGGTTTTCCACCGCCCGAAAGACCGCCATCGAAAGATGCTGATTCTGGGCGGGAAGGCTCGCGGACCAGGCGTCATTGGAGAGGTTCACGATAAGTTCCGCTCCGTTCCGTACAAAGTCCCGGCTTAGGTAGCCAAAGGTGTCTTCAAAACAGATAGGGCTTGAAAATTTGAAACCCCCGGCAGAAAAGACCGTGGCCTCATCCCCTTTTTCCCAAAAATGAGTGTCCGCATCTTTCAGGGCTTTATATACCCAAGGGAGCTGTTTTTCATAGGGGAAATGTTCCGTAAAGGGCACCAGATGAAGTTTGCGGTAGAGGCCCGTCAATTTTCCCTGTTCATAGAGCAGTACCCCGTTATAATCTATCCGGTAATCTTCCTGGGGGTTTAGGGGGTCCTTTTTGGGATTTTTGACCGGGTCCTTGCGGGCGTCGTCATTTCCTATCAAAAAGGGAACATCCTGAGCGGCAAAATAATCCAGCAGCTCCTTCACCAAGTCCCAGGACTCAGTATCCCCCCGGTAAGTAGTGTGCCAGTATATCCGGGGAACAAAGGCTGTCTCGGACCAGACCACAAGGTCCGGTTTTGGTTCCACACGAAGGGCTTCATCGGAGAGGCGTTTCAAAACCTCATAATTTTGCCGGTAGGTCCCAACGTCCCCCCGCCAGGGATCGGTGTTGTGCTGAATAAGGGCTATCCGCACAGTCTTTGCCCCGGAATAATCAATTTGGGAGAAAAATCCATACCCCAATGCGGCGCAGAGGCAGAGGAGCCAAACCAGAGCGGATACCCGTTCCTGCCGGAAAAAAGCCTTGACCTGTTCCGGTATATCCCGAAAAACGGCGCCTGGCACCCATGCGGCCCCCAGCCATGCGGAAGGAAACACCAGAAGGGCGGAAACACCCCAGACACCGAAAAGGCTTGCGATCTGAATCACCGGAATCCGGGTCCATTGGGAATAGCCCATTATCCCGTAGGAATAGCCAAGAAAGCCCTGGGTGCGGAGGTACTCATAACTTATCCAGAGGACCCACTGGACCAGATAAAAGCGGCGGGGAAAAAGCAGCTCCGCAATTTTAAGCAGGGGAAAAAGGACGGCCAGATAAACCAGATATATGGAATTGACAATAAGGCCCGCCAATGGGTGGAACACGCTGAGCCAATAGTTAAAAAGACTGTAGGCGGCATACCCATACAGGGCGCCCCAAAAGACTGAGGCGGCAAGGCCGACACGGCGGATAAGCACAAATACGGGAACAAGGGCAAACCAGGCAAGAAGGGGCAATCCCTTTTCAATCAAAAGATTGGGGAAGGCGGCGGTAAAAAGCAGGGCCCCCAAAACCACAAGGGCCAGATTGATAAAAAAATCCCGGGCTTTAAACAAATTCATTTTTTCTTGTGCGGAGCGCTGCCGGGGACACCCAAATTCCAGACATCCTGTTTTAACTCCCTCCCAGGCCTGAAAGAGGCAACCCCATGGGAAGTAACGGATACGGTT
>BNUT01000317.1 GCA_025997555.1 Spirochaetia bacterium
ACCGCGTCAAGGTCCGCGCCGGTGGCGGCCTTTGCGCCGCCGACTTTCCACATCAGCACCTCCCCGGCGACCCCCCGGCGTTTTCCGCTCTGGTCCCTGGGGGCGGAGGCGGCATCGTCATTGGCGATCACGGTCTTAACTTCGATGCCTTCTTTCGCCGCCATCTTGACGGCGATCTTTACGTTCATGTTGTCCCCGGAATAGTTCCCGTAGAGACACGCGACACCCCGGCCCTGGTTGGCAGCGCGGAATGCGCCCAGAAATGCGTCCGCCGTTGGTGAAGTACAGATTTCCCCCACCGCCGCAGCATCGCAAAGATTGGTCCCGATGTAGCCCACAAAGGCGGGCTTGTGTCCGCTGCCGCCCCCGGTAACAACGCCCACCTGGCCCTGCGGCATGTCCGCCCGCTTGAGGACACGGGAGTTTCCCGTGGGGGCAACAATGTCCCCGTGGGCCTTGAGGAAGCCCTTGAGCATCTCGTCTACGATATCGTCAGGATTATTCAGGATACGCTGCATAAATTCTCCTTAATAAAAAAATTTCACCCAATTTTTTAAATAAGCAAGCTAAATGATAGGTAGCATCGGCCGGATTGTCAACGAAGCTATGCTCCTCATAAACCCACAACCCCCTTTGCCAATCCGCAGAATTGGGTTTATACTATTCTAAATTTAGATAAACTTTTTCAAAAGTTGGTATTTTGAAAAAAAGGAGTATGTGTTACGTTGTAACACTTCCGATTTAACGTGTCCGCAAGCGGACTTATTATAGGAGTATTGCTATGACTATCAACTTACCATCCCGGACGGCGGCGGTGTATAAGGAAGCGGATGTGCTTGTGGTCGGCGGCGGGCCCGCCGGTATCGGCGCAGCGGTGGCGGCGGCCCGAGGCGGCAGCAGGGTGATCCTGCTGGAAAAACGGGGTTTCCTGGGCGGTAACATTACCGCGAGCTATGTGGAAACCTGCAATCACTTTTTCCATAATCTTACGTTTAAGGCCAGCGGCATTTACGGCGAACTGGAACAGAGCTACCGCGCGAAATTCGGCAGCAGCGGCGACATACGGCCCAATGCCCAGCACCGCTTTTCCAGTGAATACCTCAAAATTTTCCTCGATACCTTTGTGGCGGACGCGGGGGTGGAAATTTTCCTCCACAGTTTTGTGAACGAGGTGGTCCGGGAGGGCAGCAAAATCACCCATGTGGTCATCCAGGGCAAGCAGGGGCCGGTGGCCATCAAGGCCGCGCAGATCATCGACTGTACCGGCGATGGGGACGTGGCCTTTGCCGCAGGGGTTCCCTTTGATCAGGGCCGCGACAAGGACCACCGCTGCCAGCCGGGGACGGTCAACTTCCGCATCACCGGTGTGGATGCGGAATTCATGCTGAAAGGCGGGGAGGATCACCTCAAGGTGATAGGCAAGCGTTTCCGGGAGGATTACCGGGCGGGCAAAACCGGGCTTTCCTGCAAACGGCAGGACATCCCCATGGGCCGGATGACCAAGACGGGGCAGATTTCCTACATTAATTACCCCTGTGCCTATGGCATCGATCCTACCAGTTTTGCCGACCTGACCAAGGGCGAGATGGAATGCCGTCAGTACATCCTGGAAATGTGCGATTATATGAAGAAAAATTTTGAGGGTTTTGAGAAAACCGAGCTTGCCTCCATTGCGCCGGAAATCGGCTTCCGGGACAGCCGCCGTATCCATGGCGACTACCGGCTGACCATCGACGACGTGCTGTCGGGCCGTCATTTTGACGATGA
>BNUT01000318.1 GCA_025997555.1 Spirochaetia bacterium
ATAGGCTTCATAATCACTCAGATCCAAATCAAAGTTTGATACCGATAGTTTACGGGAAGTGATACCGATACCGAGCAGCCACGAAGGCCAGTTATAATACACGTTGCCGCCGATTTTACCGGTGCCATAGGAAATAGTTTTCTTTCTATGCTGAACAATATGCACCACATCAGAAGGGACTACGATACGACGGGACATAATCCAAATGAGTAATACAACGAATAGTACTCCTCCGGCAATTAAAAAAATAAAATCCATAATTTACTCCTTGTTCTTGTTCCAGTTTTTCGCAAAGGTCACCGCCAGCGCAATCGCGTCCAGCAGGCTTTCCTCGTTAGCCTGGTTTTTACCGGCCCGGTCGAAGGCGGTTCCGTGGTCCACAGAGGTGCGGATAATCGGCAGGCCGATGGTGGTATTGATGCCGCTCATCTGGGAAAAGAGGCCTGTTTTTGGGTCCATGCGGAAGCCGCAGAGTTTGAGGGGGATGTGGCCCTGATCGTGGTACATGGCCACCACCACATCGAACTGGCCCCCCAAGGCTTTGACAAAAACCGTGTCCGGGGGCACCGGGCCGGCCACATCAAGCCCTTCTGCTTTGGCTTCTTCGATGGCAGGGGTGATGGCCTTGGCCTCCTGATCTCCAAAGAGGCCGTTCTCGGAAGAGTGGGCATTGAAGCCCGCCACGCCGATGCGGCGTGGTGTTTTTCCCATCAGCCTTAATGCAAGGTCCGCAAGGCGGATGATCTTGAGCACCCGGTCTTTGGTGATAAGATCGCAGGCGTCCCGCATGGACACATGGGTGGTGACGTGGATCACATTCAAACCGCCGCCCGACAGAAGCATCCCATAGTTTTTAGTGTTGGTATATTCGGCAAAAATTTCCGTGTGACCTGCGTAGTGGTGGCCCGCTAAATTGATCGCTTCCTTGTTGATGGGGCCCGTGACCACGCCGGCGGTGCTGCCTGCCATGGCGTCTTTTATTGCGGAAACCACATATTGAAAAGCGGCGTCCCCGGACTTTGCCGCCACCCGGCCGTATTCATAGTCCCCTTTTTGGAGCAGTCCGGCATCGATAAAATCAATGGCCCCCAATATACCCGCCGCATCTTTTGGATTCTTAATTGCGTTGAGAGTAAAACTGCTGCCCGTCACTTTCAGGGCATCTTCCAATACGATTCGATCCGCATAAACCACGGGAATTGATTTTTCATAAATGTCCGCATGGGCCAGCGCATTGACGCAAATCTCTGGGCCTATCCCCGCAGGGTCCCCGATGCTGATACCCAGCACGGGTCTTGAACTGCCGCCTGTGGCGCCATCCTCCGCGCCGATAAATTCTTCCCCCGTCGTTACCATAAGTTGCCATCCTTGTCGAAGGGCCAGTCCTGGGGCCCGCTCAAAATTTCAAGCCGCTTGTTGGCCCGCGCTTCATCTTCCATTGCTTCGGAAATCCATATCCTTTCGGTGTGAAGGCTGTCGGCAATTCTGATGATCCGGGGATGATCCCTGTCGTAGCCGATGCAGGTCCGCAGGGCAAGCTGAACCGCCTCTTTATCGGTATCAACGATGCAGGGAATCCGCACAAAGTCGATGCCACGGGAAGTGACGGCGTTCACATAGGTGGCCTCGTAATCAATTTTATTGAAGAGCCGCTTGGTAATGGTGTGGGCCGCGCCGGTACCGAAGGCCGCGCCGTGGGTTTCCTCCGTCAGGTCCAGGATCGCCGTGCGCTTGGCTTCGATGCCCCCGGC
>BNUT01000319.1 GCA_025997555.1 Spirochaetia bacterium
GCGGACCTTCCCGTACATTTATCCGCAGGGCATCGAAAAACAGTACCGGGTACACCGGCTCCAGTGCCCGGCCGCGCCACTCGGTGAGCAGGTCCTTCACTTCGTCAGTGACCCGGCTGATCAGTTCGGGGGATACATCCACGTTGTAGATTTCTTTCAGGTGTTCCTGTATCTGCCGGGTGGTCAGTCCCAGGGCATACATCGACAGAATCTTGTCATCGAATCCCCGCCACTCCCGCTGGTGTTTGGGGATGATCTGCGGTTCGAAAACGCCTTCCCGGTCACGGGGTACTTTGATGTCCATCGGCCCCTGGTCGGTCCTCAGCCGTTTCGCGGTTTTCCCGTTCCGCCGGTTGGTTGTTTCCTTCTCTACCGGGTCATGCTTCTCATACCCCAGCTCTTCGGTCAGCTCCGCTTCCATTGCCCGTTCTATCAGGGCTTTGCTTAACTGCTTGATGATTCCGTCCTGTCCGAACATATCAGCCGGCCCCCGGTAATCTTTCAACAGTTCATCCAGCGTTTCTTTCGAAAAGGCCATACTTGCTCCTTCCGGTAGTATTGCCGTTTACACATTATTTTTTACAGGCTCGGAGGAGCGTAGCGACGAACCGCAAACCGTATGTTATGCGAAGTTTTTTGGTCCACTACAATAAAGCTTTTATTCAGCCGTCTTAAAATGTACCTCAGGTATTACATTTAATGCTTTACCTATTTTACGTAAAAATGACAGAGAAACATTTTGATACTTTCCAGATTCCAATCTTGCAATCGCCGACTGTGATGTACCTGCAATTTTTGCCAAATCATTTTGTGACAAATTTTGTTTCTGTCTTAATTTAAGAACTTCTTCCGCTAAATTGAATTCGTCTTCCAATTGTTCATATTCTTTGCGAAATTGTTCATCCTTCATTTCCGATTTTAACAATTCTCCAAATTTATATTCTTTCATGATCGTCCCCCTTTTTATCGGTTTCATTGATTTTATTTTCAATATATTTCCGTCTTATATCCAATGCCTTTTTTATTTCGTTAGGATCCGTTTTCTGTTGCTTTTTTATAAATCCAGATAATATTATATAAATTTCTTCATTATAATAGAAATAAAACAATCGGCAAATATTATTCCCCTGTTGACCCCTTAATTCATATAAATCTTCTGTTTCAACTATTTTCCTTGAGTGTGGTAATGTTAAAACAGGCCCAAATTGAGTAAGCATTTTAATAGTACGGTATGATTTTGTCCGTAATTTTGGCTCCAAATTATCGAGAAATTCTTTTGCCGTATCCAAAACGGTAACATCATATGCCATATTTTAAGTATATACCAATATTGATATATTTGTCAAGTGTTTTTTTCATAATTTTAGACAATTTTGACCAAAAAATTTCGCATAACGTGAAAGGTTTGCGACGTTTTTGCGGTTGCGATAAAGGAAACCGTAGGTTTCCAGCAACTGCAAAAATGTGCCGGAGAAAAAACGCACTAAGGACGAAGGCCGACTGCGTTTTTTCGTAGGCCAAGCCGCTACTGCGGCGCAGCGTATAGCGTATGTTATGTGCAGTTTTTTCTTTTTTATAAACTATCGTATTCCTCCGTCAAATACTATTCCTCCAAATATTCGTATCAAAGCAATATCTTCACTTGAATCAATAACGACCGTCTGTGTTACATTATCAATACTATATTTTATTTCCATCCTTGTAATATATAATAAACTTTTTTCATCTATT
>BNUT01000320.1 GCA_025997555.1 Spirochaetia bacterium
GAACATTATTTCAGAACATATTTTTCAAGAGCACCTAAGACTTTAGAGGAAATGGTACAAATTATAATGGATAAAGAAAATAATTTATTTGAATGGGAATTACTTCCTTGGCAGGGTATGGCATTTCATATGTATGGAACAGATGGAGAATATAATTTAAAGTTTATCTCAGCAGATGGACATTTTGAGGCGGTTTATAATAAAGACGGAATACTATTAACGCAAGAAAATGATCCAAAAAACATGGGAACATTTAATTATGCCCATCAATTGGCAGATCAAGTTACGCACTATAACTTGGATGTATGGCCATATTTTATGTGGAATAATACAGAAGAGATAATGGAATTCTTTAAAGACGGTAATGAAGTACCTGGTACATTACCCATTGATAAAAATGAAGATGCAATGAAAAGATATGAAGAATATAAAGAACTATTAAATAAAAAATAAAGTACGGGGGCACTTCGCATAACATACGGTTTGCGGTTCGGGGCTAAAGCCCCTCCGGGTTCCGTTCGCCTAGGTCAGTCGCTGCGCTCCTTCCCACGGCTCACTCCACCCACATTTTTGTTGCCCTGGTCTTTGCTTCGCAAAGCCCTTATTCGGGCAACAAAAACGTCGCAAACCTTTCACGTTATGTGAAATTTTTTACCCAAGATTGGTTGACAAAATAAAAATGTTATATTATAATGGGGTATTATGTTACAATATTTTATCGGAATAATCGTTTTACTGGCTTTTTACGCTATTATTATCAATAAAGTTGATAGCGGAAGGTGTTTTCGATATGAATACATTATTAAAACAGTAGCCATTATCGGGCTGGAAATTATTTGTTTTATATTAGTTGCAATATATGTATGGCCATTTTTAACATTTATATGTTTTATATCAATTATGGTTTTAATGTTTTTCAGCTTAAAATTTACAATCCAAAGATTTTACGATTTAAATTTGTCCGGATGGTATATTCTATTAAAACTGATACCGATATTTAGTATTTTTGTAACAATATATTTATATTTTAAAAAGGGAAATTGTGAGATAAATGATTATGACAAGGCAATTAATTACAAAAAATTATTTAAAAATAAACATTGTATTGATATATTTAAAGATATATTTATAATTGATGATGAAACATATAAATATGAAATATACTTGGATAAATATATTATAAAGCTCTATAAATATGGAGTTGATAATTTTTTTAAAGAATATCTGTTAAAAAATTATCAGGCAAAAGAAGACAATATGTATAAAATTATAGAGTTTTCGATAGATGAATTTGATAACACGATAAAGGAACTGGGATTAATAGTTATCAATAATTCATCTTATCTTAAGGTAAAAGATTATGAAATATTTATAAGAAAAGAAAATTTTAAATATACAATAATAATGAATAAAGAGAACAATAAAGTTTCAAAAGAATTATATGATTTTTTTGACTTCCCAGGAACATTTTATGAAGATGAAAAATATATATATTATAATGGGATTTATAAAAGAGATTTGGTGGAGTGGGTAAAAAACTTCACATAACATACGCTATACGCTGCGCCGCAGTAGCGGCTTGGCCTATGAAAAACCCCAGTCGGGCTTCGCCCTTTGTGGGGTTTTTCATAGGCACATTTTTGCGGTTGCTGGAAACCTGCGGTTTCCTTTATCGCAACCGCAAAAACGTCGTATAGCTTTAATTTGTTAAGCGCCGTGT
>BNUT01000321.1 GCA_025997555.1 Spirochaetia bacterium
GCGCTTGCGGGCCTGTTCCCGTAAAGCCTCCAGCGAAACCTGCCCCCCATGCTCCGCGTAAAAGCCGTCGATTTTTTCATTAAAGGAAAGTTCCGCCGGAACCTCCGGGGCAAATTCCCGTACTTCGTATTCCCGTTTTGGCGGATTCACGGTTTCTGTGGGATCTTCAGGATAATAATGCCCCCCGGTGGTTTCCCCTTTTTGGGGCAGCCGCCGCATAGCGTCCAGCACGGTTCCCTCCTCATCGGTGACG
Source organism: Spirochaetia bacterium (assembly GCA_025997555.1). Taxonomy (GTDB): domain Bacteria; phylum Spirochaetota; class Spirochaetia; order Treponematales; family Breznakiellaceae; genus BNUT01. Next base: position 254 of record BNUT01000321.1, read on the forward strand.
ATGAAGTTGGCCGCGTTAGACCAGAGCCTGATATAGAGCCGGAACCGGTGGAGGCCCAGGTGGACAATGATCCTGAGGATCCGGTTATCCCCCAACTGCACCGCCTCTTCAATCCAGCCGTTGGTGATCCGGGAATTGAGAAATTCGGCGAAGCGCAGGGGTTTGTCATTTTTGGGCACCGCACGGAAGGTTTCGTGGAGGCGGCACGCGCCGGGGCTGAGTGAGATGAGCAGCGTTTTGGTTTGCCCCTTGCCGTGAAGCCTCAGACTGACCACATCGTAGGCGCTCTGCACCGCCTTCTGTATTTGATAGCCTGCCAGGTCCAGCTCGGAAAGCACCAGGTCGATTTCCTTCCAGTTCAAAGACATGTTCATAGTATAATGAGGGGAAGGAATATTAACCACAGAGTTCACAGAGAACACAGAGAGGAAAGAAGAAAGTTCATTTTTTCCTCTGTGATCTCTGTGTGTGTCCTCTGTGGTTATTTTCTTAATTCCTGTTTTGTCGTTATACTGAATCCTATGTTCCGTTCTGTTTTAGTGTTACTGTTGCTGTCTCTTTTCATTGTCCCCTGTTTTGGTCAGAATTTCGGCGGCGATATTGATGCGAAGGAAAGGGCCGCAGCGATCGCCGCCTCCCTGGATGACCGGCTTTTGGCATCCCAGGTAATCATGACCGGTATCGACGGGAAGCGGCGGCTCAGCGCCGATACGAAGCTCATCCTGGGGCAATGCCCACCGGGGGCGATCATGCTTTTCAGGTACAATCTGGATACGCCGAAGAATGAAGTGAAAGATTTTCTCGATGAATGCCGGGAATTTGTGGCCGCCGAACCCGGCGGCCTACCCCCTCTTATCGCGGTGGATCATGAGGGGGGATCGGTGCACCGTTTTGGGCGCGGTGTGGCCCGGCTTCCCGCCGCCGCTTTCTGGGTGGAACAGGCAAAAACAGCGGGCCGAGAAGGGGCACTTGCGGCACTGGAAGAGGCGAGTTTTCAATCGGGGATGGAAATCCACGGCCTGGGAATTACCCTGAACCTTGCCCCGGTGGCGGAAACCTTAAACAGCGACAACCGCCGGTTTCTGGGGGAGCGTTCCTTTGGAGTGGAAAGCCAATTTACCACCGATGCCGCCGCCGCCTTTATCCGGGGCATGGAGCGGGCCGGTATCGGCTGCACGATCAAACATTTCCCCGGCAACACCGGGGTGGACCCCCACGAGGCCGCAACGGTCCTCTGGGGCAGCCGGGAGGAACTTGCCGAAATGGCCGCCCCCTTTGTAGCGCTCATAAAAAATCAAAAGGTCTCCGCAGTAATGGTTTCCCATGCACTTGTTCCCGCCTGGGATAGCGAAAACATCGGGAGCCTTTCTCCGGCCATTATTGGGGACTGGCTCCGGGACACACTGGGCTTTACCGGCATCGTCCTTGCGGATGATTTTTCCATGGCCGCCGCAATCGA
>BNUT01000322.1 GCA_025997555.1 Spirochaetia bacterium
TAGAGTTGTTCGATAACTTCAGTTATTGAACAACTTCCGCTGAAAAATGCAAAATGCTCTGCATTTTGCGAGACTTGTGAGAGAACCAACCGGGTTCTCTCACAAGTCCATTATTTTTTACAGGCTCGGAGGCACCTTGTGTTCCATAGTGAATCATTTTTTATTTTCTACTTCCCAATCGTAACTTTCCAAAACCTGATATTCTTCTGGCCCATTTATCGGTATTTCAATCTTTGTGTAATTAACCGTATCAGCACTCAATGTAACTACAAATGCATCATTTTCATAATACATTTCAGTAGAATACATCCCTTTATTGTAATATGGTTCATATATTATTGTTTTTATTAACTCCATTGTTTTGATATTTCTAATAGCAACTCTGGGAGCATTGCTTCCCATAGTGTCATCAAGGCAAATATAAATACATTCATCATCTATTTGAAATAAGTAGCTTCTAAATGGCCTAATAATTTTCCTGGCTATTCCGTTATTCCCATCAATCAACCAGAGTTCAAAAATATCTGGGGCATTCGGTTTACATTCAATAACCATGTATGTTCTTGATTTACTATATCGTATCATATTGTCATAATTTCTTGAATAAGGAACTTCAATTCTCATAAGTTCAATATTCTCACTGTCATATATTATCAGATATACGTTTTGATTATCATCCTCAATTTCATGTTTCAACATTTTCCCATTTCTTAATGATTCAAATGTTAATTCATTGATTTGCGCTTGTTGTTTTGGAGCATTGTCATCCACGGCTAAAGTAATATCCCCGGATGAAATTTCATTTTGATACTTTACCGGCTGTTGTTTAAGGCAACCAATAAAAACAATTGTTAATACGAGACATGATCCAAAGTGCATCATTTTAATACGCATAGCCTTCTCCTTGTGTCTATTACTCAATTGTGACCGTTCCCTTTCCAAGTGGCTTCCATTGTGTTCCTAGTTATGTTCTTCCTCCCAACTGTAACTATCAACAACACGATAATCATCCGTATCATCTATTGGGATTTCGATGGTTGTAAAATCAACGGTATCTGCGCCTAACGTAACCGTAAAAGCATTATCCTTATAAGTCATTTTTACCGGACACATTCCTTTGCCGCGATAAGGCTCATACTGTATCGTTTTTATCTTTTCCATCTTGAATAATTTCAAGATGTTCTTTGCTCTCAATCATGCCCGTTATTTTCTGATTATCTTTATGACAACCAGTTAACAAAGAAATCACGATAAATAACGTCATTAAAAGTATCTTTATGCTGTTTAACATCTTTACCCCCATTACTCTATTGTTACAGCTCATTTTGGTGACAGGCACCTTTACTCCCCCAATGCCGCCTGGACAAGAAAACTTCTACTTTTAAATTTTTTCACGCCAACAAATAACATCCGGCCCGTTGAACTCATGCGTGATAAATTTTGAATCAGTGGGATACGCTTTGTCATTTCTATCAATTTCAAACCAAGCATGATCTTTGTCAACAAAGTGCATTACTACTTTTCCTGACACAAAATCTTCTGATATCATTTTGCCACCCTGAAATGTTATTGAGTTACTATATTGCACATAAAAAGAAACAGTCTTGTTATCGTTAGTAGTATCAAGTATTTCTTTTATAATATATTGTCCACCGTTATATGCAATACATGGTCCTTTAGTATAAGTATTATATTCTTCAAT
>BNUT01000323.1 GCA_025997555.1 Spirochaetia bacterium
CGGTGAACCCATCAACTTTGCGGGCAAGGTGATCATATTCGGCGGCGGCCATTGTGCGCAGGCATTGCAGCCGGTGCTCACCACAGTGGGTTTCCGCTGCGTTGTTTTTGACAACCGCGAAGAATTCGTAACACGGGAATTATTTCCCACCGCCCAGGATTTAATTGTCGGCGGCTATGACGCCATTTCTGAAAATCTAAGGGTGAGTTCCCATGATTATATTGTGATAATGACCCATGCCCACGATCTGGAAGTATTACGGCAGATCATATCGAAGGACTGCGTCTATATCGGCGTCATAGGGAGCAAAGGAAAAATAGCCGCAGTAAAAAATCAGCTTGGCGCGGAAGGGATAAGTGAAGATATCCTGAACAAAATAAACGCCCCCATAGGCCTGAAAATACGATCCGAAACCCCGGAGGAAATAGCTGTCAGTATTGCTGCGGAAATGATACTGCGCCGGGCGGAGACACGGGCTGCGGCACAGGTATTATCCTAAACAGGTCCCCACCGCCATCGCCGTATCAATCATGTAGTGATCGATGGGGACGGATTTTACCTTTCCTGAGGGGACGCTGAGATCCACCGCAGTAATACTGTCCCCTGTTAGGGCAACCATTTTGCCGTATTCGCCCCGGGCAAGGAGGTCGGCGGCGGCGGTGCCGAGGCTCGTGGCCAGAACCCGGTCGGAGGCGCTGGGGATGCCGCCCCGCTGCACATAGCCCAGGACCGTGGCCCTGGTTTCCATGCTAGTCTCTTCTTCAATTTCCTTTGCCACCCGGTAACCGATGGAGGGGGCCACGGTCTGCTCCCGGTATTTTTTCCGTTCCTTCTTTTCCATTTTGGATTCCTCTATTGAAAGGGCGCCCTCGGCGACAACCACGATGGAAAAATTCTTCCCCTCGGCAGCTCGTGCGATCAAATGTTGGCTAATCACTTTCATGTCGTAGGGAATTTCCGGGAGCAGGATCACATCCCCGCCGCCGGCGACACCGGCGTACAGGGCGAGCCAGCCGGCCTTGTGGCCCATGAGTTCAATCACGATGACCCGGCTGTGGCTCTGGGCGGTGGAGTGGAGCCGGTCGATGGCCTCGGTGCCGATGGCAAGGGCCGAATGGAAACCGAAGGTCCGGTCGGTGCCGACGATATCGTTATCAATGGTTTTGGGGAGCCCCACCACGTTGAGCCCCTCCTGGGAAAGCAGGTAGCCTGTAGTATTGGTGCCGTTCCCCCCCAGAACCACCAGGCAGTCCAGCTTGAGCTTCCGGTAATTTTCCTTGATCGCCGAAATCTTGTCCTCAATGGCATATTCGCCGTTCTGGTTCTTGAATGGCTTTTCCCGGCTGGTCCCAAGGATGGTCCCGCCCCTGGTCAAAATTCCGGAGACATCAATGGGACTGAGGTCCCGCCAGTTCTCGTCGATAAGCCCCCGGTAACCATCGGCGATACCCACGATGTTCATGCCGTACCGGTCATAAGCGGCCCGGCACACCCCCCGGATCGCCGCGTTCAGTCCCGGACAATCCCCTCCGGCGGTCAATATCCCGAAGGTTTTTGTGGCGCTCTTCCGAATAATTCCCATGATTTCCCCCGCCATCAAGCATAACATAAAAAACACGCCGGCAACATGGCTTTCAAAACTTTCATAAATTGACTAAAGTGGGATCATGCCTTTCAGCGTGATCCGTTGTATAGCGG
>BNUT01000324.1 GCA_025997555.1 Spirochaetia bacterium
ACTCCCTATCCCCAGGAGGTCCAGGATCTCCGAACTGGCGGTGCCCCGGCCCTTCATGATAAAGTGGAACCGGACATGTTCCTGCTCACAAATATCCGTAACCACCCGGGCTTTCGTCCAGTCAAGGATAAAAATGACGCATTTCAATACGGGAATGTGTATCCCGGGTACGTTACTATCAATCATTAGAGGATTCCTCCACTCCGTACTCAACAATCTCTCCGGCGCCGGTGATATCCAGGGCTTGAGCCTCGGCATGTTTCGCCGCTTTCCTGATCTTGTGACCGTACAGCAATCCCATGATCTGTATAACAATCAGGGGGGTCATGGCAACCATGGCAACGATGCCGAATGCGTCGGTCATCAGGTTGCCCCCCACGCCCTGGCAGGTCCCCATTGCCAGGGGCAGCAGGAACGTTGAGGTCATGGGGCCGGAACAAACGCCGCCTGAGTCAAAGGCGATACCGGTAAATATTTTGGGAACAAAGAAGGTCAGGGTCAGGGCAACGGCATAGCCGGGGATCAGGATGTACATGATGTGTATCCCCGTCAGGATACGCACCATGGTGATGGCCAGGGCGGCGGCCATGCCGATGGAAAGCCCCCGCTTCATGGCCCGTTGGGGGATGGTACCCTGGGAAATCTCCTCGACCTGCTTATTCAGCACATGGACCGCCGGTTCCGCCGCCACGATAAAGTACCCGATCAGGATGCTCAGGGGGACCAGTACCCATTTATAGGAGGAGGCAGCCAACTGTTCCCCCAGAAAATGCCCCACGGGGATGAAGCCCACGTTGACCCCGGTGAGGAACACCACCAAGCCGATAAAGGTATACAGGAAGCCGATAAGGATACGGCCGATTTGGTGTTTCTTATAGCGCCGGGACACGCATTGGAAGATGATAAAGAACACCACGATGGCCGCCAGGGCCAGGAACATGTCCTCGGCATAGCGGGGGAATTCAAGAGCGAAGCGCCGTATCACATCCCGGGAAGTATTGACCTCGGGAATGGCGGAAACCGACACATCGGTGCCACTGGGCTTGAAGAATATCCCCAGGAAAAGGACTGCCAATATCGGGCCGATACTGCAGAGGGACACCAGGCCGAAACTGTCGTCCTGGGAGTTTTTATCACTCCGTACGGAAGCGACGCCGATGCCCACTGCCAGGATGAAGGGGACGGTCATGGGGCCCGTGGTGACACCCCCGGAATCAAAGGCCACGGGGATAAAGTTTGCCAGGAAGTGGTATTGCGGGATCAGGGGGACACTAATGGCAACCGCGAAGAGCAGCCCGTAGAAAATCAGGAGCAGCGCCGAAAGCGGTATCTTAAAGAGGATACGGAATATCGCCAGGGCCAGGAACAGGCCCACCCCGACGGCAACGGTCAAAATCAGTTGGAGGGGAGGGATCGAAGGTACCTGGGCGGCCAGGACTTGCAGGTCCGGCTCGGCGATGGTGATGATAAGCCCCATGAGGAAGCAGATGATCATGGTCAGGCCCAGCTTGGTGGTCCTGGTAAGCTGTATCCCGATGCCTTCCCCCATGGGCATCATGGACATATCCGCTCCCAGGGTAAAGAAGCCCATCCCCAGGATAAGCAGGGCCGCGCCGACGATGAACATCAGGATGGTTCCGGTGGGCATGGGTACCAGCACCACGCTTGCCACCAGGACTATCACGGTAATGGGGAGA
>BNUT01000325.1 GCA_025997555.1 Spirochaetia bacterium
AAGAAATCTACAACGTGGACGTATCCCCGGAACTGATCAGCCGGGTCACCGACGAAGTGAAGGACCTGCTCACCGAGTGGCGCGGCCGGGCACTGGAGCCGGTGTACCCGGTACTGTTTTTCGATGCTCTGCGGATAAATGTACGGGAAGGTTCACAGGTGATTAAAAAGTCGGTTTATTTGGCTCTGGCAATACGGTTAGACGGCCAGAAAGAGCTCTTGGGTATGTGGATCGAGCAGAATGAAGGGGCCAAGTTCTGGATGGGCATTATGAACGAGCTGAAAACCCGCGGCCTGCAGGACACGCTCATCGCGGCGGTTGACGGGCTGACCGGGTTTCCGGAAGCCATCACCGCCGTATTCCCCCAGGCCGAGGTCCAGCGCGGAAACGAAGTTTCCGATGTATCGTCCACATGGTCAGGAATTCGGTAAAGTACGTTCCCTTCAAGGACCGCAAGGCGGTTACGGCGGACCTCAAGAAAATCTATCTGGCTCCTTCTGAGGAACTGGCCGCTGCCGCACTGGAAGATTTTGCCACAGCTTGGGACGGGAAATACCCGATGATTTCCAAATCCTGGCGGAGTCGCTGGACGGAGGTTATCCCCTACCTGAAGTTTTCCCCTGAGATCCGGAAGGCGATATACACCACCAATGCTATCGAATCGGTTAATTACACGATTCAGAAGGTGGTTAAGAACCGGCAGTCCTTCCCGAATGACGAGGCGGCCATGAAGTTAATATATATGGCCTTGCAACGAATCTCTAAAAAATGGACAATGCCGATACGGGATTGGGGCGCTGCCCTCAATCAATTCGCTATCATCTATGGGGACCGCCTTCCCCTATGATGCGGCTGTTTACACAGAAAAATTTACAAGCTCGTCAGATGTGCTTACAAATCTTTTCAACTGCCTAAAATTTGCTCAAACCATCCCGGTACAAGGCCCCCGGAAAGCAAGAAGGACAAAAGCCTACCGGCTTTTCCCAACTCATTAACGCCACCTTTTTTTACGCCGCATAGTCCCAGGGTAAAAGGCCCTCCTCAAAACGGCGTAAAAACCCCCGGCCCCCACCCCCGCCAACCGGGGCCATCGTCCCCCATACCGCCGCCATCCCGTAACCCGGCGCCCAGGGCCACCGGTAGAGGTCGTAGGAAAACCGCCATAGGCCGTTCCGTTCGCTCCGTAAACTCCGCTCCCTCCGCTTGATCTAATTCTATATCAAACAATTCAGCTTGGACTAGGTTTTTCATTGGATTTAGGTATCCACCATAATAATCATCTTTAGCAGCATGAAAAACAGCTTTTATTCTTAAAAATAACTTATAATTTGTATCTAAATTTTTTGATTGTTCCGCTTTTTCAAATTCTTTATAATGTTCAGATTTATTTCCACAAGCATTCGCTATCAAATTTTTTGCCTTAACCCTCCATTCATCAAGAAATTCTTGATTTACAAATTCGGCATCTCGAATAATACTTCCTTGTGATTTATGTTTAGTATTTTCAATATGTAGTAATTCGTTTTCTAATTCTTCAAATCTGTCATTATATTTTTTCAACATTGTCAAACACCCCCGGCAAAGCCGGGGGCTTGTTTTTGTGAACCGCTCAAAGCGGTTGGTTTAAGAACCGCCTAAAGGCGGTTCTTGTTGTCAGTTATCTTTGAACATGTCCAGTTGGTCCAGCCGTT
>BNUT01000326.1 GCA_025997555.1 Spirochaetia bacterium
GAAATGCCATACCCTGCCAAGGAAGTAATTCCCATTCAAATAAATTATTTTCTTTATCCAATATAATTTGTACCATTTCATCTAAAGTTTTAGGTGCTCTTGAAAAATATGTTCTGAAATAATGTTCCTTCTGGGATTTTACTTTGCCTTTTGTATTTATTAATGTGGCAAACCTATGGCCAAGATTTATGTACTCTTGATCATTTAATGTATCTAAATTTATTATTTTATTTTCAATTTGAAACATTAACAAATCCAATTCTATTTGAGTTAATGTTTTATTATTTCCATTAGTTTCTGATTTAACAAAATAAAAAGTTATACTCACAATCGTTAGAAGTACAATTATGGAAAAAAGGACTTGACAAAATAAATGGAATCCATAATAATATTCTCAAAAGCATTGGACGGAATACATTGCGGAAAATTTGAGGATATAAATATTCTTTTAAAGAATATGAATTATAAATGGAGGTATAAATCATGAATAAAGCACAAAAAATAAATATAAGGGCAATTGTTTCAATGTTATTATTTTTTCTTATAATAATATTATTTTTAACTGCCGTCGGATTGCAAATTCTGGATGATATAATTGATTCGGAAATAATGATTTCACAGTATCAAAATCCAGAAAATCAACCGCCAAAAATATTTGAGGACCTACAGCATATTATTAAGGCAATTCACATACTTGCAGGATATATATTTTGTGGATTGTCAATTATTCACATAATAAAAAACTGGAAAACATTAAAAGCATATTTTAAAAATAATATGATAAAAAAATAATGGAGTACGGACAAACGGCACATAACATACGCTATACGCTGCGCCGCAGTAGCGGCTTGACCTACGAAAAAACGCAGTCGGCCTACGGCCTTTGTGCGTTTTTTCTCCGGCACATTTTTGCAGTTGCTGGAAACCTGCGGTTTCCTTTATCGCAACTGCAAAAACGTCGTATAGCTTTCACGTTATGCGAAATGCCCAAATTTATTGCAAAATAATATTGACAATAATTTTATAAGATAATATAATAGAATTATGGAGAGAATTATGAAAAAATTATTTTTAATAATCACTGTAATATTGACATTAAACGCTTGCTATACTACTCCGAAAAGTGAGGTTGCTACAAATGTTGATTTTTCAAAATATGCATTTGCGGCTATAGGAACAGATACATCGGGAAGTAATGTTATTTTAGCAGATGCACGTATAAAAATACAAAATGCATTAGCTTCTTTTGGCTATAATGTGATTTCTGATACCCGTATTAGTGCATTGGATTTTGAAGAACGTTCGCGGTTGTTTTACGTTGAATTTTCAATTTCATCAAATTTAGATGAGTCAGTTTGTTTGATTTATTTTACGGATTATTTATCTGACAATATAATTGCAACATTTAGAGGTTCTTTTGGTTTCGGGTTTAATATAACAGGTGATCAAAGAGGTGCAGTAGATAGTGCAATTAAACAAATGTTAAATGTATTACCACAGGTTAATAAACAAAACTGAGGAAAAAATGGAAATTTTGAATAAATTTGCAGAAGATATTAATGGAAAAATTATTCATATCAATAATGCTTTATTAGGTGTAGATTATCATTGTCCTGAATGTAAAGAAAAATTTATACTTAAAAAAGGTAATATAAGGCAACACCGT
>BNUT01000327.1 GCA_025997555.1 Spirochaetia bacterium
TCGGGGTAGCGTTATGGGGGAGAAACATTTATCAATATGTCCCGATGTTTGTAGACCGGGTACAGCTATGGGGGAAAATAGGGTATATCTATAATTTTTTATTAAAAATATTTATTGCACCTTATAAGAAAATTATAACAATCAACAGATTTCAGGGAAGAATATTTTCCAGATATAAAACAGTTTCTATAATTCCAAATAAGATTGAAAGAATCGAAGTAGAGAGTACATTTAGGGATGAATTAGCAAAATTTCGCAAATTATATGTTGTTGGAAGACTTGATGATAAACAAAAAAGAATTTTTGAATTAATAGAATGGCTAGATAATCCTTTAAATAGCTTTAAATTATTAGTAATTGCTGGAGATGGACCAGATAAAATCAATGTCATCAATCAAAAAAACAAAGCAAAATACATAGATATTATAATAACAGGGTGGTTAGATAAAAAAAGCCAGGGAAAATTATTTACCCAGCGAGATGTGCTGGTTAGTAATAGTAAGTTTGAAGGTGAGCCTCTTATTATCCGTGAAGCAAACGACAGAGAATCCATAGTGATAGCCCGTGATATTTTGGGGCATAGGGGATGTACTCATAAGTCAAACAGATTTAAAAATAAGGACGAATTATTACATCTGGTTAAATTGGCATACGAAGATAAATTAAAAAGATATAAAAATCGCTCTATAAAAGAAATAGACAGGATAAGGGACAATGCGATTAAGACGTTATTCATTTAATTATTCAAAAACCGTATTGTTTGGAATGTTATTTCTTTATTTGATTGTACCATTGTTTCTTCAAAATGTAATAGGTGAAAAGTTTTATATTTATTCTCAGTATCAATTTTTTGTCGCAAAGTATTCCTGTTTATTTTTTATAGGAACAATGGTCGTACTACTCCTTTTAATAAGAGGAATATCAAAATGCTCTGTTGATTATTTCCCTCCAATTAACAAAAATGTCCAATATGCCATAATCGCCTTATGTATTATTTATGAATTGAGTATGATAATGCGTGGTATCCCTTTAAGAATGAGAGGGGCGAGCCGCCTTGAATTATTGGATCTTGAGACTAGCAATTAATACCGGGCTATGGATATATATTATTATTTGCCAGTATTGCTGTTATTCATCTAAAAAAAGCGGGGCCGCTGCTCTTTTTTGTTTTTATTGGATTTTGCGTTGATTTTATATATCATGGGAAAATATTTGCTTTTAATTCTCTTATGATAATAATGTATTATTTAGATTATATGAATATCAAGGCATCAATAAAAAGATATTTTTTAATTGCTTTAACGGGTTTTTGTTTTATATTTGCAATTGCAATATTGCGACAGGGGGGGGGGGGGGGGTAATAACTATCTATACCTTTTTTTCAGAATTTATGGGAGTTAATGCAACTGTAGGCTGGGCTTATGACTATTATAAAAACAATTTTGCGTTATCACTGATAGGATATGATTTTGTTCTGCAAGATTACTATTATGATTTTGTACATCATGGGTTGGCTTTAAGCCCTGTTGCATATTTCATTAGGCGAAGCCTATACGGTTTAATACCCCGCGGCTTGCCGCGGCTGAAAGTAAGAATATACTAGAAGGATGAGTGAGATCATCCATAAAGAACATAATGTGAGTACGCTGATGTATCACATAGTA
>BNUT01000328.1 GCA_025997555.1 Spirochaetia bacterium
ATCAGCTCTAACTTTAGATCCTTTAGATACTAAAATAGTATATTCATCCATTAATATTGGTACTACGATAGAAAGACTAGTAGAATAAACTTTTGTTGAACTAAGAACACGAAGTTTTCTAGAATCTATATAATCTTTTATTGCTAAAGTTGTTATAGATGCAAGTCTAGTATCAAGATTAACCCAATCTTTTCCATTATGTATAAATATATTATTATCGTCGGATACAAAAACATCGCCATTTTTAGAAGTAACAGGTAAATGATTATTTAAACAAACAGATGTATCGACTAATCCTAAAAGTGATAAATCAAGAGATAATGAAGGTAATATTGTGTGTAAAATAGTTTGTAAAGAATTTAAAATATTTTCTACACTTTCTGTTGCAATATTAGTTACTGGTTTAGTAACACTTTCTACAACATTTCCGACTGGTTTAATAAGAGTATCAGTTAAATTTTTTAAAGGAAACATTTATTTTTATATTTTTATATTAAAAAATTTATTAAAAATTATTAGAAATTTTTAAGTGAAATTGATATAAAATATTTAATTTTAAATAATAGTAATGATTCTATAATGGATCCTTTTGCTGTTATTAAAGTACCTGATATATTTACTCATATCCCTCACGATGTAAGAGATATATATCAAGCTTTATATGATGATAAGACAGTTAGATATATATGTTCTACTAAAATTGATACTGAAATGCGTTTTTATATTAAACGACAAGGTGAACCACTTTGTCATATAGAAAAAGAAGTTCATACCTTAAATTGTGAAACTAACACTAAATCAGTATCAGGATTTAATGGTAATGGATTACCTTTTATAAAACTTATGTGTTCATTCAGTGTTTTAAGTGCTCATACTTTTTTTAATGAAGGTAAAGTAAAACATAAAGTTTTTTTTGGTAATAGAAAAAAGTCTGGAATAGAATATTACAATCCTTGGAGTGGAGAATTTCACGATATTACTAAAACATTAGAAATCGATATTCCTTATAATCGAATTAAAAATGTTTTTAAATATTATATAGGTTACGACGAATATTATGGTATTATTTTTAAAACTATACATTTAAACGAAGATTCTGAAACTGAAGATGAGGAAATAGATGATTCGGATTAATATAAATTTAGTTTAAGGGACCCTTAAACTTTTTCAAAATTGAAAATCGTATTTATAAAAAATTATAAATATAATGCCGAAAGAATGGCGACTGAAAATACATTTGCTAATGAAGAATTTTGGTTTTCTGCAAATTCGGCTGCAGAAGTATCCAGATTATATGAATTTATTGTATTTAGTAGAGATGAATACCATATAAGATATCTTTGTACAACATTTAAAGATGGTGTTACAAAGTTCTTTGTACGTACAGTAGATGCACCTTTGCATGTAGAAGAACAGTTTCGTGAAACTGTATTTGCAGATTCTAATTCAATATATAATGAACTTGATTATAAACACTATACCATAACTCAACTTATGAGACATCCAATAGTTGTTAGTACACATACATTTTTTTCTAATACTAAGATTTGTCATAAAATTAATTATGGCCAATATGAAGAAAAAATTGCAGTATACAATCTCATTGAAAGAGATTTTAATAATATTGGTGCACTTGCTCGTTCTGGAG
>BNUT01000329.1 GCA_025997555.1 Spirochaetia bacterium
AACAGATACTGGAAAAAAAGGCGGATTTCTCGGTCTTTGAAATTGACGAACAGGTCCACGCCTGCGGGGCCCTCCACGAATGGGGAGAAGGTCAGGCCGAAATCGCCGCAGTAGCCACGGACCCCCTCTATTCCGACATAGGTCTTGGGCGGCGAATAGTGGGCTACCTTATCGACAAGGCAAAAAAGAAGGAACTCCGCCGGGTCTTTGTGCTGACCACCCACACCCAGGACTGGTTTGAATTTCTTGGCTTCCGGGAGGTTCCCGTAGAAAGCCTCCCGGTCAAACGGCAGAAAATCTACGACCATAGCCGCCGAAGCAAAGTCTTCGCACTTCAATTGGAGGATACCCCATGATTCATACGATTCTGAATATCAGCGCCGGGGGGCAAACCGCGCCTCTTTATACCTATATGCTGGACACCCCGGAGGCACTAAACAACGGGAAGCCCCGCCCGGTGGTGCTTATCCTGCCCGGCGGAGCCTACCGGAGGACATCGGATCGGGAAGCGGAACCCATCGCCATCAGAATGAACGCTGCGGGTTTTCACGCCGCGATACTGCGGTACAGCGTAGCTCCTGTCCGGTTTCCCGTTGCGCTGCTTCAGGCGGCTCAGGCGGTGATGCTGCTGCGGGAGCACGCGGAAGAATGGCATATTGATCCCCGGCGTGTTTTTGTGATGGGCTTTTCCGCCGGGGGCCATCTGGCGGCGAGCCTGGGGACCCTCCTGAACAAGAAAATAATCGATGATGAGCTCAAGGCCGATCCCGCCCGGTTCAGACCCGATGGGTTGTTGCTTGCCTATCCGGTAATCACTTCCGGTGAATTCGCTCATCAGGGCAGTATAGACAACCTCATCGGCGAAAAGGCGGAACTTAAGGAAATCGTGTCCCTGGAAAAACAGGTTGATAAGGATACGCCCCCGGCCTTCATCTGGCATACCGGCGAAGATGGCTCGGTGCCGGTGGAAAACAGCCTCCTCTTTGCCGAAGCGCTCAGGCGCAGCGGGGTCTCTTTTGAACTCCATATCTACCGGAAAGGGGTGCACGGCCTGTCCCTGGCAAACAAGGAAACTGAAAGTTCCAATTGTCCCACCCCCTTCCCTGGGGTAGATTCCTGGATTGATCTGGCGCTTAACTGGCTGCAAGGCTTCTGATTATGTTACCATAGCGCATGTCCCGCAGTTTTACCTACCAGGCCCTGGTTCTTAAAACCCATAACTCCGGCGAATCCAACCGTGACGCTTGGTTTCTCACCGCCGAGGAGGGGCTTATCCGGGCCACAGTATTCGGCGGCCCCAAAAGCAAGCTCCGCGCCCATGTGTCGCCCTTTAACCGGGGAACTCTCTGGATTTACCACGACCCGATCCGGGATTCCCGGAAGGTGAGCGATTTTGATGTTGCATCCTGGCGGCCGGGGCTGCGGGAACTCTACGAGCGGACCATGGCGGCGGACGCGATAGCGGACACGATTCTGACAAGCCACGGCGGCGGCGGCAACTGGGGGGAGGCCCTCTCCCTTGCGGATTCCAGTCTCAATGCCATGGAAAACGCCGATGAGGCCCTCTGCGTCCGCGTCTTCATCCATTTCCTCTGGAACTGGGCCAACATCTTGGGGCTCCGGCCGGAAATGGACCACTGCGGTTC
>BNUT01000330.1 GCA_025997555.1 Spirochaetia bacterium
GGTATTGTTCTTGAGGGTAACTATTTTTGCGTGGTACTCATCAGCCTTGATTCCCTTGAAGAAGGCGGCGATGCCCGGCAGGACATGGAGGCAATTGAACGGCTCAATACGGCCAAGCAGCGGATCTTCAGCGCACTGGAAGAATGGCTCCGGGAGCGTTCGGGGCTGCTGTACAGTCAAACCCTTGACCGGCTGGGGGTTTTCTTTTTCCTAAATCCCGCTCAGCAGGAATATTTCCGGGAGCATATTACAGAATTACTGCGTTCCACGGTGGTTCCCGTATGTACGGCCATGCAGGTAAAAGTCCGCTTTACCGGTTCCGGGCTCTATCAGGATATTATGAGCATCCGGGAAGGATACAACCAGTGCCGCGACTATATGCCCTCTGCCGCCCACAGGGAAAACGGGGATTTTAAATGGGTGGATATATTGCCCGTGCCCCGGCAGAATATGTTTGTGTATCCTGCGGACATGGAAAAGAAGCTTATCAATCAACTGCAAAACGCGGATCTTCCCGGCGCCGGGGCCAGTCTTTCCGCGGTTTTTAACGCCAATATACGGGATGGGCTCCTGAACGAAACCATGCTCACCATGCTGTATACGCTCCTGCAGGGGACCTTTCTTAAAGCGCTGGAAGGGTCGCTGCTGGAAGGCTCACTGATTGATTTATTCAGGGATGCGGTACAAAACATGGATTTTACCCAGCCTCCCGGAAAAGTGGAAGCCGGTTTCCTCTCCATTGCCGGGAATATCTGCGAAGCTTTCGCAAAGGAATTTTCCGAAAAGACCCCTTCTATCAAAAAGGAAGAACTCATTACCTGGGTACAGGAACATTTCAGCGAAGATAAGCTTACCCTGACATCGGCGGCAAAACATTTCGGCTTTTCGGAGACCTATTTTTCGCAGCTTTTCAAAGAAACCACGGGGGAGAATTTTTCTATCTTTCTGGAAATCACCCGTTTGACCAATTCCCAAACGCTGCTCCGGCAGTACCTGAAGATTGAAGAAGTGGCCTCCCGCTGCGGTTATAAATCCACCAACACCTTCCGCAGGGCCTATAAACGGCATTTCGGAATCTCCCCTTCAAGGACACGGTAAGGGGCAGCAATTCATCCTTACTTCTTTGGCTCCCGGTCTTTCATTTTCTCATTTCTTTCACAAGCAATTCTTGAAGGGTTGTTAATTTCTCCGGGAAAAGACGGAAAAAAATCTGTGAAACAAACGTCTCTTGGGCCACATCATCAAAAGTAATAGGCCCCGTTCCTGATGTTTTTGCACAAAGGTTTTTTGCGGCCCGGCTTATACTATCATAGGGAAGAATTAATTCTTCGTACAACCTAAAATAGTTGAGGCTGTCATTGCCATAGCGGAAGTGATCTTTATCAAAAGCCGACGGTGATGCGCCCGCTCTCTCCATAGAAACCAACGGAGCAGATTTCAATCCCTCTGCGGTATTCACGGATTTTGAAAATTTTTCTTTGATTTTTGCAATAAAGTCCTCACGGACACCGGAAGACCGGAAGACCGGTCACTGGGATAGGAGCGGATAATTGCAACCAGATGACAAGCCTCGTGGCAGTACAATTCCCTTCTCAAACAACATGATCCAACAGCGG
>BNUT01000331.1 GCA_025997555.1 Spirochaetia bacterium
AGGACTTCGGGGAATTCTTCAAAGAGTTTGATGGGCAGGCCCAAAAGGTCGTCAAAGTCCAGGGCGTTAAAAATCTTGAGGCCCTGCTGGTATTCGTTATAGACCGGCTCCCAGGCGCTGTCCGCCCCGTCTCCCCAGCGATAGCGGCCAATCTTAACATTGGAAAAAAGCTGGCCCAGGCTGTAGAGGTCCACCCCTTCGGTGGAAATGCGGTGTTCCCGCAGGCTCTCTTTGATAAGCTCGTTCCGGTCGGTTTCATCATATATAGAAAAGTTTTTACGGTAGCCCAGGGCTTCGATCTCATCCCGGAGAATTTTTACCCCAAAGGCGTGGAAAGTGCTTACGGTAAGATTTTGTAGCTTTTTGCCCGTGAGCTCCTTGACCCGGCTTTCCATTTCATGGGCAGCCTTGTTGGTAAAGGTCAGGGCCAAAATGGCCGATTGGGGAATTCCCGTTTCCAGCATGTGGGCGATCCGGTAGGTGATCACCCTGGTCTTCCCGGAACCCGCCCCGGCGATGATCAGCACCGGCCCTTCAATGGCGGTTACCGCCCTGAGCTGGGGCCCGTTGAGTTCTTCTTCAAAGTTTAGTTTGGGCATGAGTGAGGAACAGTATACGATGAAGGGATCTGTTTTTACTATCGGGTTCCCAGTCCCCCTGCAACCGTGCAGTCCCATACGTGCCCGTCACAAACGCAGGTGGCGCCTGTACGTTTACAAAATTCGTATGCGTTTACTTGACTTTTTTTGATAGGGTGGGGTATATTCTTCATGTGATGAAACAACACCTGATTTGCGCATTTACCCCCCCCCCCCCCCGTTGGATAGCATTTAGCCGCATTTATTCATATTTTTCCCGAAAGAAGGCCGCCTTTGCCGTCCGTGATGGACGCGTAAGGGCGGCCTTTTTATATCCTCTGTATTTCACGCCGGGTGAACGGTGGAAAGAAACCGTCCCTTGTGGGAAGGTTAATAAATGTAAGGAGGCTTTTTAATGAAAAAGCTTTCGGTTTCTAAGGCCCTTATGGGCCTGTTCGTGGTTCTCGCTGTGGGCATTGGGCTGGCGGCCTGTGAATTCGGTGATTATGAGTTAACCGAGGAGGAGGATGGCATTAAGTCGACTTATAAACTTACCTTGTCATCTCCTGACAAGTATAAATTTACCGTAACCGCATCCGGATCCGGTATTCCGCAATCTGTACTGGACGCGATGAGCTTTACGGACGAAGGCACCTATACCAGAAAAGGCAGCAAATTTACGTTTAAATCGGACAAGGGCAACCGTGAGTTTAGCGGTGAATTGTCAGCTGACGGGAAAACACTTAAAATGAGCGGCGGTGGAGACCTCAAAAAGAAATCCGTTGACGGCGGTGGTCAGGTTCTTTCTGAAGGTGATGTTTTCGAAGTTGAGTGGGTTGACTGACCGTACCATTCTGACGCAGGGGGCCATTGAGCGGTTCCTTGCCTAAGAGCAGGCTTTACGTATGGGGGAAGATTGGGCAGTATGGCCCGGTCTTCCCCTTTTTTGAAAAAACCGCCAGAGTAAAGGAAACCGCCGCCCGATGCGGGATCATGAATAAATTAGTCAGTAATTGTACATCCGCC
>BNUT01000332.1 GCA_025997555.1 Spirochaetia bacterium
TAATGGAATATAATTATACTGTATATATGAAAGTTACTTGGGATGAAGATAAAAATCAGGAAAATATGCAAAAGCATAAAATCTCATTTCAGGAGGCAGAAACGGTGTTTTATGATCCGAATGGTAAAATAATACACGATCCGGACCATTCTGATGAAGAAGACAGATTTATTATTTTGGGATTAAGTAAATTATTAAATTTATTGGTTGTATGTCATTGTTACAGAGAAAACGATGAAATTATAAGGATCATAACAGCCCGGAAAGCAACAAAAAATGAAACAAAAGGATATGGAGGAGAATAAAATGAGGAAAGAATACGATTTTACCGGTTCGGAGCCTAATCCGTATTTAAAAAAATTACGGAAACAAATTTCCATAAGGATTGACTTGGATACAATAAATTTCTTCAAGAAACAGGCTGAAGAAACAGGAATAGCATATCAAAATTTGATAAACTTATATTTATCGGATTGTGCTATGCATTTAAAAAAGATAAATATAAATTGGAAATAAAAAACAAAAGCACGCCCACCGTCCATGGCGGACGCTTCGTAGCTGGTTTTTACTGCATATAACATACGCTATACGCATCGCCCCTTCGGGGCTTGGCCTACGAAAAAACGCAGTCGGCCTGCGGCCTTTGTGCATTTTTTCTCCGGCACATTTTTGCAGTTGCTGGAAACCTGCGGTTTCCTTTATCGCAACCGCAAAAACGTCGTATAGCTTTCACGTTATGTGCAATTGGTGCTAAAATTTGTTTAAAATTATGAAAAAAGACTTGACATTAATATAAAAATACTATATAAATAATCATTGGAGGATTTTATGGATTTTGAATTAACAAATGAAGAAATAAAGATAATAAAGGAATGCATAAAAGCCGCTTATTTAGGTCCTTTTTTCCCTGACTGGGTAATTCATGCATTAATAGGTTTTACAAAAGATGAAATAAAAAACATTGATGAAAAAATGGAATGTTTAAATTTACAAGACAGAGAACAAAAATTATTGGTAAATAATGTTATTAATAGTTTATTAGGCTATCCCCATGGAGAAAAAGAAAACTGGTCTAAATATATAAGTGTGGATGAAGAAACATTATTAAAAATATTTAAAAAAATTAAGGTTAATAAAATTAAAAAATAATTTTGCAAGAAATTATTTTGATACAATAATGTAAAAAAAGGAAATATGAATAAAAAGTTATAGGAAGAAATGATATAATAAAAATAATAGGGTACGCACCAACTGCACATAACATACGCTATACGCTGCGCCGCAGTAGCGCCTTTGTGGGGTTTTTCTCCGGTACATTTTTATGGCCCTGGAAACCTACGGTTTCCTTATTCGGGCCATAAAAACGTCGTATAGCTTTCACGTTAGGCGAAATAAAATCCCGCCGTTAGTCCCAAAAAATGTTGACCCAAACTGGTATAAAATATTCTTTGTAATAAATTAATTTAGATATTCTTCAGAGCTTGTAAATATTTCTGTGTAAACAGCCGCATCATAGGGGGAGGCGGTCCCCATAGATGATAGCGAATTGATTGAGAGCAACGCCCCAATCCCGTATCGGCATTGTCCATTTTTTAGAGATCCGT
>BNUT01000333.1 GCA_025997555.1 Spirochaetia bacterium
AAGCTGGCCGTCATGGGCCCTGGGGATGAGCTTTTTTTCTGGTGGGGCCATATCGCGCTTGTTGTCGAAGATCAATTTACCGGACGGAACCGCTTTTACGATTGGGGAGTTTTTTCCTTTGGCGCCGAAAACTTTTATACCAACTTTGCCATGGGCCGTCTCATATACATGTGCGCGGCGTCTCCTGCGGAACGGGCGTATAGCGAGTACCGGAAGACCAACCGGGACATCACCACCTATACCCTGAACCTCTCCCCGGCAAAGCGGGAAGCGGTTTGGCGTTTTGCGGAAAACAACGTACTCCCGGAAAACCGGGAATACGTTTATCATCATTTTAAGTCTAACTGCGCTTCTCCGATTATAGCTATTATCGATATGGCTACCGACGGCCGGTTTAAGGAAAAATACGGGGAAGCTCCGGGCCGTTTTACCTTTCGGCAGCATGTTCGCCGTCACACCTGGTTTTCCCCTTTCTTCGACTGGCTCCTTAATTTTTTCATGGGCCAGGACATTGATACCCCGATCACCGTATGGGATGAGATGTTCCTCCCGGCGGAAGTGGGGGAGCGGGCTGCTGAATTTAACTATATTGATGATAACGGCGTTGAACGGCCCCTTGTTTCTAATGTAGAAATTGTTAATCGTGCGGTGAACCGTCCCACAGTTTTGGATGTTCCCCGCAGGCAGTGGGACCGGGAATTAGCGCTGGGCATTTGCATTGCCGCTTTTTTTATCGCCCTTAACATATTACGAAAAAAACAGCCCCGTATCGGGGAACCCCTCTTTGGCATCACCCAGGCCGTCCTTGGACTCTTCTTCGGCCTTGCCGGAACCGTACTCTGCTTTTTGACCTTTTTTACCAACCACGATTATACCTGGCACAACAGCAACGCCCTTTTTATCAACCCCCTGCTTTTGGCGGCTGTTCCCCTTGGCATCCTCTATGCCGCCGCCCGCGATCCCGCAACACGTCAGCGCCGGGGCCGGTTTTTAACATACCTCTGGACTTACGTCTTTGTCGCAGGGCTTCTGACCATGGCGATTAAACTTTTGCCATTTTTCTACCAGCAAAATCAGGTGACACAGGCGCTGGTACTTCCCTTCGCACTGGTGTTAAGCGTTATTCCTGGATTTTTGGGCAAGCTTTTCGATCCCCATAAACAGGAGCCCTATGAAACCGCAGACGATAAAAAGGCCGAGCATACCTTTCCACATAATGTTTAATGAAGCAATCAAATCATTACTCATATTAACCTCACAGATAATTCAAAATCAGGTTTAACACCAAACCGCTGGCGACTACCGAGGCGATTTGACCGGAAACATTGGCGCTGACCGCATGCATCAGCAGGATATTGGTGGGATCTTCCTTGAGGGCCAGTTTTTGTATCACCCGCGCCGACATGGGGAAGGCCGAAATTCCCGCCGCCCCTATCATGGGGTTGATCTTCTTTTTAAGAAAGATGTTCAGGAACTTTGTGAATAACACGCCCCCAATGGTGTCCATGATAAAGGCGAAAAGCCCTAGGGCGAGAATTTTAACCGTATCAAGGGTGATAAATTTTTCGGCCTGCATGGTAAAGGCGATGGTGATACCCAAAAG
>BNUT01000334.1 GCA_025997555.1 Spirochaetia bacterium
AACGCAGGGAAAAACTGCATACTGCATTTATTAACAGACGGAGCTACTGGCAAAACCAAACCGCCGCGCTCCGAACCACCTAATAAGCTGCCGCTAAAAACGGCAAGTTCCGCTTAGGCAGTACAGTGATGACAAAATTCCCCGTATAGGGAATGCCGTTAAATTCCAGGGCCCGTTTTATACATTGTAATTCGTATGGGTCGGTAAGGATAAACGATATGTTTTTCTGACTTTCGTCCCGGGATAGTTCTATGGTCCGATCCTCAAAGATGTGTTTCCCGATTCCGGCGACTATGGTCTCAAAGGATCTTTCCTGGTCACTGAGCCAGCGTTTACCGAATTCCAGTTTTAAGCGCAGGGCTTTGGTTTCGGTTATCCGGTATTTTTCTGCAAGTTCATATTCACTTTTATCAAGCATATCGTCATGATAGATAAGGAAATAGGCGAGAATAATCTCAATTTCCGCAGGACGGAGAACGCCAAAAGGTACCGTGGTAAACTGACTCCGCAGCCAATTGAGTGTCGGTTCAATATAATCGGTCTTTTTCATTGCACTCATGATCTATTTCTCCTTATAATTCCCCCGTAAAGGGAATAGTATCCTCCCTTAAAAATACCGCCCCCATAACAGGGGCGGCGTGCCTTACCTTAGAACGTTATTCCCGCTTCGGGCTTATAAACGAAGGTGATATTATCCGCAAGGCCATCACGATTGAGAGGAGACCATCCATCAGCACTGCTCCAGAACTTGAGCGTGCCAGACAGGGGCCCCGGAGACATGGGGTTAACGAGTGTTACCGTTATCACTTTACCTGAAAGGGTATAGTCGAAATCCTAACTATCCACAGCGAGACTATTATTATCTAGCAAAGTATAACTATTAAAATCAAGCAATCCTCTTGCATAGACATAATCATCAGTGTGCCAATCCGCCCCGTCCACCGTAATGGTAAAGCTGTTGGCGCTTGCTTTCGCCAGCGTAAAGGTAACGGTCCCGCTGGTGGGTTCCTCCTCGGGGTCGCACCCCGCCAGCCCAATTCCGATCATCGCCACTATGGCGATAAGCCCGAAAAGTTTGAAAAAGTTCTTCATAAAGAACTCCTTTTTTTGCGGTTCCCGCCCCTGCCGTTCCACGGGCTAAAGGCGGGTAATCGCATTAGATTACCCGCCCCCAGGGGGCAGGGCGCGGTCCGGTATAACCGGGCCGCTTATAAAAAAGCCGGCTTGCGGAAACTTTGGTTCCGGTTCTCCGGCATTTTTTCCAGTGAGAAAAATGCGTGATACGAATGCGTAATTTGTTGTATTATAAGGAATTAACGGGGGGGGGTAATTGGGGCTTCAGGGCATGGAACGCCGCGCCCGGTTAGGGTCAAAAACCCGGCCGGAACAAACGGATGCACCAATCGTAAAGCGCTCATCGCCATTCCACTCATATCTGAATTATAAGGGGGAAACCCCGGTTTGTCTACGGTGCGAATTGCCTCACGTTAAATTTACCAAAGGGAGACAAGAATCTCACGTAAAAATCTTACCGTAGCCACCATAGACTTTACCCCGAAAAAGACCATGCGGGGGCAGTATGAGGTTGACTATGAAAGAA
>BNUT01000335.1 GCA_025997555.1 Spirochaetia bacterium
AAATATATATTTAAATCTTCCAATGAATTATATTGGGTTATTAACATAATATCATAAGAAGACTTATCAAATCCACGCATATCAACTTTCACCTGTATTTTTAAAAGAACAGGTATTTTACCATCCATACTCAATAAAACATTTTTTGTTTTTTCAATTTCTTCAGTTGTACGTTCCTTTAACCTAATAAACAAATTGTTTGTAACCATTGTTTATTCCCCCGTGTAAACTATTTTTACGTTTTTTATCTTCCCATTATTTATTGTAAAATAATAATCAAATGGAAAACTGTTTGGAGAAAAGCTCCCGCTAACCAAAACGGAAACTTTTATTATACCATTCGTGTCCGTTATTATGCCAACAATTTTTGTTTCTATTTTATATTGTTGACTCTTTTTTTGAAGCCATATTTTACATTCACTGAAACCTGTGATAATAGTATTTTCACCAGTATCTTCAATCCTAATATCGTCGGCGAAATAATTGTCGATAGAATCAATTATTCCATCTTTTGCCTCAAAACATGCCTTGATTTCCGGTATTATTTCCATAAAAACTCCTTTAATAGTTTATACCATTATTTTAAATTATTGTCAAGTCATTTTCCTATATTTTTAAACAAGTTTTAGGGCACATTGCACATAACGTGAAAGCTATACGACGTTTTTGCGGTTGCGATAAAGGAAACCGCAGGTTTCCAGCAACTGCAAAAATGTGCCGGAGAAAAAACGCACTAAGGCCAAAGGCCGACTGCGTTTTTTCGTAGGCCAAGCCGCTACTGCGGCGCAGCGTATAGCGTATGTTATGTGCCGTTGGTGCGTACCCCATTATTTGTTATTTGGTTATTTCCCATTCCAATTCCTATTGAATATAATGCTAATATAATATCTATATTTACAGAAAAGTAAAATTTATTTTCACCCATTTGATTACGATACCCAATTTCGGTACTTACTATTTGATAATTATTTCGATATTTATTAGAAAATAAATGACCATTTAGTTTATATGAGAAACGTAAGCCACTGCTAAAAACAAATTCATTTATATTGAAGCCAGTCAAAGTATTTATGTACATATAGTTCATAGATGCAAAAGGCCAAAATACTACATTTCTCCTTCCGGGAATATTCCAATACAAATTTAAATTTATAAAACTAAATTTATCTCCGTTGTTTTTTGTTTCCACTTCATCTTGTAATTCAAATAAATGCCAATATTTAATCGGGTTAAATTCAATCCACACATTAATGTCGTTTTGTTCAACAATCAGATTAAAAATAGATGCTGTAATTTCTATATTATCTCCTTCTTGCGACGAATAATTTATTCCAAATCCCATATTACCAAAATTCCAATTAACGTTAATTTCTGCGTTTACATTTGACAATATAATAAAAAAGAGAATAATTACCATAAATTTCTTCATAAACCATCTCTCCAATTGGTGTCTACTTCCAGTATATTATACTATTTTGTTTTTTTCAATATATTTTACATAATTTTAAAAAAAATCATAGCACCAATGGCACATAACGTGAAAGCTATACGACGTTTTTGCGGTTTCCTTTATCGCAACCGCAA
>BNUT01000336.1 GCA_025997555.1 Spirochaetia bacterium
TGAAGATTTGGGCGGACTACTCCTACCCAGCCTTGTTTTGGTTCTTCAGTCGGTTATGGTATTTACATGATGTTTCAGTAAACCATATTTTTTCGTTTTTGTCAAGCGGTTTTTGCAAGATTTTAACTATTCAAATAAATTTGTCTTAATTCGTTTAATTCGATGACATTTTTTTCTGATCCGGCATTATATGACAGATCAGCCTGTTACAATTAGTATATGAAGGCACTACGGCGCCGACTTTTATGGAGGAAATATGGATTTTGGCGGTATACTTGATGGTACATGGGCAAGAGCCATTGGGTTCCCCGCAATGGGCAGTCTCGCAAAAAAAGCGGGGAGGAAGAAAAAGAAGCCCCAAAAAAGATGATACGGAGCCTTCAAGGCATCTTTTGTACCGGCCGTTATCGTTCGTGGTTAGCTTCCTCGGGAGAGCGTAACGCCCCCCGGTGGTAATTGACGCTTACCCGCCTGCGCCGCAGAAGCCAAAGCCTAAAGCGGCGCAGGGTTCACCCCCTGTCAAACAGAATATTTTTGAGCTTTACGATCTCAGCTTCGGAAATCCCCACATCATCCAAAAGATACCGTTCCGCCGCGGATTGAATGCTGCGGTCTGTTACGGCAATGCCATTATTCATCTTGCCAAGTTGATACAAAATTTGGGTTTTACGGTATATATCATCAATGTTACCGCCGTAATACTCTGTTTCATTCACATCATCCACTGCTGTCCGGTTTAAATGAGAAAACAATAAAATAGCTTGTATTTTGACCCTTGAAATGGTATAAAGGATTCACCACAAATCATTATGCCATAAGGAAATACAAGCTATGACCAAGCATACCACCGTTTTATCCAGTTTGACAAGCCACCTAAGCAGATCGGAATTTGAAAAGGCCGTAAAAGACCATCAGGGGGACAAGGGGGTGCGGAGCCTGAGAACCTACGATTTCTTTAAAATGATGGCTTATGGGCAACTCTCAGGAAGCTTCAGCGTCCGGGAGATAGAAAACTCAATGAAAGCAAACGGTACAAAGCTATATCATGCGGGTTTACCACAACTGAAACGCTCAACCTTCTGCGATGCCATGGGAAAACGGGACAGCCATATTTTTGAAGATGTTTTTCACGCAGTGGTGAGCAAGGCGCAGCGCATAGCGGGAAAAGCGATAAAACAGTTTAAGAACCCGTTGCGGATAATTGACGCGTCAATAATTTCGTTGTGTCTGTCAAGTTCAATTGCACGGGTGCAGGCGGTAATAGACTTTTCGGGAAGCCGTCCGTGGGCGCAGGCTTGCCCCAACATCCCCCAATAATAGTCATTGTCAGACTCCACTTTTGTAAGCTGCTCATAATCATCAGCCGCTTTTCTCCAGTCGGCGTGCCAAAAGCGGCAGCTTGCCCGTAACGCAAGGACATGGGTATTGCCGGGAAATGCTTTTAACAGACGTGTATACCGCCTGATTGCAGCGTAATAATACTGGTCTTTGGAGTCAAGATTCATTTGTAAACACTCCTTTTAAAAAAGCTATATTGAAGCCTTTTCATTTTA
>BNUT01000337.1 GCA_025997555.1 Spirochaetia bacterium
ACACTCGTTCCCGACACGACGCTCGTCCGAGCTGGACCGGAAGCGGGTAGAACCATAATAACGCCGATGAGTGACACTAACGCGATTATGCTGCGGCATCCTCCCCGCCCATGCTCACCACCGCGTCGGCCTTGAGGTCCAGGGCCCGCAGCGCCGCCTCCACGCAGAGGGGCTCCAAAGTTCCCGCCGCGTCGAACATGAACCGACCCTCGTTGCCGGTCACCAGGGTGGGTGTCCCTGCCGGGATCTGCCCCTCCGCCAAAAGTTTCCGCACCGCGGCGCTAAAATCCCCCTCGTGGGGCACCGCCGCGCTCCATTTAGGCTTTCCATCTTCCATTAACACCATCTTCAGACTGGTGGATCCGATATTTATTCCTAATGACTGCATAACCCCTCTCAAGATAATACTATACTAAAATACATCAATATAAAAAACTAGGGGGAAAACCCAAAACAAACAATTTTATCATAACAAAGGGAGGGGGCATATGACAAGCAGACAGGGCAACGGGGCCAAGGCTCCTGCATTTACTTTTTCTCACTGCCAAATTTACTCAGAACTGCGATATTTCAGAAAAAAAGAACAACCGCAAAGGCAAAAAAGGACACGAAACGGGGTATTCCCTTATTCGCCTTCTGCTTCCGGTGATTTTTCAAAACCTGAAAGTAAATGCAATAGCCCCGGCGTTTGGGGAGGATGCCGCAGCATAATCGCGTTAGTGTCACTCATCGGCGTTATTATGGTTCTACCCGCTTCCGGTCCCTTGGGAAGAGGCTCGCCTCTTTTACATTGGGGAGCCCCAGGAGCTTCTGGGTAAGCCGCTCACAGCCAATGGCAAAGCCGCCGTGGGGGGGACAGCCGTATTTGAAAACCGCCAGATACCCCGCCATATCCTCCGGTTTAAGGCCGAATTTGGGCAGGGCCTCCACCAGTGCGTTGTAGTCATGTTGCCGCCGACTCCCGGATGTGATCTCCAGACCCCGGAAGATCGCGTCAAAGCTCATGGTTGTGGCAGCGGCGCCGCCATCACCGGTATCCAGGGGGTACGTATAGAAGGGCCGGTGCCGCCGGGGAAATTCATTGATAAAGGCCAAGTCCGACCCGTGTTCCCGGAGGGACCATTCGCAGAGGAGCCGTTCCGCCTCGGGGGTGATGTCGAAAATACGGGCGGAAGCGCTTGCCGCACTTTTCCCCCCACGGGCGGCTTCGGCGTTGACGATCTTCAGGCACTCCTCGTAGGACACCGTGGGGGCCCCGGCCACTGAGGCGGGATCGGGAATAAGGGCGTTCCACAGGGCAATGTCGGCGGCGTTCTTTTCGATCACCTGGGCAAAGATATAGGCCAAAAGATTCTTTTCAAGTTCGATAAGTTCCTTTTCGGATTCGATAAAACCCAGTTCCACGTCAAGGGAGACGTATTCGTTGAGGTGCCGGGGGGTGTCGTGCTTTTCCGCCCGATAAACCGCGCCGATCTCAAAGACCCGTTCAAAACCGGCGGCCACCACGGTCTGCTTGTAGAGCTGGGGCGACTGGGC
>BNUT01000338.1 GCA_025997555.1 Spirochaetia bacterium
TCGATGCGGACCAGAATTCCTGCACAGTTTCAGGATCATCCAGTTCATTTCCATCGTACAGGGTTTCAAACATATCGGTCTGAATCTTAAATTGGTCAAGGTACACATAGAAGTTATCCACCCTCTCGGTGGGCATGGTGTTAATCCTGAACTTTACGAAGGTCAGGCCCCCATGGCTGGGCAGTACCCGCTTGGACTGGGGAACGCTTGCGGGGACACTGACCCGCAGGTTCTTCCAGCCCGAATGGTTCATGGAGTCAAAATTAAGGATATGCACGAAGCCCTGGTAATCCCGCACATAGGCCTCCAGGGTGAGGTTCATATTCGATCCCCCCACCCCGAGATCGAGAGACTGCACCCTGCCGGGAAGCGCTATCTCATAGGGCGCCGCATTATCCCCAGCGTCCGCCGCTACGGGGTATAAATCTATCCAATTATAGCCCCGGCGATCAAACTTGCCCCAGATACCCATGCTCTGCTTGTTATCCTCAGGCGGGGTCCGCCCAAAGAGCGCCTGGGGATATGCCGGAATGGTACTCAGCTTGGGATAGGCATCATCCCCATTTTTGGTGGCAAATTTGCTGGCGTCTTTCGCCCATACAAACTGCTCGGTGCGGGTTTTTCCGTCCCTTTCCCACACATGGTCGGTACTGCCGTCAAACCTTTCGATGATGACGACCTCAGAATTGACAGTCTTGTCGTCACCGAACGCTGAAAATACTACTGTAAATGCCAAAAGAATAAGGCAGACAGCCTTGAAGCTACCTTGTTTCATCCAAATACTCCTTTTTCCGAACCACAGGAAACGAGTTCTAACCCGATTATATTTCTTATCGGTATTTTTGTCAAACCCCCAAAGTCATTTTTGATCATTATGGAATTTCTTCCCGGATCGCCCCTTTTATCTTCCGTAAGACCGCCGGGTCCGCGATCCTCCCCTTTGGGATAATAATATTGGAAGAAAGGGGCTGCGCTTCCCCCTTATCGCGGAACGCCGCAAAGGCCAGAGCCCAGGGGGAATCATCGAAAATAACCTTGACATTGGCCGAAGTCAGGGCCGGATCGAGCCAGGAAAAAAGGATAACCGGAATTTTGACGTCCCTGTCAAGAAAATTGGGGGCCTGACCAGTCAAAACCGCGCAGGAATTCCCGCTGGAGCTGTAATTCGAGTCAAGGGACAGAAATACCGGGTTTTTCATGAACCCCTCCTCCCGCAGCCCTGCCAGAAAGGACTCCCGGTTAAAGGGAAAATTCTGTTCTTCCTGAAAAAAAAGGATACTCCCGCCATCCATACTCTCGGCGCCGCCCCCCGCCTGGGCTAAAATCGCCGCACACCGACCCGCCCGATACGCATCGGTCCCGGTATCGGAGGCTATATGGCTCAAATTCCCGTCCCAGCGGCTCTCCCTGCCCCCGATAACAGCCACCGGCGTCTCAGGATGATCCGCTGCATAGCGCTGTCCGCCCTGCTCATAACGTGCCGGAAGGATTACCCCCCAGGGCCGGTGCGTCCCAAGAGGACCCTTGCCAGCCTC
>BNUT01000339.1 GCA_025997555.1 Spirochaetia bacterium
GGGGGATTTCTTTTTGGGCGGCAGGACCCTGGGACCCTGGGTGTCTGCGGTTGCCTACGGGACTTCTTATTTTTCGGCGGTGATCTTTATCGGCTTTGCGGGAACCCAGGGCTGGCAGTTCGGCATGAATGCCCTGTGGATCGCCATCGGCAATGCGATCATCGGCGCGGGGGCGGCCTGGGTCATCCTGGCTCGCCGGACCCGGCGGATGACCCAGAACCTGGACACCATGACCATGCCCGCCTTTCTTCAGGAACGCTATGGGGCAAAACATCTCAAGCCCGTGGCCGCCTCGATTATCTTCTTCTTTTTATTGCCCTATTCGGCATCGGTTTTTAAGGGCCTGGGCCACCTCTTTGAGGCGGTTTTCCATATCCCCTATGACATCGCCCTCCTCATCATGATCGCCTTTACCGGGGTTTATATGATCCTGGGCGGCTACTTTGCCATTGCCGTCACGGACTTTATCCAGGGGATCATCATGTTCGCAGGCGCGGCGGTGATGATCGGCGTCCTTTCCGGGGGGAGCTCCGCTGGAAGTTCCGGCGAAGGGGGCGGCTACTTCGAGATGGTGAAAAAGGTAATCGCCGTCTACCCCACCCACGTACCCCCCGCAGGGCAGAGCCCGGTGCTGGGTATCAATCAGCCTTCGGCGCTGACGGTGATTTCCCTGGTGTTCATGACCAGTTTCGGCACCTGGGGGCTGCCCCAGATGACCCAGAAATTCTACGCCATCAAAAATGAGGCGGTAATCCCCAAGGCGGCAATTGTCACCACGATCTTCGCCCTGATGATAGGCTTTGCCGCCTATTCCACCGGGGCCTTTTCCCATGTCTTTTTTGATTTGAACACAATCCCCAAAGACGCGAACGGGAAAATCCTCTACGACCTGATCATCCCCACCCTGCTCACCGGCCACCTGCCGGAAGTATTGCTTGCGTTAATCATGCTGCTGGTACTTTCCGCGTCAATGTCCACCCTGTCGTCGCTGGTGCTGGTGTCTTCCTCGTCGGTGGTCATCGACCTGGCCCCGGTCAAACTGGAAACCAAAAACGGCAAGGACACTTCCGTGGCCATGATGCGTTTCCTTTCGGCAATTTTTATCATCATTTCTTATTTTATATCCCGGTTCCGGATCAGCATCATCGTGTACCTCATGTCCCTGAGCTGGGGCGCGGTGTCCGGCGCCTTCGCGGCCCCCTATATTCTGGGGCTCTACTCCAAAAAGGTCAGTAAGCCGGGGGCCTACGCGGGGCTCATTTCGGGCCTGGGGGTAGAAATCGCCCTGTTCTTTATCCTGGGGGCATCCAATTCGCCGTTAACGGCGTCCATTGCCATCCTCGTGCCGTTTATTGTGGTGCCGGTGGTGTCGGCTTTCACGGCGCCCCCGGATAAGGAATTGCTGGACAGGGCCTTTGACGCGATATAGGAGGGAGAAAAATATGGGATCAGCGTATGAAGAGATCACCCTGAAAAATGTGGGCGATGTAAGTGATGCCAGGCGCTCGTCACATCCGATAAAG
>BNUT01000340.1 GCA_025997555.1 Spirochaetia bacterium
AGGAAACCGTAGGTTTCCAGGGGCACAAAAATGTACCGGAGAAAAACCCCACTAAGGCGCTACTGCGCCGACTGGGGTTTTTCGTAGGTCAAGCCGCTACTGCGGCGCAGCGTATAGCGTATGTTATGCGACGTAAAAACCTTTTTACAATTTGCTTTTTTCAAATATTAAACCATTCCAATTTAAAATATATGTTTCCGTGATTTTATATGGCCAATAGTCATATCTCGGCCCCCATATTGGTTCTGTACCCGATCTTTCCAGAGAGTTAATAATTATTTCAAAATAATTATTTCTCTCTTCTGTCCTAAATTTAAACTCGCAAAACAACCCCTTCCCTTCAATTTCATTTTTTAGATCAAATATTTGCCTGATAGCTAACTCATTTCTAGAGCTTCGCCACCTATTATTTTCAAATATTTTTATATCCTGCAATTCAGAATAATGATAAGTGTAATCTTTATCAAATTTATCATTAATCCTTATTAGAATTGGATTTAGAGAAGGTGATAAAAATATTTTATAATTTGAACCGTTATTGGTAAGACTTGTACTAATTTCTGCCCATTCTGTTTCATCATAAAAATATTGTGGATATCCATTTTGGTTTACCCTAAATCTGATATTATCCCCCTCATACATAGCCCTCAATAAACGTATTGTATAACCATCCGGTATATAGGTCCTCCAAATTTCGGGATAATTTTCAATGTAACCATTTTGGCTTCTATATTCTGGGGCTATAAATTCATCTCAGCAATACAAGTATCATTATAATGTGTTCCAGGATATATTTCACGTATTATAAATGTTATTTTAGTACATTCTATATAATCACTAACATATACTGTACCTGGAAAATTGTACCATTCATGTTCAAATGTATCATTGGTTTTTATTATCCTGCCCGATGTTTCATTATCAAATAATACTTCAAAAGATTTAACTCGATTATTTTTGTAAAAATAATCGAGTTGTCCATAGCCATTTTTAAGGATAAAACCACCTAATTTTACCGGTAATTTAAATTCTACTGAAAATGATTCCCCAACACCATCCCCGCCAGATCCTTCTGCCCATGATTGCCATGTTTTATCAATAAGATTTTCAATTTTATATCTTTCTTCTAATACAGACGATGCTGATATTTTTTTAATATTTGTTTGGGGAAAATATTCTTGCGGATAAATTTTTGTACCTTCGTAATCATAACAAAAAACATATCTACTTAAGAAAAATGCCAAAATAATGAACAATATGTTTTTCATATATTCCCTCCTTTTGTTATTTTATGTCATTTTTCTTTTTTTGTCAACAAATTTTGTCAAAAGTTTAGGTTTTTATGTCGCATAACATACGCTATACGCATCGCCCCTTCGGGGCTCGGCCTACGAAAAAACGCAGTCGGCCTTAGGCCTTAGTGCGTTTTTTCTCCGGCACATTTTTGCGGTTGCTGGAAACCTGAGGTTTCCTTTATCGCAATCGCAAAAACGTCGTATAGCTTTCACG
>BNUT01000341.1 GCA_025997555.1 Spirochaetia bacterium
TGATTATCGTACTGATGCTAAAAATTTATATATGGGTAAACAACCCGTATTTATAAGAAGTGAAAATAGTGGTTTTTTAAAATATATCATTCGAAAAAGTAATTTTATGCTTAGAAACAACTTTAGAATAAAAATTTAAATCATTGTCTGTACCTAATCCAAATGGTATATAATTATAACCTGTTGTATTTCCTAGAAAAATATGTATAAGCATTGTTAAAGATGAATCAAAAGAATTACCACAAATACTAGATCTTACATTTATTTTTACATTTTTCAAAGAAATATCTATTAAAACTTCATTAGTAATCGGATCTCTAATTACAGCAGATTGAGCAACCGCTACTATAAGTAAAATTACGTAATTTATTTTCATATTTATTTATATAAAAAATAATTTATATTTTACATAAATTATATTAAAGTAATACTGTTATTAAAAATAGCAATTATCTATAAACTGATTAAAATATAAACCTTAGTTTACTAAAGTCCTAGTTATATTCCAACATCCTTCTGCATCCCATATACCATTATAAGCAAAAGGATCGCGAGTATCAAAACACATAGCTCTTATAAATGTTTTATAACAAACATTAACATTTTTAGATAAATAAGTATTTTCTCTAGTTAATATATTTTGTGTTTCGTAAGGTGATGTTACTATTCTTACTTTCCATTTAGCATTATCTTTATCAAAAGTTGCTTCTTCTGGAAATGATAAACATAATGTTAATTCCGAAAAATCGCAATATGACTGATAACTAATTGGGTGATAATTACCAAATGTAAAACCCGTTGATGTTAAAGATGATTGAGATTTTCTTTTAAAATCGAGATAAGTTTGTTGATTATTAATAATCATAAAAGGATATTTTCCAACATACATTTTAGTTCTTTCTGTAGTATAATTATGTAATTCCATATTAAACATATTCGTATGAAAATATATTTGAGCTTCTATAGAATTACAAGGACCTTCTCCTATGGCATGAATATCATCAAAATCTGTATCGTACATAACATTAATTAGAGTATTTCGTGCTAATACATGCCCTGATTGACTTATTCCAGATCCACAAAGAGTAGCATAAGTAGGCTGTATAAGTGTATCTTGCAAAGGATAAAAAGATAGTGTAGTTTTAATAAGTACTAACAAAATGTAGATATATTTCATATTTATTATATTAAATTTTTTATTATTACAAATATTTATATTATAAAATATATATAATAATTATTTAAAATCTTTTTTAAAGGTAATATTTTTAAAATATGGATAACAACAGTATTATCTAAATTAATACTCGAGGATAATATTATGGTTAAAAGTTCATCTGTCGGTATTATTATTTAATAATATAATAAAATGGTTTATATGTTATTCATAGATGAAAGAGATTTTAAATTAGTTGATAAAAAATTATGTATAAATGTAAGAGGTTCTACACTTTTATTATTTTTTACTACAAATTGTAAATTTTGTCCTAAAGTTAG
>BNUT01000342.1 GCA_025997555.1 Spirochaetia bacterium
CTTAGCTACAGTATAGGAGCGTCCGGCGCTGCTTTTAGCCCGGATGGGGAGTATTTTCTTTTTGGGGCTTTTGCCAAGCCCGAGTTGGGACTTAGGGCTATAAACTACTACCGCCGCAACACCACCGAGGAAACGCTTGTTTCAGGGGATTGCTCAATCACAGCGGCTAAGATTATGGCCAATCCCGAAATGGTGGTAGGGCTGGGGTACGCGCAAACCGACGCAGGTACAGGCGAAGAGGTTACAGCGGACGCGATTTATAAAAAGGAGGCCTAAAAATGGCGAAAACAACTAAAGAAATACCACAGGATCCGGCAGTCACGATCAGCACAAAGACTTTTTACGTGCAGTTGGCCGCCGACGATAAGGTTACGGACATAATCAGCTATCCGCATGGGGATTATGTCGAGGTGGAGCTGGCAACACCGCTGCCGCCGGGGGCTTGCGCCGGGTGGTATCAGCTGATTGACGGCGGGCTGGTTTACCGGGAGGATTTGCATGCGGAAGAGCAGGGCGCAGAGTACGAAAGCGGAATACCATTTTAACAACGCAGCGATAACCTAACTTGCGTACACACTTATTTGGCGGGGTGACATGAATGCTGTACATACTAAAATCAATCAGGGAATCTATCGGCGCCGACATAATAGCAGCTACACCTGCGGCAAAGTCAAAAGCACCTGGCGCGGCTTCGCCCATCTGTTGCCCCGCCGTTACGGCGTCGTTACCTAACCGCGCGACAGCATCTCTGGCAAGATACGACATCTCCTCAACGCGTCCGTCGGCAAGTGCCTTAATGTCTGACGTGGCGGCGTTTTGGAGTTTGACAATAGCTTCTTCCTTAAGTGCTTCCGTTAATTCCCTGGCTCTTTCTTCGTTAATAATCAGCTGTCCGTTTTCCAAATCCAGAGCAGCGATATATTCTGGGCTTAGTTTTAAAAGCGCTTGGAATGTGTCAATGGAAATGAATCCAGTTTCGTTGAATTCTTCTATTGCACCCGACACAGTCCTATAACTTGACTGCAAATCGCTTAACTGGTCGGCCAAAGAAACAACACTATCTTCCAGCGAATTAATGAATGCTTCTGTGATACCGATTTGGTTGTTTACATCGCCCAGTTCGCCTTTAAGGGCATCTGCGCCACCCGCAAGCTCTTGTAATGAGTATTTGATTATTGAAAAGATGTCCCTTTCCGCTACGCCAGCCATAAGGGAATCAATATTTTCCAGTTCTGTTTCCAACGACTGCTTCCGATTGTTAAGCGCTTCCAAATCGCTGCTAAGAGCGGCGGCAACTAAATCTTTATATGCTTCAATGTTAAGGTGAATTGCGCCGTTTTCCTCATAGAGATAATCAAGATAATTTTCACCGCGTTCTTCCAAATCTTTCATTATGGATTGCATGGTGCTGGTTGATAATCCGCCAGCATCCAACATATCCTTTTGCGCGTCAGATATGTTTTTGTAGGAGGACATGAGCGCGGTCGTTTTATCA
>BNUT01000343.1 GCA_025997555.1 Spirochaetia bacterium
GGAAGAAAAGATCACCGCGGATCTTTTCCCCAGTTCCCGGATAAGGCCCCGTATTTCCAGGATCTGCACCGTGTCGAGACCCGCGGTGGGTTCGTCTAGGATGAGGAGGCCGGGATTACCCAGCATGGCCTGGGCCAGCCCCACCCGCTGCTGGTAGCCCTTGGACAGGTTCTTGATGATCCGGTCCTGTACCGGGCCAAGCCCCACCGCGCCGCAGATCTCCTCAACGTGGGCCTTTTTGGGAAGGCCAATTTTTTTGAGATCAAACATGAAAGAAAGGTAGGCCCTTGCCGTCATGTCCGGGTAGAGGGGGGGGGCGTTCGGGAAGGTAGCCCACGTTCTTCTTGGCCCCGATGGGGTCATCCAGAATCTCATGGCCGTTCACCATCACCGTTCCCGCAGCGGAGGAGGTATACCCGGCGATGATGTTCATGGTGGTGGACTTTCCCGCCCCATTGGGACCGAGGAAGCCCAGAATTCCGTGATCCCCCAGGGTAAAGCTGATGTCATCCACCGCCTTCCTGGAGCCGTAGGTTTTGGTTACGTTCTGCACTGTTAACATAAAATGAATATACCACTTTTCCGCTTGTCTGTTAATACCCTCAGGAATTCTGAATTTAACCACTTTTCCACCCAAAGAGTGGAAAAGTCGACCTCACGGACCACACGGACAAAAGGCAAGAAGTCAAAGCAAAAGTCCGTGGCCTCCCCCGCGTAAGCGGGTTCTTCCACACTGACCCTCACGGACAGAAGAAATTTAACCACGAACGACACAAACCCCACGAAAAAGGCACGAAGGAAGAGGAGGAAGATAAAGTAGCTCTCTGGCTTTTCTTCCCTTTGTGTCCCGGAACCCCTGGGGGATTGGTTCTTATGTATCCTGGTAGTGGGAACCACAGAGGATAATTTCAAGACGGTTATCCTTTACGCGATAAACTATACGGTTATATTCATCGATTCTGCGGCTCCAGCAGTCGGCATATTCGTACTTTAGCGGTTCGGGCTTTCCGATCCCCTCATAGGGATGCCGATCGATATCTTTCAGGAGACTATTAATCCGTTTTAAGGTCTTTTTATCCTGGGTCTACCAGTAGATATAGGCTTCCCAAGCCTCATCATCCCAGGAGTTAATCATCCTCATCCTCTATCAATTCATGGACAGTCCCGCCGGTTTCATCCATACGTTTTATGGCGGCCCGTAACCGCTCTTGATTTTCCGGGGAGTAAAAAGGGTCGGCCCGCAGTTCAAAGGGCATACCGTTACTATGAACCACCTGTTTCAGGAACACGGTGGTCGCCGTCGAAAGGCTCATTCCGATATTTTGACCAGCATGAAGGGGATAAGCGTCTTTATCGCCATAGCGATCATCGCGGATATTATTGATGTGAGCCGGTTCAAGAACTCCAAGCATAACACCAGCTATTTGCGGTCTGCTCCCAAAGTGTCAAACTCCAATACGTCGACCAGTATCAGGGGGACGAACAAG
>BNUT01000344.1 GCA_025997555.1 Spirochaetia bacterium
AATATGAACTTAAAATCTTTTGATGAAAAGCAGGCTGTATTAAAAGGATTTATTAAAAGGGGATTAAGCGCAAAAGATGGCATAAAAGGAAAATTGTCCGGAAAAATATCCTTGTCCGGAAACATTAAATGTAAAAATGAGCCGGAATTAATTGCATCTGAAGATATTTTAATCAGTATTTCTGATGCCTCTTATACAAAAATAGCGGAAACAGAAAGCCCGACACATACAAAATTATATATTCAAACACGTAATGATTTGGAGATAGAAGGTGATACGTTATTATTGAATGATAATTTCAATGGCCATATTGAATTAAATGCTAATGGCTTTTTATGTCCGCCTAGGAAAGACAAGTATTCAATATATTTTTCTGGAAAAATGACAGGATTGTTTACAGGTGTCTTATCTGGAAATTGGCTGTCCCTGGGCGGGGAAGTAAAATGTGTTTTAGGCTTTCATAAAAGTTCTTTGAGTGTGATTCAGAATGTGTTAATAGCAAGAAATTATGAGTACCAATGGATATATACCCATCATAAAGTTGTATATTATTCTAATTATTTGCTCCGTGAATTATTAAGATTATGCGGAAAATATAAAAAAGAGCAGATTGATTTATTGTTATCATGGGAAAATATGGTAAAAGGGAAAAAGCCTGGTTATTGTGTGTTGTCAAATCGGAGGATATTTCGTCCGGTTGATAGTGATTTTGTTTCTTTTTTTAGAGACTGTTATTTAAATTACAAAGACAGGAAGTTACCTCTCCAATGTAAAAATCTTCTTATCGAATATTATTCACGAAATTATAGAAAAAGTGTTTGGAAATCATTTGCGGAATATCAAATATTTTTTATTGATTATTCTGATGATGAAAAAAAATCGTTGTTAGCTCTTATTAAAGAACAATCAGAAGAATTTGCGGAAGGAGATTATGGCTATTTCAGTAAAGATTGGAATAAAGATTTTGAAAGATGTAATATGAAAAATGTGGTGTGGGTTAAAGCATCAAGTAAACTAAAAGCATTAAGTCCCGATGAAACGTATATACTCTTTAAAGACATCACTTTAAATTACCGGACTGTATCCTTTGAAGAAGATAAAGGTTTTGAAAAATCTATTAATTTTTTCTATTTATATTTTGAACCAATAGATACTACAATAAAAACATATTTTGATAAAAGAAAATTGAAAGAAATGTTTAAGGGAAAAATAGGGAAGTATCAGCATGTTAAGGGTGCGTGAAGGCCTGGAGACAAAGAAGCGCCGTGACCCCGCAGAGGGGGTGAGGGCGTTGCCGCGGTACGGGATAGTAGCGGACAACCAGGACCCGCAATGTCTTGGGCGGCTGCGTGTAGCCTGCGACACCATAGCGCCAGGAGCGGTAACGGGGTGGGCGCCGGTAATGGGGATGGGAGCGACGGATGAGACCGGGTGGTGGCAGCTGCCTGACATCGGGACGCAGGTGCTGATAGGATTTGTGGA
>BNUT01000345.1 GCA_025997555.1 Spirochaetia bacterium
GCAAGATCCGTGACAAGTTTACTGTTCCCGTGGGTACGCCCAGAGCGGAGCTTGAAAAGATCGCCCTTGCTTTGCCGGGGGTGCTCAAGTGGACCGAGGGACACACAACAGTGAAAATAATTTCCGTACCTGACAAGCTGGTGAACATTGTAGTAAAATAAAAAGGGGAGGGGATCATGGGGAAAAAGTTTTTTAGTTTTGTTTTTATGACATTGATCACTGCGGGATTTATCAACGCCCAGGCCTTGGACCGGTCCCAATACGAAGAAACCACCCTGTTTGATTATAAACTTTGGGCGAACAAAGCGCAAACCGGGGAAACAAAAAAATTTAAGGCCCCCGTTGTATTTTTCGGGCAATCAGGTACTGATTTTTATTTTGATGATATTGACGGAAATAATTTTACTACCTTTGAAGTAGAAAAACGCTGGCCCGCAATGAAACAAAACCAACCGGTTACCATTTACTTTACCAGCACCGGACGATGGTCCTGTATTATTGATGATATTGATTATGCGGCCCCGGCATCTGCCGCACAGCTTCAGCCAGGCTCAGGTTCCGATAGTGTCCCCCAGCCTCTGTCAACTCCGTCCGGAATTCCCGTAACTCCGGTGGAAACGCCTGAGTCTGCATGGGCAGCAACTGAAACACCGGCTCCGGCAGAGCCCGAAGTTTCCCTGGCTCCGGCAGAGCCCAGGGCTCCAACCGCAGATCCGGCAACCTCCGCATCTCCCTCGGCTCCGGTAACTCCTTCGGCATCTGCGCCCGGAACCCCGGTGACAGCCGCGAAAATTTGGGGCAACATCCCCAAAACAGGAAGTAATAAGATCTACCGGCTTCAGACAGGCTCATTTCTGATGGCAACTAACGCCGTGCAGGCTTTTAATAAACTAAGGGCTGTGGGCCTGAATCCGGTGTATGAAAGACATGATAATTATACACGGGTAGTGTTGACGAAAATAAGGGCGGATGATGTATTCCCCTATGCGGAAAGAATCGCCGCCGCCGGTTTATTGGAAATATGGTGCCGCGAAGAATAGCAGGCAAATAATACTACTATATATATTATTTATCAATTTTTGAATTTGAAATCAAATACCCCGCCGCAAGCAGCGGGGTATGTTGTTCTCTAAAGGTGGTTATATTCGGGGGCTAATACCTTTTAACCGCCCCAAGGGGCGGGGTATTAGCCCCCTCAATACGAATAACCACGGACCTCACGGACTCCTGTTTTCTTCTCCTTTGTCCGTGCTGTCCGTGGTTGAATTTAGAATTCCTGCATCGCCATGCTCAATTTTGAAAGAAATGCGGCATTGATCATTAATTTTTATGGAGTATTGTCCGCTCCGGTCTCCTTCCAGTTTTATGGCCGGAGCCAGGAGCTGGTAGGCTTCCACCTTGAGGGCTCCGGCCAGTTTAACGATGGACTTATCGCTTACCCACATCCGGCAGCCTTCGATGTCATTGATGGTTTGGG
>BNUT01000346.1 GCA_025997555.1 Spirochaetia bacterium
CAAACTTTACGATAAAAAACACGATTTCATAAAACCATCAATCATAAAACAACAAAAAATCAATGAAAAGGAATTAAATAATGAGAAAGATCTACAAAATATGGTCCTACAAAATTTAACATTAATTGAACCGAATTTAAAACTATATGAAGAAGATGGTATTAATGGAATAGAATTTCCTGCTGGTGGACGATTTATTGATATTTTGGCAATGGATAAAAATAATAATTATGTTGTCATAGAATTAAAATATAATAGGGCCTATGATAGAGTAATTGGACAATTATTAAGGTATAAAAATTGGATTAAAAATAATCTTGCGGAAGACAAAATTGTTAGAGGTATAATAATTGGTAAAGAGATAACTTATGATTTATTATTGGCATGTGAGGGACTAAAAGATATAGAATTATATGAATATAATCTTCCTTTAATGTTTCATAAAAAAGATATTGTTGCATAGTGTGGATTTTTACTTCGCATAACATACGCTATACGCTGCGCCGCAGTAGCGGCTTGGCCTACGAAAAAACGCAGTCGGGCTTTCGCCCTTTGTGCGTTTTTTCTCCGGCACATTTTTGCGGTTGCTGGAAACCTACGGTTTCCTTTATCGCAACCGCAAAAACGTCGTATAGCTTTCACGTTATGCGAAATTGGGGCTATGCGTTATTTTAATATTATGTTACTTTTATAAATATATTGGAGGAAATATGGAAAAGACATTGGAGGATTATTTCTCTGAACTACAGGCGGATATGATTGCCGTTTGTATGGCTTATGTAAAAGGAAATGCGGATAAGATTTATATTTATTGCTCGTATGAAGGAATGATTCTTGTCGATTTTTTTTACTGCATAAATAATAAATTAGTAAAAAAACATAAGTTAAACGATATTTCTCCCTATGCGGAATACGATTTATCAATTGAACATCAGAAAACTACTTCAAATAAATTACTTGAAGATATTAAGAATATGGCAATTGCTTGTCAAACGCATAAATGTAATATGCCAACAGAAATAAAAATAATATATGATGTTATTACAAAAGATATACATTTAGAATATAAATACGAAATACAATATACAGCTAAAATGGCTGCGTATGAAATTTCTGAAAAATGGTTCAAAGAAAACGAGAGGTTAATACATGGATAAAGGAAATATTATATCTCTAATGGAAAAAATAGATAATATATTATAAATATTATGGTATAAATTATTGAAGAAAAGATATTGTAATATAAGAATAATAATGGGGTACGCCCCAACTTCGCATAACATACGCTATACGCTGCGCCGCAGTAGCGGCTTGGCCTACGAAAAACCCCAGTCGGCGCAGTAGCGCCTTTATGGGGTTTTTCTCCGGCACATTTTTATGGCCCTGGAAACCTACGGTTTCCTTATTCGGGCCATAAAAACATCGTATAGCTTTCACGTTATACGCCATTTTGCCTTAACTTTTTCGTA
>BNUT01000347.1 GCA_025997555.1 Spirochaetia bacterium
TAAAATTGGACTTGAGATGACAGAGAAACGGGTCATTTTGATGGATATGTCTTAAGGATAGGGAAGAATTTAAAACACTCGTTCAAACAAAGGACGATACAAATTTTTTCTGTCCAGAGTTTGAACAGCGGTAAAAGTTTTCAAGCGTACACTTAAGAGTTTTTGACACCATTCCCGCCGGGGGTGGTGGACGGCATAGCCGTTTTCAATATAGATAAGACGGCGGGAAAGACCGCAAAGGAGTTTTTTGTTATGAAGAAGAGATTTTTGTTTGTTGCGGCAATGGCGGCGCTGGCGCTGTGCGCGGAAACGGCATTTGCCCAGACCGAGGCGGAATTTAACGTTACCCTCACCGATGACGGATCGGGGGTGGTGATTACCGGCTATACCGGAAAGGCCGTGCAGGTACGCATCCCCGCGATAATCCAGGGTATGCCCGTTAAGGAAATCGGAGATTCCGCGTTTGATATGAGAGACAGATATGGAGGTGTGCGGGATGAGATGGTATATATTACCTCTATAACCCTGCCTACGGGGCTGGAAAAGATAGGTTCTCGTGCTTTTTACGGTCAAAGCAAATTGAGTGCGGTTGTCATTCCCGACAGCGTTGTCGAGATCGGCGATGAGGCCTTCCGAGATTGTTATTTTGACTACTTTGCCACGGGATTAAGCTCGGTTACGCTCCCCAAAAGCCTGGCCAAAGCCGGCAAAAGTATTTTTGCGGGTTGTAGGCTGCTTAAAACTGTTACCATCCCCGATGGTGTTAAGGTTATAGGGGCATCTATGTTCCGGGATTGCACCGCCCTTGTGTCCGTAGTCATCCCCGACAGCGTTATCGAAATCGGCGAGTCTGCTTTTTCTATTGGTAATATCTATGACACTAATCATCCTCCCTCTCTGGTCAGCGTAACCCTGGGCAAAGGTATCACGTCCCTCCCGGAACGCATATTTGAAAAATGCATTAAGCTTAAAACCATTACCATCCCCGAAGGGGTAACGGAAATTGGCAACTATGCGTTTAATGGTTGCACAGCCCTGGAGAGCGTCGTCTTCCCCTCCACCATCGTGGAAATCGGCGAACTCGCATTCGAGAATTGCAGCGCCCTGACTACGGTATCAATACCGGATTCGGTAACGGCAATCAAATATGGGAGGGTTTCCTTTAGAGGCTGTTCCAAGCTCAACCTGGCAAGTCAGGCGGCTCTCAAAAAACGAAGTTATACCGAAAGCTTCTAAGGGTACATGGCGCCAAATTAGTATTTGCCATAAAAAAATAGGGTAAATACTAATAACGTCTTTTACGGTAACAGCAATCGGCGGGGGTTACGGCTCCCGCCGGATTTTTGGAGGAAGGAAATTTGATAAGGAACGCCCCACGCCCTACGAAAGATGCCGTTGGCGTTAGTGCGGGCGGGGGTGCAATTCGAGAAGGAGAAATAAAGATGGAATCACTAAGCAGCG
>BNUT01000348.1 GCA_025997555.1 Spirochaetia bacterium
GCGCCGTAGCCGGTTAAAACTACGCCGATGGTAAGCCCCACAGGGAGCAGAAAGGAGGAACCCAGGGAACCGGCAACCCGGACAAAATCCCCGCCGAAAAAGGAGGTGGAAAGGGAAATCAGCATCACCAAACCCGCAATAACCCAACTGCGGAAGGACACCCCGGCTGTATCCTGCCCGGCTTCGTCCATTTCATCCGCTTCCCGGTTGATTTGGGCCATCACCTGATCATCAAAATCCGGGGCAGGGGAAAAAAAATCGTTCCTTAACATGTCACGGGATGCCTCGAAACGTTCAAGTTCCCGTACACATTGGGGGCAGAAGAAAGAGTGCACGCTCAAGCGGATATGGAGCAACAGGGGGAGTTCTTCATCCCCGGCATATTCATACATGCGATCTAAAAAGTCATGACAGTTCATTCAATGCCTCCTTCGGCAATGCCCGCAAGCCTGGTCCGCAGCAACTTTTTGGCCCGGAACACATGGCTCTTGATAGTGTTTACCGGATACCCGGTAATCGCCTCAATCTCCTGATAGGACCTATCATAAAAAAAGAACATATCCACGCAGATCCGGTACCGCTCCGGGAGCTCCGTCACCGCCGCCAGCACCGCTTCCCGCGCCGCCGAGCGGATTGCCCTGCGCTCCGGGGTGTCCCCATCGCTTGCATGATCCTCTTCCGCAAGACTGTGGTATTCCTTCTTCCGGGTTACACCATTTATCGCCGTGTTGTAGGCGATCTTGTACAACCAGGTTGAAAACCGGGACCGTCCTTCAAAACGGGCCAGGCTGCGGTACACCTTGAGGAATACCTCCTGGGTAAAGTCGGAAGCATCATCGGTGTTACGGAAAAAGCTTAACCCCATACTGTAAACGGCCTGTTCATACCGTTTTACCAGAAGCCGGAAAAGCCCTTTCTGTCCCGAGACGACCTGGCTGACGATCATAAGATCGTCATTGCCCCCAATGGCACCGCCGCCGTCCCCGGTCATGAGGCCTTATCGCCGCGCCTGATCCCGTAATAAACCAAAAGACCCGCTCCCATGGAGAGGGGGATAATGCCGCCCAAAAGGGCATAGCCGGCTCCCTCGACAATGGCCAAAAAAATGGTCAGAGCCACCCCCACACAGCTTAAAAGCAGACCCGCAAGCAGGCTGAAAGAAAGGAGGTCGAAGGTATCGTGGGCGTACTGCCCGGCCTTGATGAGCAGGGTCTTACGCCGGTGATACCAAAGGAGGTAGAAAAAGATCACCGCCGATCCCATCACGATCCCCACAATGGGGATTACCGCAATGATCACCTGGGCGGCTGAAGATATCTGCTCCATGAAAACGGCTCCTTATCTTTCAATAAGTATACATCACAACCTGAAAATTTTGACACCCCTGAGAAAGATTAGTTGCAGCCCACAAACTTGACCCGCAGATCAAAGACGAAGAAGAAAAACCGCAAAGGCGA
>BNUT01000349.1 GCA_025997555.1 Spirochaetia bacterium
TCCCGGCTTATCGTGGAAACTTTAATGGAAGAACTCAAGCTTGAAGCCTCCGATGAGGAAGTGGAAAAGCAGATTGAAACCCTGGCTCAGGAAGAAAACGCCCCCCTTGAGGATGTCAAAAAGTACTACGAGCAGGAGACCATGAAGGAGTATCTTAAGGAAGACGTCAAGGAACGGAAACTTTTCGACATTTTATTAAAGGAAAACAC
Organism: Spirochaetia bacterium; assembly: GCA_025997555.1. Classification (GTDB taxonomy): domain Bacteria; phylum Spirochaetota; class Spirochaetia; order Treponematales; family Breznakiellaceae; genus BNUT01. Next base: position 210 of record BNUT01000349.1, read on the forward strand.
CATAAAGCCCGGTAAAAAGGAAAATTATCTGGACCTGATGGCAAATAATGGGTAACTTATTAACATGAATGAAAAAATGAGCACCCTGGTCCCCTTTGTTATTGAACAGAGCGGCTCCGGGGAACGGTCCTACGACATTTATTCCCGCCTTTTAAAAGACCGCATCGTCTTTCTCGACGGGGAAATCAGCGATCTTACCGCAGACCTGGTGGTGGCCCAGCTTCTCTTCCTGGACGGCCAGGACACGGAGAAGGACATCAACCTCTACATCAATTCCCCCGGCGGCTCGGTGACCGCAGGGCTCGCCATCTACGACACCATGCAGTACGTAAAGAGCGATGTGCAGACCATCTGCCTGGGTCAGGCCGCCAGCATGGCCGCTTTGATACTTACCGCCGGCGCTGCGGGCAAGCGGATGGTGCTCCCCTCTTCGCGGGTGCTTATCCACCAGCCATGGGGGGGCGCGCAGGGGCAGGCACGGGACATCGGCATACAGTCACGGGAAATCATCAGGTTAAAAAAGCTTACCATTGAATATTTCGCGAAACATTCGGGTAAAGATATTGAGCGGATTGCCGTTGATATGGAAAGGGACTTTTATATGTCCGCCGCCGACGCGGTTTCCTATGGTGTGGCGGATTCAATCTTGACGAGGGATAAAAATGGCAAAATTGCGTAACGGTTCGGGCGGCTTTGAACGGACCTGCTCATTCTGCGGGAAGAGCGCCGATATGGCAAGGCGGCTCATCGCCGGGCCCGCCGATGTATTTATCTGCGATGAATGCGTCGAAGTTTGCCGCAAGATCCTCACCGAGGAGGATCACGAACTTTCCACCCAGTTTACCGGGGACATCCCCACCCCCAGGGAAATCAAATCCTACCTTGACCAGTTTATCATCGGGCAGGAAAACGCCAAAAAGGCCCTTTCCGTGGCGGTGTACAACCACTACAAGCGGATAGCCAACCCCGCCAAGGAGCCGGACGATGTGGAAATCGAAAAGTCCAACGTCCTTTTGATCGGCCCCACGGGCACCGGCAAGACCCTCCTCGCAAAAACTCTGGCAAAAAAGCTTAAAGTACCCTTTGCCATCGTGGATGCCACCACCCTTACCGAAGCGGGTTACGTGGGCGAGGACGTGGAAAATATCCTCCTCAAGCTGATACAAAACGCCGGGGGCAACATCGCCGCCGCCGAGCGGGGCATTGTTTATATAGATGAAATCGACAAGATCGCCCGGAAGGGTGA
>BNUT01000350.1 GCA_025997555.1 Spirochaetia bacterium
CATGGAGGAGACCAAAAACCAATTTGAAGGTTTTTCCAACGAAGCCATGGAGACCATGCTTTCATATTCCTGGCCGGGAAATATCCGGGAACTTGAAAACTGCGTTGAACGGGCCTGTGTAATCGGAAAAAATGAATGGATACAGCGGGAGGATCTCTTTGTAAAGACCGCAGATACTCCATCGGGACAGGATGAGGGCAACCGGAATTTAAAAATCGCCATCAATACCTTTAAAGCTCATTTTATACGGAAGGTTCTGGAAGAAAACAACTGGAACCAGACAGAATCAGCAAAGGCGCTGGACATACAGAGGACTTACCTCTCCAGGCTAATCAAAGAATTGGAGATCATCAATACCAAGGAGTAATTATGTCGGAGAATTTTAATGAAAAAGTGAGCCTGGGTGAAGGCATCAACAATTTTATCCAGAAGAACCGGAAGGGGATACTTGTTTGTTTCGGTGTCATTGTGGTGCTGCTTGCCGGTTTCATCGGGGGGCTTGCCGTACGGGATGCGGTCCGGAACAAGGCCATAAGCAGGGTCGAGGACTTTAACACCCGTTACGAAGAACTGCGCTGGGATATCAGTGAAGGGACAAAGGTTGAAGAAACTACCGCATTGCTTACCGAGCTTACCGCCTTTGCGGAAAAAACTTCCGGCTATGCCGGGGGACGGGCCTGGGCGATCATTGCGGGAATCCGGGGGGACAAAAAAGAATGGGCTGAAGCGGTAGAGGCATGGTCCAGTACGGCAAAGACCGCTTCCAAAACCTACCTTGCCCCGGTTGCCCTTTTTAACGCAGCCACTGCCGCAGAAGAGCAGGGGAACGCCGAAGATGCCATCAGACTTTACACCGAATGTCTTGCCGGGGCGGATATCTTCCCTGCGGCGGCCAGGGCTCAATTTTCCATCGGCCGCCTTCAGGAATCCCAAAGTAATTCAGCTGCGGCCCTTGAAGCATACCGGACGCTGATCAGCAAATGGCCCAACGATCCTGTCTGGACAAACCTTGCCCAAAACCGGATCATTGCATTACAATTAAATTAATGATAAAACCAGCAAACCGGTTAAAGTCCTTTGTTTTTAAATTTTGTCTTCTTCTTGTTACCGCAGGGGTATTCCTCTCCTGCGGGATTGATGAGTACTATTACCTCGACTCGGTTCCATTTGAAAATATCCAGATGACCTTCCTGGAAGGGGCCGTCATACAGCTGCCCAGTGTCAGCGCCTCCTATTTTACCCATTTTACGATTTTTTATCGTATCTATATCAGTGATCATTCAACCTCCAGTATAAGCCGAACACCTTCCAGGGAGGAGCTGAGCATAATAAATTCAACCCTGGCATCGGACTATTATAACATCATATCTTATACAACGAGTGTTAAGACCCCCAACATTGCCACCAGTTCAACGCTGTTCAATACTTATCGGGTTCTTAACTATG
>BNUT01000351.1 GCA_025997555.1 Spirochaetia bacterium
TACCGCTAATACTTAATCCTGTTCCTAAAGATAAACTTGTTGGTGCAGATGAAGTAGATGATGAACCTAATATTTGAGAATTACTATTTAGATTAGCCATTTTTGCAGTTGTTACGGCTCCAGGAGCAATAACTGCTATTCCACTATTTGCAGTTGAACCATTAGCATCAAGTAAATCACCATTACCAGCAAATTCGATAGTTCCAAATTGACTATTACCCGCATTTTGAACTGATACATTTAATGTACTTCCATTCATACTTAATCCATTACCCAAAGAAATACTTGTTGGATTAGCCGAAGTAGATGCTGAACCTAGTAATTCAGATGTACCAGATAAATTAGCCATTTTAGATAGAGTTAAAGCACCTGGTTTAATAACGGCAATACCGCTATTAGTACCAGAATCTGCTAAATCACCCATCGTAGTATTAAATTCTATTACACCAAATTGACTAGTTCCAGCATTATTAACATTTAATGTACTATTACTCATATTTAAAGAATTTCCTAAAGAAATATTAGTTGGATTTGCAGAAGTAGATGCTGAACCTAATAATTCGGATGCACCAGATAAATTTGCAAGTTTAGATGTAGTAATAGCTCCGGATTTAATAACAGCAATACCACTATTTGTACCGGAATCTGCCAAATCACCAGTTGTAGTATTAAATTCTACAACGCCAAACTGATTAGCTCCTGCATTATTGATATTTAATGTATTACCAGTCATATTTAAAGCATTTCCCAAAGTAATAGCGGTAGGTACTTGTGATGAAGAGGTAGAACCTAATAAAGAATTTAAAGGTAAATTTGCCAATTTAGATGGTGTTATAGCTCCAGGTTTAATAACTGCAATACCACTATTTGTACCAGAATCTGCTAAATCACCGGTTGTAGTATTAAATTCTACGACCCCAAATTGCGATGTTCCCGCATTATTAACATTTAACGTATTACTATTCATATTTAAACCATTACCTAAAACAATATTACTTGGAGTTGACGAAGTAGAAGACGAACCTAGTAATTGCGAAGTTCCACTTAAATTAGCCATTTTTGAAGTTGTTATAGCCCCAGGTTTAACAATAGCTATACCACTATTTGCAGTTGAACCATTAGCATCAAGTAAATCACCATTACCAGCAAATTCGATAGTTCCAAATTGACTATTACCTGCTAAAGAAATAGAATTCGAATTTATATTTAATGTAGAACCCGACATTGATAAACCATTTCCCAGTGTTATATATGAAACTTGGGGAGATGAACTTGTCGAACCTAATAATTGTGAATTTGCCGCAGTATTTGCCATCATATTGGGTACAATAGCATTATTTGCAATAGAAGGACTTGTAGCTGTACCTGTTAATACACCTGCCAATTGTATAGTACCTAATGAAGTTGTAGTAGCCGGAGTTCCTCCCGCAGAAAT
>BNUT01000352.1 GCA_025997555.1 Spirochaetia bacterium
GAAAGAGCGCCGCGATGAGCGAACCCAAGGTCCCCCAGATAATACCCCCGGACAGTGCGGAGGAAAACCCCCCGCTGCTCATCAGCGCCAGGGGGATCGCCCCTGCAATGTTTGTCAGGGATGTTACCAGGATGCTCCGGGCCTTTTCCCTGACCTGAAAACATACCCGTGAAGCGTGGGATTCCATAATATAAATAGCGTTATTAACACTGAGTCCGCTGATCACCACCAGGGCAACCATGTTCCCCATTTCCAGGGGGCTGCCTCTTAAAAATTTTACCAACAGGGACAGTGCGCAGGAAACGGGAATGATCGAAGTGATGAGCAGGGATTGTTTCCATTTTTCCGTCAACATCGTAAGGGTAAGGAAGATGCCGGTGATGCTCCCGATAAAGGCAAGGAGGAGGATGCGGTACTGTTTGTCCAGCAGTTCCAGATCACGGGAGAGGAGGTAGCCGTAACCCTTTTCGGTTTCGATATTCTTGAGGGTTCCTTTGACTGCAGCAATCCCCGCACCGGTACTGGGGGCCTGGATGTGGGCGGTAAACCAGGCGGCGCGCCTTCCGTCCCGGCGGTAGATTTTTCCCGAACCGGGGGCTTCCTTCATGACGCCTAATGTGTCCAGCCGGACACTTCCGGCGGGGGAGGGGATTGCGAGATTTGCAACCCCTTCGCGGGTGCTGTTTTTTACATCCCTGCCGATAAGGCGGATATCCGTTTCTGTTCCGGCCTCTATCCGTTTATCCACCACGGGCCCAAAGACCATCCAACGCAGGGTGGAGGCGATGTCCCGGATGCTCAGGCCCCGCTTGGCAATCAGATCCCGATCGGGGACAAAAAAGATCACCTCTTCATTTTTTTTGAAGTTCAGCACGGTCTGCACCGCGCCGCTTAAACCGCCCACTGCGGCGGCGCCGAGATTTGCCGCTTCCCGGCATTTTTCACTTTCATCCCCGATGGCGGCAATTTCGATTTCATGGATACCGGCCTTAAACCCCCCGCCCGCGTCGGGGACATAGAGAAAGCCGTCACCAACGTATCCTGAAAGCGCCGAAACCCTGTCGGCCAGTTCCCGCCGTTTCACAACTTTTTCATCAAAACGGATCTCAAGTTCCCCGGTTTCGTTCCGGCTTTCAAGGCGGACAAACTGTACCCCCGCATCTTTTCGTATCATCTCCGTTAGGTCCGCAAGATACTGATCTATTGAATCGGCGGTCCTTTCGTTGTCGTATTCAACTGAAGCGTAGAGAAGGCGGTTTGAAACATCCAGGCTGATGTTTTTACCGGAAACAAAAAAGAGTACAAAAGCGGCGGCGGCAAGCCCCATATATACCGCAATGAGGGGTTTTCCCGTATTAATGCTGAAAAAACTCAAGCGGTAGGAAAGACGGATATAAAAATCCTCAAACCCTCTGAAAAT
>BNUT01000353.1 GCA_025997555.1 Spirochaetia bacterium
GGCTTACATTAATAAATTTTCCCGTTTCATTAAAGCGTCACCTATCTGAGTACTCTATATAAAGTATGAAAATATCACCTAACTCCCCTTTATCAAGGGGAGCCACAAGGCGTCTGGCCCGGAAATATGCCGCCGAGGGCAGAATTTTGGATGTGATGCTCGACATCGTATTCAAGAGCCTCTTCACTACCGATTTTTGACTGTACCCGTCGCCCTGTCAGAAATGTGCAGGTACAGCGTAACGAAATCCTGCCGGAGTATTTAACCGGGAAGACTGTCCGCTTGGACATCCTTGTCACTTCCCACAGCTCACTCCACCTATATTTTTATTTAGTTCTATTATGTACTTTCCTGTCATCGTATTACCCGGCTGCAAAATAAACCTGAAAGAAGTATTCGCCGGTTAAGCCGCTCTTGTCCTTACCCTTTGATTACGGTCTTCCACTTCCCTGAGTTGTAGCGAAAAAGCACCAGGAGAGATCGGAGCAGCTGATCAAGGATGAGTGCGATCCATGCGCCCCAAAGGCTCCAATTGAGGGCCATCACCGTGATGCCCGCAATGCCGGGGCGTATCAAAAGTACCGTAATAAAAGTAATAATAGCAATACTGCGGGTATCCCCCGCGCCCCGCAGAGACCCTGCAAGGATGAACTGTGAGGACTGAAATGGCAGCATGATGGCAACCATGCGCAGAATAAGGGAACCCATTTCGATGATCTGCAAACTCTCAGGGTCTTTCCCCACATAGAGGGCCATGATCCGGCTGCCAAAGAAAACAAAGATCAGGGCCAGAACAACGGAAACCGCCAGCCCGATGCGGCGGGTACGGCTTGTGTAATACTCGGCCATGTCGGGCCGGCGTTTCCCCAGGCTCTGGCCGGTGAGGGCGGTGGCGGACACCGCAAGGGCCTGGCCTATCATAAAAGACATGGCCTGAATGTTCATGCAGGCCATGTGGGTGGCGTAAAGTGTTGTCCCCAGGGAGGTCACGATTTTGGTATAGGTTATCATCCCCACCCGCATGATGGCCTGCTCGGCCAGGGCGGGAAGGCCGATGCGGGTAATTGAACCGATGGTTTCCCGGTTGGGCCTGAAGCTGTCGGTGAACCTCAGTTTGATATAGTTTCTGCCCTTCAAAAGGGTGATCATGGCAAGGACCAAGGCCACAAACTGCCCGATGATAGTCGCCACCGATGCGCCCATCACTTCCCAGCGGGGAAAGCCGAAATTGCCGTAGATCAAAAGGTAGTTGAAAATCACGTTAACCACATTGGCAACGATGTTGTAGACCATGGAGGTGCGGGAATTCCCCACGCCCCTCAAAGTCGCCGTGGCGGTACTGGTAAGTGCCACGCTCAACAGGCCGATGCACTGCCATCGAAAATAAACGGTTCCCCCCGCAAGGGA
>BNUT01000354.1 GCA_025997555.1 Spirochaetia bacterium
CAGGCCCACTACCTCCAGGAATACGCAGGTTTTCCCGTCTATGCCCACACCCAAACTGAATACTTTGCCTCCGGGGAGGCCTTCTTCAAAAAAATCCTGGAAGAAATGGAAAAGGCGGAGCATTACATCTTGCTGGAATTTTTCATCCTTCGCCAAGGGATCATGCTGGACCCCATTATTGATTTACTTGAAAAAAAGGCACGGGACGGCCTTGATATCAGGATCATGTACGACGATCTGGGCTGCTTCATGTCCCTGCCCCCCGATTACCGGCAGCATCTGGAAAGGCGCGGGATCAAGTGCATCGTCTTTAACAAGTTTAGGCCCATCCTTTCGTCCCTGCAAAACAACCGGGACCACCGGAAGATCATTTCGATAGACGGAAAGGTCGCCTTTACCGGGGGCATCAATCTGGCGGACGAATACATCAATGCCTTCGAGCGCTTCGGCCACTGGAAGGATGCGGCGATCATGCTTTCCGGGGAGGCGGCCTGGTCCCTCACCCTGATCTTCCTGCAAATGTGGAATCTGCATCCAACACAAAAAGAAGATTACGAAGCCCTGTACCCCTGGAAGGACGGCCCCTGCACGGTGGAATCCGACGGCTTTGTCCAGCCCTATGCGGACAGTCCCATTGATGATGAAAATGTGGGGGAGCACGTCTACATTCAGATCATCAACAAGGCCAAGGACTACGTGTACATCAACACCCCCTATTTGGTGGTGGACGACAACCTGCTTTCCGCCCTGACCCTGGCGGCAAAAAGCGGGGTGGACGTGCGGATCATCACTCCCCACCGCTGGGACAAGAAGATCGTGGCCATCACCTCCCGGTCCTATTACCGGCAGCTCATAAGCGCCGGGGTAAAGGTCTACGAATACTCAAGCGGCTTTAACCATTCCAAGACTTTTGTTTCCGATGACCAAGTCGCCACCGTGGGCACCACCAACCTGGACTTCCGCAGCCTCTACCTTCACTTTGAATGCGGGGTGCTGCTCTACGAGAGCCGGGCAGTGCAGGCGGTCAAGGAAGACTTCCTCGCCACCATCCCGGTCTCCCATCAGATCACCCCGGCGGACTGCGCCCGGAACGCCGCGCAGCGGATTTTACAAGACGTGCTGCGGATCTTTGCGCCGCTGATGTAGCGGACGCATAAAGCCTCTACTTCGCCGCCAGCCCCGCCCCAAGCTCAAATGCCTTCCGCTTGTCCTGGGGGAAAACCTCCTCCCGGCGCTTTTTCCGCGCGTCCCCGTCAAACATGGTCATCTCATATTTGCTGTAGTCCGTGGTCTGCCAGGTTTCGGTGGAGACCAGAGTCTTTGCGGGACCAATGAGCTGGTTAAAGCGCGCTTCGTAAAACTTGAATTTTTCCGTATACCCGATGGAGTCCAGGACCGATTC
>BNUT01000355.1 GCA_025997555.1 Spirochaetia bacterium
TCAAAATGGCAATATGTTACATATTTATAGCGCCAATCAGTGGGATGGCCGATATGAAGCGGATCAATTGTTTGTATTTGAAGATAATACTGCCCGTAATGCAGGCGACTTTTTTTTTATCAATGATAGATTGATACGTCCTGCACAGGATTGTAATGGGCAATATGGTAAAGGGCTTGTATTGCAAGAGGTTGTTTTTAAAGATAATGTATTTTCATTCCGTGAATTAAAGCGGTTCTATCCAAATTCAAAGAAATGGAATTTGGGCATGCATACATTAAATGTCTATATGGACGAAATTGTTATCGATGGCAGTCGATATAAAAATATAGTAAAAGGTTCTTTGATGGCAAAAACTGACTCTATAATAAAGACGATACTCTTTTTTATTAGAGGGTATAAAAAAACCTTGTGAATATGGAAATTTTATGATATTTTTCTGGGCAAAAGGACGATTAGGAAATCAAATATTTCAATATGCGTTTCTTCAATCTATTCGGTCTGCAGATGAGACTGTTATTGGTTTTAATTTTAATGAATTAGAGATAGTCTTTGAAAAAATAAACATAATTAATATACGATGTAATTCAAGAATAAGGAGATTTTGCATAAATTATATTTTAAAACAACTTATCAAATTTTTTACATATATAAAAATATTTTCAAATATATCTGCATGTCTGGATAAAATTATCATTAATGGAAATGAGTATCTAAGAGAAGGTGATAAAATAATTCATAAAAAAGGTCTTTTTTCAAATATAAAATATGTACATGGATATTTTCAAAGTGAGATTTTCTTTAAAAAAGAAAAGATTTCTGATCTGATGATAAAACAAAGCTATTTAAATATAGCAAAAGAAATCATCAGGCCTATAACTAAAGATACTCTTTTTTTTATTCATATTCGAATAGGAGATTATAAAACATATACGGTTTATGGAAAGTCCGCATTATTACCAATGGATTATTTTCATAAATGCATAGAGTATCTTATTAAATCAACACCAGGCGCCTATTTCATTTTTATTTCCGATAATCCTGACAGTATAGAAATGGAATTTAGTTATTTAAAAAATAAAATGATTTCTATCAATCCATATCCTGTTGATTTTGCACTTATGACTTTATGTAATGGCGCTATTTTAAGTCCAAGTTCTTTTGGATGGTGGGGGAGTTATTTTATGAAAATTAAGCATACAGTCTTAGCGCCGGAACATTGGCTTGGATTTTCCAGTAAAATTGATTACCATAAAAATCCTTTGGCACCATATATGATGCCGGTATTTTAAATGAATGCCCCTATAGTCCTTTTTGTTTATAACAGACCGGAACACTCCCGAAAGACCCTCGAAGCATTGTTATTAAATGCAGAATCAAAGGCATCGGATTTGTTTATATA
>BNUT01000356.1 GCA_025997555.1 Spirochaetia bacterium
AGAACGCAGGGAAAAACTGCATACTGCATTTATTAACAGACGGAGCTACTGGCAAAACCAAACCGCCGCGCTCCGAACCACCTAATAAGCTGCCGCTAAAAACGGCAAGTTCCGCTTAGGCAGTACATTTGGCCTTTGTGCGTTTTTTCTCCGGCACATTTTTGCGGTTGCTGGAAACCTACGGTTTCCTTTATCGCAACCGCAAAAACGTCGTATAGCTTTCACGTTAAGCGCAATAAAATCTGAAATTTATGAATAGTCTCACCGCCTCCATGCGGTTCGAAGAAAATATAAGAGAAATAATTATGGTTACTAAAATAAAGGGTGTAGTATGTATTATTTTTGAATTTCAGAAAATTTTGATAAACACCCAAGAATGTTATTCTGATTTTTTGTATTTTTATATAGGGAAACTTGAATAAAAGATGCAGTCCTATGCCTTGCCCAATCCCCCGCCTGTGTGGTATAGTGGGCGTATGAAAAAACCGCAAAAACACCCGGTGTGGCTCATCGTTTTTGGCATGGCCCTTTCAACATACGGTCTTTATGCCGGGGGAAGACGACAGGCGGACACCCCGGCAGCACGGGTGACCGGAGAAATACAGCCGCTGGACATTAAATCGAACGCTTTTTTTTGGATGCTCCGCCCCTGGAAAGAGGGGACGATGGCGACTATTGACGGCCGGGGCCGCTTCGCCGAGCTTTCCTTTGAGAAAAACAACCGCATCAAAATAAAACCCCTGATTAGATTCCCCGGCGCCAGTCTTGACCAGGTGCTTATCACATGGCCCGGGGCTAATCTTCTGTATGCCCAATCGGCTGGGAAAATGGTGTTTCTGGCGGATCTGGGAACCGGCAGGAGCAAAGCCTTTGCCCCCCTGCTGTCGTGGGTGCATTATAATGTACAACCGGCCCTACTTGATCCGCAAGAGGGGCTGTTTCTGTTTGTGTACCGGGACCATGACGATCGGACAATACACCGAACTATCCTTTATAACTATAAAACGGACACGGTTGTGCGTGAAGAAGACCTTGACCTATATATGGAATACTCACTGGACGGCGAATGGCTTTTTGCTCGGTCCATGGTTAAAAAAGGGGAGACCTATGAAGGCCGGGTTCTATTAAAAGAAATGTTCCTGTACAACTGGAAAACCAAAGAAATAAGGAGAAATAAGCTCACCGAGACTTTTACCGCCCTTGATATGGTTGGTGTCGATTTTGAGAATGGACATAGCCTGTCCCTGCAGAAAAGATATATCATCGGCACTTCAAGACAGATGGGAAAAAAAGTTAAACTAAACTGGAGCGAGGATTACGAGGATGTGACGGTGCTGCCATTGGATTATCTATTGCCCCAGGGCAAACGTTTTACTACTTTTTTCCTTTCCGATGACGGCG
>BNUT01000357.1 GCA_025997555.1 Spirochaetia bacterium
CTAAAAAATGAACCCCCACCGGAAAATCTGAACTTGCGGAATTTGTTAAGTCCCCTAAAAATAAATTATCACTGTATTGTATTATTTTTTTACAAGCGGGGGGCATTATGGATAAAATAGGAGGGAAATCTCCTTTACAGTTGATGCGGCATTCCTGGCAGCTCTACCTTATGATGCTGCTTCCCATGGCGGTGATCATCATCTTCAGTTACGGCCCCATGTTCGGGGTGCAAATCGCGTTTAAGGAGTTCCGGGCACGGGACGGTATCTGGGGCAGCCCCTGGATTGGGTTCATCCACTTCAAGAATTTCTTCAACTCATACCAGTTTAAGCGGCTTATCACCAATACCTTGGGGATTAGCCTCTACGGGCTTCTCGCAGGGTTTCCTATCCCCATCCTTCTGGCGATTCTGGTCAATGAATCCCTCCATAACCGCTTCAAGAAGGGGGTGCAGCTCATTACCTTCGCCCCCCACTTCATCTCCACTGTGGTGATGACCAACATGATCCTCATGTTTCTTTCCGTATACGGGGGGCCGCTGAACAATTTCCTCGTCTCCATGGGGATGGAACGGGTGGATTTTATGGCTAAACCTGAGTTTTTCAAATCCATCTACGTCTGGTCGGGTATCTGGCAGGGAATGGGTTACAGTTCGGTGATCTACATCGCCGCCCTGTCGGCCATCGACCCGGCCCTCTACGAGGCGGCTACCATAGACGGGGCCAACAAGTTTCAAAAGATCATCAATATAGACCTGCCGGGGATTGCCCCCACCATCATCATCCTTTTGATCCTCAACAGCGGCCACATCATGAACGTGGGCTACGAGAAGATCCTGCTCATGCAGAACGGCCTTAACATGTCCGCTTCGGATGTGATCTCCACCTACGTGTACCGGATGGGGCTGGAAAATGCCCAGTACAGTTTTTCTGCGGCGGTGGGGCTCTTTAATTCGGTGATAAATGCCATCCTTCTGGTCCTGGTGAATCAGGTGGCCCGGAAGCTCGGCGAAACCAGTTTATGGTAGGAGATACTATGAAAAAAGCTGCGACAAAAAATGCTTTAAAAGTGGGACGGGGCGGGGACCGGGTTTTCAGTATCTGCTGCGACCTTATTCTGGGGATCGTGGCCCTTTCGGTACTCTACCCCCTGATCTTTATCGTGAGCGCCTCCTTCTCCAACAGCCTGGCGGTGATTCAGGGCAAGGTCTGGCTCTGGCCGGTACAGCCGACACTGGAAGGCTACAAGGCGGTGTTCCGGTCCTCCCAGGTGCCCCGGGGCTTTATCAACAGCATCTACGTGATGGGCGTGGGAACCACCATCAACGTGTTCCTCACCATCCTTCTGGCCTATCCCCTTTCCCGGAAGGACCTCTACGGCCGGGGCGTTTTTAT
>BNUT01000358.1 GCA_025997555.1 Spirochaetia bacterium
TTGTCCCGGCGGGCAAGGCCTCGCCATCCATGGCGATACAGGCCGCAAAGCTCCTCCTGGGGGACGAAGAAGTCCAGGCCCTGCAGGAATACGGCAACACGGTTTCCATCAAACGGCTCTCCTATAACGACCACGGCCCGGTGCACATGCGGACCGTAACCCTGAATTCCCTTGTCATGATGGGGCTCCTCCGGGATGCGGGGATACAAACCAGCCTTGAAAAGGAAGAATGCGGCAGTTTCGAGGACAGCCTTGCGGCGGTGATCCTGGCGTCGATGCTCCACGACATCGGCATGTCCGTGGGCCGACAGGACCACGAACTCCATAGCGCCTATCTGGCCTACCCCATCCTGGACCGGATTCTGACCCAGGTCTACGCCGGGGATATATCGAAGCGGGTCATCACCCGATCCCTTGCCATTGAGGGGATCAGCGGCCACATGGGCGGCCGGGCGATCTATTCGCTGGAAGCGGGGGTCATCCTCGTGGCGGACGGCTGCGACATGCAGAAGGGCCGCGCCCGGATCCCCATGGTCCTGGCAGGACAGCCCAAGGTGGGGGATATCCACAGGTATTCCGCCAACTCCATCGAGGATGTGCGGATAGACCGGGGGGAAGAAAAGCCCATCCGCATCGAGGTTGCCATGTCCAGCGAAGTGGGGCTCTTCCAGGTTGAAGAAGTGCTTTTGGGGAAGATAGCCGCCAGCACCGCCAAGGGCTACATCGAACTCTACGCACAGGTAAATTCCGGCGACAAAAAGAGGTATTTATGAGCGCGGCCAAGGCCCAGTCAACCAAAGCGATCATCTTCGATATGGATGGGGTCCTCACCGATTCGGAGTGGTTTATCGCCGAAGCGGCCCGGCTGATGTTTCAGGAGACCCACCACACCGCAGTCCTTCACGAGGACTTTCACGAATTTGTAGGCATGGGGGAAAACAGGTTCCTCGGCGGGGTAGCGGAAAAGTACGGCATCAAGGGCTTCGAGATTGAACGGGACAAGGCGCGGACCTACGCCATCTACGTTGATATCGTCAAGGGCAAGCTGAATCCCCTGCCGGGGGCGGTGGAATTCGTCAAAGACTGCGGCAAGCTCGGCCTCAAAACCGCATTAGCCACCAGCACCGACTACATCAAAATGATGGCGAACCTTGAGGCCATCGGCCTTGCAAACGGCGTCTTTGACGCTATGGTCAACGGCCTGGACGTGGAGCGCCGCAAGCCCTTCCCGGACATCTTCCTTGAAGCCGCCCGCCGCATCGACATTGCGCCGGAGCACTGCTGGGTGGTGGAGGACTCCGTGGGCGGGGTTGAGGCCGCCAGGGCTGCGGGGATGCGCTGCCTCGGCATCCTCACCACCTTCCCGGAAGCGGCAATACGTCAAGCCG
>BNUT01000359.1 GCA_025997555.1 Spirochaetia bacterium
GGAGTATGCTTACCTTCTCCTCGGGGGTATACCTCTTCCTCTTACCCATATTCCTCTCCTATGGTCTATCGGTATACCACCTTATACGCTATCCCTTATAACGGCAAGTTCATCGTAGGCAGGACAGTCTTTATAAAGGAAAGAGTCAATATATTATTATAATTAAGGAGTGTATGTAAATTGGTTATTAAAATAAGATTAATGTTCAGTATCTGTTTTATTTTTATTGCGTTGTATGCACACCCTCAAAACACAATGGTCTTATTTGAAGTAAACGACAGTGGTGTAAGACTAAGGAGTGCCCCTGGCTTAACCGGTACTATTATCCGCACTCTTGAAAAAAACGAAATACTTGAACTTATTGATTCAGAAGATTTATGGAATGGAAGCGAATATAGATGGGTAAATGTAAAAACATCAAAAGGTAACGGTTGGGTTTATGGGGAATATCTAAACTATCATTCAAAAAACAATATACCATTTTATAATATTGATGATGCAAGGGTAATTATAAATGGTAAATCAGTATTAATGGGTATTTTAGAGGAAGAATTATTATCTATTCTTGGCAATCCTGTCAGTCGGTATGATAGTATATATTATGAAGGTATTGCAAAAGGCTTAAAATATGGATTAGATGAAAAAGTATCAATTGAGATTACTAATTACAATAAAAGGGTTTTTTATATTGTAATAACCTCTCCACTTTATCCGTTAGCAAACGGCATAAAAGTTGGAATGAACATTTCCAGCATTGACAATGTGCAAGATGGGCGTGTCTTTAAAAACAATCCTGATCATCGAGGTTATTTTTTAAAGAATTATCTAAGGAATACTTTCTATGATTGTAGAATTAGCCTTTTTCTAAATGGAACTGGAATAATTGAAGAAATTCGCATAGAAGTAGATGGTGATATGTAGTTGAGTTTTAATAAGAAAATAATGGAGAATAAAATAATGGGGTACGCCCAAACTGCACATAACATACGCTATATGCAATGCGCCCTAAACTTGGTTGTAAAATAATAAAAAATTAACGAAAAGACAAAAAAATAAAAAGAATAATGTAATTGTAAAAATAAAAGTATAAAAATTATGTTATAAATTATAGAATGTGCCTATGGGCGCAGTTGACAAAAGACAAAAAAACAGGGGTGGAGAGACGGGCTAACGCCCGCCCCGATCCTGTAAAAAATAATGTGTAAACGGCAATACTACCGGAAGGAGCAAGTATGGCCTTTTCGAAAGAAACACTGGATGAACTGTTGAAGGATTACCGGGGGCCGGATGATATGTTCGGCCAGGACGGGATCATCAAGCAATTAAGCAAAGCCCTGATAGAACGGGCAATGGCAGCGGAGCTGACCGAACAGCTGGGGT
>BNUT01000360.1 GCA_025997555.1 Spirochaetia bacterium
TGTCCTGCCTACGATGAACTTGCCGTTATAAGGGATAGCGTATAAGGTGGTATACCGATAGACCATAGGAGAGGAATATGGGTAAGAGGAAGAGGTATACCCCCGAGGAGAAGGTAAGCATACTCCGGGAGGTACTAGAGGACGGGAAGAGCATGAGCAGTGTAGCTTTGGAACATGGAGTACACCCGAACATGTTGTTGAACTGGAGGAAGCAGCTATTTGAGGGAGCTACCGGGACGTTCATCGTGAAGCGGCCTGACGTAAGCGGGAAGGCTGCGGAACGCCGAGCCAAGGAGCTTGAGGAGGAGCTGGCACGGAAGGACAATGTGATAGCGGAGCTGGCTCAGGAAGTGTTACAGCTAAAAAAAAAGACAGCTGGCCGGAAGTGGGGAAGCGAAAGATGAGCCTTGAGAAGCGGCAGCTGATAACTGATGAGGTGAAGCGGCTCCATCGGTTGACCGGAATAGCGATACTGACGCTGGTTCTCTTTGCCGGAGTTTCCAAACGGACATGGCGGGAATGGCAAGAGCGGAGTGATCAAGAGACGAAGCACAATGGGCAAGTTCCCCGCGACCATTGGCTAACGCCGGACGAGATACAGGCGATACTTGGCTTTTGCGGCGAGCGGATTAACATCGGGTATCGGCCATTATGCTACGAAATGCTTGATGCGGGAGTGGCCGCCGTATCCCCCGCAAGCGTCTATAACGTGTTAAAACGGCACGATATGACCAAACAGTGGGCACAGCTCAAAGAGGACGGGGAAAAGGGCTTTAGGCAGCCCCGGGCCGTTCACGAGCAATGGCACATTGATTTCTCGTATATCAAAATTGGCGGCGTGTTTTATTATTTTATCAGCATCCTTGACGGGTATAGCCGGAAGATTTTGGTTTGGGATTTATGCGAGACCATGGACGGCATTAATGCCGAGGTGCTTGTGGCAAAAACGAAGGAGCTGTACCCGGAAGCGAATCCGCGAATCATAAGCGACAACGGCAGCCAATTCTGCTCGAAAGATTTTCGGGAGCTTATCGTGCTGCTTGAGCTTGAACAGACGTTCACTTCACCCGCTCATCCGCAGAGCAACGGCAAACTTGAACGGTTTCACCGCACCTTCAAAACCGAGCATGTCAGGCAGACTGCGTATATGGGCTATGCTGATGCGAAGGCCAGAATGAGCCGCTGGATTGCGTATTACAACATGGTGAGGCTCCATAGCGCGATTTGGTATTTACCGCCCGAAGATGTTTTTCAAGGGCGTGTTGAAAGACGGCTTGCAGAACGCAGGGAAAAACTGCATACTGCATTTATTAACAGACGGAGCTACTGGCAAAACCAAACCGCCGCGCTCCGAACCACCTAATAAGCTGCC
>BNUT01000361.1 GCA_025997555.1 Spirochaetia bacterium
GAAATGCCATACCCTGCCAAGGAAGTAATTCCCATTCAAATAAATTATTTTCTTTATCCATTATAATTTGTACCATTTCCTCTAAAGTCTTAGGTGCTCTTGAAAAATATGTTCTGAAATAATGTTCTTTTTGGGATTTTACTTTGCCTTTTGTATTTATTAATGCGGCAAACCTATGGCCAAGATTTATGTACTCTTGATCGTTTAATGTATCTAAATTTATTATTTTATTTTCAATTTGAAACATTAACAAATCAAATTCTATTTGAGCTAATGTATTATTATTTCCAATAGTTTCTGATTTAACAAAAGAAAAAGTTATACCCGCAATCGCCAAAAGTACAATTATGGACAATATTATAATACATTTTATTATAATTGCAACAAATTTCTTCATAATATATATTTTATACTATTTATATTTTTTAGTCAATATATTTTCAACCAGTTTAGGGGGCATTTCGCATAACGTTCTAGGTTTGCGACGTTTTTGTTGCCCGAATAAGGGCTTTGCGAAGCAAAGACCAGGGCAACAAAAATGTGGGTGGAGTGAGCCGTGGGAGGGAGCGTAGCGACTGACCTAGGCGAACGGAACCCGGAGGGGCTTTAGCCCCGAACCGCAAACCGTATGTTATGCGAAGTGCCCAGCTTGGCAATTATTTTTTTTTCGATTTATTCTTATAATAATTTTTTATAGCAAAATACTGTCTTCTATCATGATTACGGGATGCTTCAATTTGTTCTATTGTTGGTCTATGTTGTATATTCCTGTTATATTGTGAAATTATCCGTGTGTTTAATTGTTGTTGCAATAAATAATTTTTTATATTTGGACAAAACATTTTATTGAAAAATATTACATTTGAAGGAACTTTAATTTTATTTTCAATATTTTCTAAGTCATCTATTGAATCAAGCTTAATTCTTATTAAAACAGTATTGTGTTTTATACAATAATCTATAACATTTTTTTCAGGTTCATGTTTATCCACAATTTCAATAATAATAGGTACAATACCATTTTTATTAATTAGTGCTATATCCGGTCTACATTCCACTAAATTATATTCATCTTTTGCATCAGTAATACCATTTAATATATTGCCATTATGTTCCATATTACAAATATTACACCGCCAAATACTTATGATTGGTATTTTATTTGCTATACTATTTTTGAAATATTCTAATAACATTTTTTTAAATGCTTTATGCAAATAGCCCTCTCCTGTTCCAGTACAATTTGCAGAAGATATTAATGGAAAAATTATTCATATCAATAATGCTTTATTAGGTGTAGATTATCATTGTCCTGAATGTAAAGAAAAATTTATACTTAAAAAAGGTAATATAAGGCAACACCA
>BNUT01000362.1 GCA_025997555.1 Spirochaetia bacterium
CTTTATGGCGAAGATCCGGGAAAACATGAAGGGCAGGAACCCTGGAGGAAGCGCTCAAACGCACGATAGACTATTGCACTGACCATGGCATTTTGGTTAAATTCTTGAAAGAGAACGCACTGGAGGTGGTTAATATGCTGGACACCCAATTTACCTTTGAAGACGCCGTGGAAGTCTGGAAAGACGAGGCTCGGGAAGAGGGCTTGGAGCAGGGCATAGAAGAGGGTATGGAAAAAGGCCGGGAGGAAGCTATAGGCAATTTACTTAAATTTGGCATGAAGGCCGAAGCAATCTCCGCCGCCCTTAACGTGCCGCTCGACCGGGTTATTGCCCTTCAACCGGTCACCCCTTCCTGATAGATATGTGTTATGGGCAAGCGTAATTACAACGCGGCGGCTTCCAACTCCGCAAGATAGGGAATACCGGATAAATCCACGGATTCCACATTCTTTTCGTTGAACACCATGGTACAGGGCTTCTCGGCGGTAAAAGCCTGCCACGCGGGCAGATCCGTTCCGTTCGGGTCGCTGGTTTTGGCAAAGTTTGTCCAGTAAGAAGAATCGCCTTGTGGAGGAGGCCCCGGGCCAGGGGAGAAGTCACCAGTGCGTTTACCATGGCGCCCCCGGCGGACTGGCCAAACACGGTAACATTATTACGGTCACCGCCAAAAGCGGCGATATTGTTCCTGACCCAGGTAAGCGCCGCAATGGTGTCGAGAATCGCATAGTTTCCCGAATACCCATCGGTGGCGGTTAGATCCGGGTGGGCAAAAAAGCCGAGAATACCGAGGCGGTAGTTAAACGTAACCAGTATGACGCCGCGCCTGCAAAAGGCTTCGCCGTCAAATTCCATTTCATGGCCAAAGCCCTGCACAAAAGCGCCGCCGTGAATCCAGAACATCACCGGCAGTTTTTCAGTTCCCGTTTCAGCCGGTGTCCAGATATTGAGGTACAGGCTGTCTTCGCTGACCGGTTCATCAACGGGGAAAAATTCCTTTGCGTAGAATTCACCGGGGCTGCGGGAGGGCTGAAGTGACGCAGGTGAAAACCTGACAGCCTCACGAATCCCTTCCCAGGCATCCGCTTCCTGCGGCGCCTTCCACCGGAGATCTCCTACCGGCGGCTTTGCGTAGGGAATAGCTTTAAAAACCGTGTACGCGGGGTTCCCGCAGGGGAGGCCCCGGACCGAACCGTTTTTCGTTTTGACACTATCTAACGCCATTGTTTTACCCCTTTCTGATATATAACGGAATTGACGTGAGTTCCTTATCGTCAATATACAGTACGAAGTTGACCACCCCGCTGCTGCGGAACTGGAGATTCGAGATGGTAAACACCAAATGGGAGACAGCGGT
>BNUT01000363.1 GCA_025997555.1 Spirochaetia bacterium
GCCGGTTGTGCCATCGCCGCGCAGAGTAAGGGTAACTTTCGCCGCGTCTATCCAGGCCGGGGTAGTGTTGTTGATGATGCTCCCCGGATACAGGGCCTTAAGCTGGGAAACATGGCGGTGCAGCGGGCATGGCGGAAATGCTGCTGCAAAGCCACGAGGGCTATATCGCGCCGCTCCCCGCGCTGCCGGACGCATGGCGGACCGGCTCCTACACGGGTCTGGTTGCACGGGGCAATTTTGAGGTTTCCGCGGAGTGGGAAAACGGCCGGGCAA
The DNA here is from genome assembly GCA_025997555.1 of Spirochaetia bacterium. Lineage (GTDB taxonomy): Bacteria > Spirochaetota > Spirochaetia > Treponematales > Breznakiellaceae > BNUT01. The sequence continues at coordinate 274 of BNUT01000363.1, forward strand.
AATGCTTTAGGATAAAGTCCAACAAGGGCGGCGAATGTACGGTGTATTTCCCCAACATCGATAAAAGCACAATCACCGGCAGCGATGGGGTTCCGGTTGCCTATACCATCGTGCAGGCGGATATTGTTTCCTTTGACACCAGTGCAGGGAAAAATTACACCATCCGGGGCTGCGGTTAAAATTTTTCTCTTTTCTTCATCCGGGGATAAGCCCGTTCGCCCTCCGGCGGCGCCTTTTCACAAGGTAAAATTTTCAGGCGGGCATTCAGTTTTTATGATATACTGAGTGCATTATGTGGAGAGGCCGTAATTTATTCTTTACTTTTTCCACCTCCTTTTTGCTCTTTATCATTATACCCGTCTTTGCGCTTAATATTGTCGCCTACCGGGCCATCAGGATTACGGAAGAAAATGAGAGCCAAACCTGCGTGAACCGGCTTTCCAACGGCAGGGAGACCATGGATAACCGGATAAAAAATATCCGTATGGTGGCATCATGGCTGCGGCTTGACGCAAACCTTCTGGGGCTGGAGCCTCTGGGCGGCGATATCGCCAATGAAGCCTATTACGATATTTGGCGGGCCCTGCAATCCATCCAGAATATGGACCTGTCGGTCCGGGATATGGATATGATGGTGTATTACCGCAATTCGGATCTGACCTTATCCCCCAGCTTTATGGCCGGTTATATGAAGGATTTCTACGGTTCCCTTAATCAATTCGGCAGTTATAGTTACGAGGGCTATCTGAAAACCTATACCATTGGAAATCAGCCCGCGTTTTTTCCTGAAGATACCTATCTCTGGAACGACAGTCCCCTGCGGGGAATTCTCTATGGAACGAAGCTGGACGGCGCCGGCAATACCCTGGTGTTTTTTCTGCTGCGCTCCCAAAGCCTTATGGATGCCTTGTCCCCGATAATCGATGATGAGGCCGCCCTCTATATTTTTGACAATGAGGGGACGCCCCTGTTTTCATCGGGGGATGATCTTGTACATGGAAACCTGAATCCTGTCCGCCTTGAAGGGAGCGGGCTTCTGGGAGAAGAATATTTCGGCGCCAATAGCATCGA
>BNUT01000364.1 GCA_025997555.1 Spirochaetia bacterium
GGCGCAGGTCCATGAGTATAAGAGATTTGAGAATAATTTAGTTCAAAAAATCAAAAGTATGGCTATGGTTGCCGCCAAAGCCATCGCGGGGTTCTCCAAATCCTTTTTTGGGATGTTGACCCGGCGTTATACTGTGGTACTGGTGCCCCATTCTGAAAAGAAAGTTTACAACCTCCATATAACGGTCTTTTCTATCTGTTGTTTCTTTCTGATTATGGCGGGAATTGTGGGGGCTTTCTTCTGGTTCAGCGCTTCCTACAGCAGCACACAGGGCGTTTTAGCCAGTAAAGACGGCCGCTTAAAGGATGTTCAGGCCAGCTTGGACCAGCTTCGGGATGAAATAACCGGTCTTTTGCACGAGGCCAGGGGTTTTGAGGCCGTCCTTTCAGGGACTCTCACCGCAATTGGCGCCGATGCCCCCCGTGCCGACACTTCCCAAGCTTCCGCCGGGGATCTTTCATCCTTTTTTGATATCAGGGAAACCCCCGAAGGACTTACACAGGAAGTGGACGATGTACGGCGTCTTTCGACCTATTTGGCCTCTGCTGTGGGGCCGATTAGGGAAATCGGCACCCTGCTGGACTCCCAGAGCGCCCTTTTGACGGAAATTCCCAGTATCTGGCCCATCAAGGGGGGCATTGGGCACATTTCTATGTATTTTGGCCAGAATGAAAATCCCTTTACCGGCCAGTATTACATCCACAAGGGCATCGACCTTTCTACCTACCGCCAGGGGGACCCGATTGTCGCCACCGCCGACGGGCAGGTGGTCACCATCGATGTCGATCGGGACGGCTTTGGAAGGTACGTGATTATCAAACACAAGCACGGGTACTATACCCGGTATGCCCATATGTTGGACTTCAACGTTAAGTTAGGTCAGCGGGTTCAGCAGGGGGATGTAATCGGTTGGATCGGTAATACGGGGCTTTCCACCGGACCCCATGTGCACTATGAAGTGCATATCGGCTCGGATGTGGTGGATCCCTACAAGTACATCAACATTCGTTCCAGCATTGCCCGGTCCGCAACCCGCTAATCGAGAATCCAATGACGTCGCGCCTCCGCATGGAGGCGCCTAAATTTTTCCTATCGGAAAGCGACCCGGTATTTCCTAACGAAGTTTCAAAGGGGGGCGCATGGCTCGCAGAGAAGATTTTTCAATAAATACTATTATAGGCGTCAACACCAGTGTCTCAGGGGATATTGAAACCGGCGGGTTTACCCGTGTGGATGGCAACGTCCGGGGCAAGGTAACCGTAAAGGGCCGGGTGGTGATTGGAAAAGCCGCCCGGATGAAGGGCAATGTCAGTGGGACTGCCATAACCATTGGCGG
>BNUT01000365.1 GCA_025997555.1 Spirochaetia bacterium
TGGGAGTTTCACCTGATGAATGACGGCGGATATTATGGCGGGTATTGGTACTTCACTATAAGAATCCCCAAAGCGGACCCTATGAGCTTTAAGGTTAAGGGCAGAAAAGGAAATACCCGGAAGTATTCGAGTTGGGGCATAAAGGATGTAGTAGAGGACCAGGTGGAATACGCCATGCGGCAAGTCTTGAAGGATTCCGGAATTGAAGTTAGCCGTGTGGTAGAAAAAGTGTACCCCTATAAGCAGGGGAAACCAAATCCTGATTTTAACCCGAAGTATGCCGCTTATGCGGTGTTATACGGATACCACTATGGCAAAATCTACTACGAATATGAAGGTATTCCCGTTGAGGAGGCAGAATATGCTTGACCGTGATTTCAGCTACGATTGGGATGAAATCAGGGATGGGGGTGTAATCATGTCCCGGCGACTGACGAGTACCGGAGCGGTTGTTGAGGAACGGTATTTGTCCGGCGACGATGCAACACAATTCAGGCGGGAGTATAACGCCGCAGCCAACAAGGAAAAAAGCAGGATATTTAAAAAACATGTGTGAAGGGAAGTATGTACCCCGGGGAATTAACACATAACGCAATGGCGGCCTATTTTTAACAGGGTATGACTTCTCCTCAGAACAATAATAAACAGCAGTCACATAAAAGGAGGACAAAAATGTTTACAAAACAGGATGCGGATACAACCAAGGGTTCCGTTGAGGCGGCGGTTGTTTTCTCAGATGACCTGATAAAGTTGCTTCCAAAATCACAGTACCGCAGTATGCGGGATAATCCACGGGAACACGCCGAATACATCAAGCGGATGAATAAAATTGCCGCTAATATCCCCAAGCTATACGAAACCGACCAACCGAATGCCCTGCATCCGCTCAGCCTCCACTACTTCGTGGGAGGTTGTGATTGGTACATCGCCGAATGGGATCGCGGGGACCAATTCTTCGGCTATGCGATTTTGAACGGGGACTACGATAACAGCGAATGGGGTTCCATTTCCGTTTCAGAGCTGCTCAGTCTTGAAATCCCCCGCAAGTACCTGATGGTAAATCTGGACTTCCACTGTGTATACAAGACCATTGAGGAAGCTTTGTTTGCCAGGGACAAAAAACACTTCTGGAAATACGACCCGGCTTACCTTGAAGCACAGAACACGGAGGGAGAATGATGCCTAACCATTGCTGTAACGCGCTGATTATGTCCACAGCTACCTTGACAGTCGTCACCAACAACTATATCAATAAAGATGAGATGGGAAACCTCATATTTGATTTTGAGCGCGTTATCCCTATCGGCGATGTACCCGACCGGTACGAAC
>BNUT01000366.1 GCA_025997555.1 Spirochaetia bacterium
ACTGCTGACCTTGGGCATAAATGCCTTATCCACACAGTGATAATCAATACGCCACCCCACATTCCGTGCCCGTGCTTAAGCTGATTCAGATTCGCCCCGCAAGCGGCAAGTATCCCCTGCACCTCGTCAAAGGCCAGGGCTGCGTAGAGGATATGTTCGGGGGTCAGGTATTCATGGTTCCGTACCTTGGCCTCGTTATAGGCGGCGTTGATAATAGCCTGGACATGACCTGAAATTTTCATTTTTTCTCCCAATTTATTTTATACTCCTCAAGCGGGTTCTACAATACAGCGGAGGGGAAATCCGTTCAGCTGGGCTGCGGCATGGACCTGATCCGCCTTGGTCCGGGCTATGTCCCAGGGGTAGACCCCGACCATGCCCTTATGCTTTTTGTGTACGTCCATCATGATGCGGTATGCCTCGTCTTCGCTCTTATGAAAAACTGATATCAGGATTTCCACCACAAATTCCATGGTGGTGTAATGATCGTTCAGGAGGATCACCCGGAATTCCTCCGGTTCTTTGAGCTTTTTTTTGCCTTTGTCCGCTATTGCCGTATCATTTCCCGCATAGAGAGGCATGTTTACAACCTTGTTTTTTTGTCCGATTGAAGTTTATATTATACATAATGAAGATTTTGAGCTGGAACGTCAACGGAATTCGGGCGGTGGAGAAAAAAGGTTTTGTGGAGTGGGCAGCCGAAGAATCAGCGGACCTGCTCTGTATCCAGGAGACCAAGGCCCGCCCTGAACAGCTTTCGGCGGATTTGATCAGCCCCAAAGACAAGGCCGGGGCGGTCTACACGAGCTACTGGGCCAGCGCCAAAAAGGCGGGCTATTCGGGGGTGGCTATCTACAGCAAGGTGAAGCCCCTGGATGTTAAACCCCTGGGTATCAGCGCCTTTGACGATGAAGGCCGGGTGCTTCAGGCCGAATTCAGGGATTTTACCCTTATATCAGCCTATTTTCCCAATTCCCAGGACGGGGGCGCCCGGCTGGGCTACAAGCTTGATTTCTGCGCCGCCATTCTGGAACTCTGTAATACTTATGTCTCCCAAAAAAGGCATTTCGTACTCTGCGGGGACTATAACATCGCCCATACCCCCATCGACATTGCCCGCCCCAAGGAGAACGAGGGCAACGCCGGTTACCTCCCGGAGGAGCGGGCCTGGATGGACAGCTTTACCGCTACGGGCCATGTGGACACCTTCCGCAGTCTCCACCCCGACGAGGCCGGGCACTACAGTTGGTGGTCCTACCGGGCCAATGCACGGGCACGGAATGTGGGGTGGCGTATTGATTATCACTGTGTGGATAAGGCAT
>BNUT01000367.1 GCA_025997555.1 Spirochaetia bacterium
ATAGCCGCCGAGCCAGTTTCGCCGGTCCTGATGCGGATGGTTTCTTCGATGGGGAGGACGAAGATCTTCCCGTCACCGATTTCGCCGCTCCGCGCCCCGCGGATGATGGCGTCTATGGTGGGCTTTACGAAGTTATCGTTTACCGCGATTTCAATGCGGACCTTTTTCAACAGGTTCACTTCAACTTCGACGCCCCGGTAATGCTCGGTGTAGCCCTTCTGCTGTCCACAGCCCATGGCGTTGGTCACCGAAATCTTGTAAACCTCGGCCTTAAAAAGTTCCTGCTTAACATCATTCAGCGCATGAGGCTGTATGTATGCTATTATCAGTTTCATCATTCACCCCCTACATGTTGGAGAATATCTGGAAGCCGGTGTAGGCTTCCGACTTGTGTTCGCTCAGATCGAGCCCCATCAGTTCTTCCTTGGGACTGACCCGCAGCCCGACAGTGGCCTTAATCGCCAGGAAAAGGATCAGGCTGGTGACCACCGCCCACGCGCCCACCGACACGACGCCGATGAGCTGCCTGCCAAGCTGGGCAAAACCGCCGCCGTGGAGCAGGCCAACCACGCCATCCGACGGAGCATTGGCCCAGATGCCTACTGCGATGGTTCCCCAGATGCCGTTCACCAGGTGTACCGATGAGGCGCCCACCGGGTCATCGATCTTAAGAACCTTGTCGATGAACTCAACCGCAAGCACGACGAGCACGCCGCCGATAAAGCCGATGGCGATAGCGGCGCCGGGACTGACCACGGCACAGGGCGCGGTGATAGCCACAAGACCGGCGAGTACGCCGTTCATGCTCATACTCACGTCGGGCTTCTTAAACCAGACCCAGGATAGGCTCAGCGCGCCGAGGCCGCCGGCAGACGCGGCAAGGGCGGTGGTCGTACAGACCCGCGCGATATTGTAGCCGCTCCAGATGCCGCCCCCGCCGACCGTGGCGATACCGGTGCTGGCGCCGTTGAAGCCAAACCAGCCGAACCAGAGCAGGAACACGCCGAGACAGGCGTAGGGGATGTTATGGCCGGGGAAGGCCCTCACCGTGATCTTGCCGTCTGCGTTTTTGGTGTACTTGCCGATACGGGGGCCAAGCACCGCAGCGCCTATGAGGGCCGCCCAGCCACCCACCGAGTGGACCACCGTGGAGCCGGCGAAATCGTGGAAACCGAGCCGGGCAAGCCAGCCGCTGCCCCATATCCAGTGCCCGGAGATCGGGTAGACAAAGGCCGAGATGAAGCAGGTATAAATGAGGTATGACTTGAACTTGGTCCGCTCGGCCATGGCCCCTGATACGATGGTCGCGGCGGTGG
>BNUT01000368.1 GCA_025997555.1 Spirochaetia bacterium
CCGGAAAAAACTTTTTGCGATATATTCCTGTATCTGTATATTCATTGGTGTCAATGTCAAAAATAACAATAGAATGATTGTTATTTATCCCGACAATCTTGTTTTCATTGGGTATGTATCTTATACGGCTTAGGTTGACACTGAATGGAATAATTGAAAAGTCGTTATTTTTAATCGTATAACATACAATATGGCGATTCGGATTGGAATAATCAGACAAATAAAAAAATAATTGTTCTCCGTTAAATCCCATGAAGCTTATATATCCGTCATGAAAAGATTCTATAATATCGGTAAGGTCAAGATCTGTTCGTTCATTATTTGTCAAGTCATAAATCTCATAGGTTTTTATGTCATTATATATAATTAGGACTTTATCATCACATATTTCAGGAAAAAATTTTATCAAACCTGCTGATTTTATAGTTATAAAATCTTTCTGATTTATTTTACCATCTGTTATGTTATAAATATACATTTTATCGGTATCATTATTCTCTTTAGTAATCGCCCATACTTGGGATGTAATGGAATCGCATCTTACAACTCTATCCCATGTTTCATCATTTGTATCAAGTGAGCTTAAATCGACAGATATCTTACCAATCCATGTTTTACCATTTCCCTGAAATACAATACCGTTTTCATTCTCGGAACGACATGAGCATAGAGAGGATAGTAATAATAATGTGGTAAAGATAATATGCCTCATTATTTTATATTTTCATAATAAGATGTTGGATTACATAATTTAAGTTCATCACCAATAGAATTAGGGGCATTTTCTCTTAGCATGTGTTCTAAAATAAAATGCCCTGAACTCATTGAAGCTATTTTCTCCCGTAATTTTTCCCTATCTTGTGGCGGGGTAAGTGTTATTCCACTATTAGGGCTTATAAGGATGTTTCGCGCCCATATTCCACAACTATTATTAATGATAGTGTAATCTTTGAATAACTTACCTTTTTCTTCAGCTGATTGTAAAATAACGTCTCTTTGTGAGACTGTTACAGAAAATATTAACATTTTCTCATATCCGTCACCATTGCCATGTACCGGTGGAGATTTTAAAAATCTTATCATGCTTTCTTTTGATTGAAAAACTCTCTTTATTACTCCGGCATATTCACCCTTCTTTGCTATACTGGCAGTACCGGGAGATGGACTTTTCAATAGACTCTTGCTTAATATTTCACAATCATAATCAACATTGGTATCTATGCCTTTTCTTTCACCATTGATTAGATTACCTTCTATCCAATCCTCATCTAGATTGTTTAATTCAAAGAATATATAGTTGCCATCATCATTTTG
>BNUT01000369.1 GCA_025997555.1 Spirochaetia bacterium
CCTGATGGTGGAAAGCCGGTGGGCGATGATGAAGCTGGTGCGGCCCTTCATCAGGTTGAGCAGCGCCTGTTGGATGTGAATTTCCGTGCGGGACAATATCCGCTACGGCGCGCCTGACGCCACCGACGCTGAGGTTGAGGAAGCGGCAAAGCTGGCCAACGCCGATCAGTTCATCATCCATCTGCCCCACGGCTACGACACGGTGCTGCAGGATAACGGCGGTAACCTCTCCCAGGGCCAGCGGCAATTACTGGCAATCGCCCGCGCAATTTTGGCCGACCCCCAGGTGCTGATCCTGGACGAAGCCACCTCCTCAGTGGACACCCGCACGGAAATTCACATCCAACAGGCGCTGCTCAACCTGATGAAGGGCCGCACCAGCTTCATCATCGCCCACCGGCTTTCCACCATCAGGAACGCCGACAAAATTCTGGTTATCAACAGCGGTGAGATTGTGGAAAGCGGCACCCATGCGGAACTGCTGGGCATTGCGGACGGATTTTACGCGCATTTGTATAATGTGCAGTACACCACGGGGATGGCGATATAGATGCACCCCTTAACCAACATGGAGATAGTCTTTAAGCCATTGCTCCATCCAACCATCACAACCTATCCGCCTCTTTTACCCCATCAACATACCCTGTCTCGGCAGAACTGCACATGGCGTCATTTATGACCGCCTTCCATTTTTCACATCTTAGATTAGGATTTTTAATGTCCAGTATATCCAGCGCTCGTGCATCAATTTTTTTGGCAAGGCCTTCGATTAACTCATCAATGATCAATTGGGTATGTAAATCATACATTCTTTTTGATTTATTCATTTTATCCTCCGCTGTAGTCTGGGTTCATTCAACCCAGAGCAATGTCTAAAATCATCATTAACACGAAACCAAGGGCAACGCCGATAATGCCAATGTTTGAATGTTCACCCTCCTGCAGTTCGGGGATCAGCTCTTCCACCACCACATAAATCATGGCTCCGGCGGCGAAAGCCAACAGGTACGGCAGGATTGGAACCATCAGGGCCGTCAATAGTATGGTTATCAGTGCCGCAACCGGTTCCACCGCACCCGATAATGTGCCGTACAGGAAAGCTTTGCCTTTTGAAACACCTTCGGTTCGCAGCGGCATTGAAACAATCGCCCCCTCCGGAAAATTCTGAATCGCGATACCCACGGATAAGGCCAATGCGGAAGAAAACGAAATGCCGCCATTTCCCGCAAGCAGTCCCGCAAAAACCACGCCGACCGCCATTCCCTCAGGAATATTGTGAAGCGTAAC
>BNUT01000370.1 GCA_025997555.1 Spirochaetia bacterium
ACCATTCTTCCCCTACAGGCCCGTCTACCGATGTGGGAAAACTATGAGACGTTTTTGCGGTTGCGATAAAGGAAACCGAAGGTTTCCAGCAACCGCAAAAATGTGCCGGAAGAAAAACGCACAAAGGCCGTAGACCGACTGCGTTTTTCTGTAGGCCAAGCCGCTACTGCGGCGCAGCGTATAGCGTATGTTATACGCCGTTTGTCCGTACCCCATTATTTTATACTCCATATTTTTTATATAATTATTCATAATTATTTCTTTCCCATATTTTAATTTGTCCCCTCCCAAAATAAACTATATTAATATTATTTTTTATATGTATTTTTACATCAAATGTAGCGCTCGCCCCTTTGCCTTTCTTAAAAAATGAACCATATAATAATATATTCAATCCATCAAATGATTCATTTGTTTCAATTTTATTATAAACATAGGCACTATGCATTATAAGACCAGATATTTTTATATAGAAATCATTATCCTCATGAATTTCTTCAACAAGAAAATTATTTATCTCATTTTTCTCTACTATGATGTTTAAGGTATTACACCCCATAATTACCAAGCAAAATAATATAAAAAATACACATTTAGCGTTATTCATATAATTATTCTAGCATTATATTCTATTATTGTCAATTTATATTTAAACAACGTGTAGGACAAATGGCGTATAGCGTATGTTATGTGAAGTGCGCTATTGCTTAAAATGATTTTTTATTTTTTCCTTTATTTCATCTGAAGTTTTTTGACATTTTTTCATTAAGGTAATTATTTCCTTATAATTTTCCAAATGTTTTTCCCATAAAGGTTTTCCCACAATTGATTCGAAATTATCAATTTTTATAGGATTTGTTGATTTTTCATAAGCTTTTATTTTGGCAATTTTCTCAGATAGATTTTTTACATTCCGAGTTTTTGGAGACAATTTTGCAGAACTATTTATCCAGTCTTCCCAATTTTTGTTTCCTTTTGATTGATTACACTTTCCACAACAAGGAACCAAATTTGCAATTTCAGAAATATATCCAGTTGGTTCCTTATTAATAATTAAAGGGCGTAAATGATCCCATTCTGTGGCCGGTTCTCCACAATAACAACATGTCACATTGTTTTGATCAATATCCAATATACTTAAAGCATTACTTATTTCCCTATCTGTTGGCTCAATCACAGGTATAATTCCATTATAAAATGCATTTGTAATTGACGATGTTCTAGCCATTATAGTAACAGCTTTAGGCATTTGAAATTTCATTGACTTCTCCTATTCCTATTGT
>BNUT01000371.1 GCA_025997555.1 Spirochaetia bacterium
ATGTTGAAAATGTTTCGTTGTTTTTCCATAAGTTACCGCCTTATGGTTATGTTCGTTTCGCATTAACTATTTACACGTAGGACAGTTTCATCTTATTTAATGCAGCATAGCAGCTATTGGTAGAAGTTAGGATATACCCCCGATCTGATTATTTTTTACACACCGATAACATACCAATAGATACGGATACACGATAAGAAAAATTATCTTGGCAAATCAAAGAGCAAAAGGAGACAATTATGACAAAGGCTTTAACAATCAACGATGTTGCGAAAGCACTGCAACTATCCACATCAACGGTTTACAAGTATGCCGAAACAGACAAAATCCCTTCCATGAAAATTGGATCTGCAAGACGGTTTTTAGAAACCGATGTTGAAAAATATCTGGCTACATGCAAAACCAAAACTCAAACAGTAAGCAAACCACAGGTAGTGCAATGATGGCACTTAACATCGAAGGTTTGCCCATTGAGGGCATTGACCGCATCCAAATCACATTGAACCCACGGTTGAAGCGGTATATCGACTATACAAAAAAGATAAACGACTACCTACGGGTTGATCATTGTTTTTTCTACTACACAAGGACGTATTTGTCCATACAGGCTCAACGCCTCAATCCAACAAAAACGAGACCTATAACCAATATCCGTTATTCCATTGCAGAAGCGATATTTGACTTGATAAAACAGAAAGTGATTGTGTTACCGGTAATTTTACCACTGTCTGTTATATTCGTCCACCTAGAATTCTTCGTGTTTAATATTCGGGAAATCGAATTCTACTTTGATTTTCGGCAATGGGACATACAGATTGTGAGCATGATCGGCTTATCCAACTATAAGGGAACAATATACTCAGGCGATTACCGCAGCAGCATTAACCGTCCTAAGCGGGTCAGTCGCATTAAAATCTATAATAAAGCGGAAGCCTTAATAAGGGAAAACCACATTCGGCGGGAAACAATCACAAGCAACCCTTATAAGCAGCGTCTTGAATTTCGCCTCACCATGTATAACAGTCCTGATCTATCATTAGCAAATCTTAATGGGAGCGCAACGGACGTCATTCAGCGCTATTCACCATATTTAGCCACGGTGTATTACCGTCAGTTTTTTGGTAAAGTGGCGGTAGAGGACTTTGAACATCCGCTTTTTGGCGAAATACAAAACTTGGCCGCCGAAGGGAAATTGCGCTATCGGGGAAACGAAATAGTGAAAGATAAAACACATACAGAAAATACAAAAGAAAAACAATTCTTCGATACTTTGGACAAA
>BNUT01000372.1 GCA_025997555.1 Spirochaetia bacterium
ATTTAAAACCGCTTTTGTAATTGCGGTCCGCCAATTCATTATCAGAGGTTTTTATCCCTCCAAATAACGCGCTTGCCGGATAATCAAGGAAAGAAAAAATACCGTCAAAAAGTTCAGGGGGCTTAAATATCCCGTTGCCATTTTTGCACCGGTCTATTTTGAATAAATCCTGAAATGTAGAGAGTAGTGTTTCATCGTTAAGAAGACCATTTTCTAGTAGGTATTGCCGCAGTGCGGGTACACCGCCACGATCATGTAATTGCCTAGTGAATGCCTGAAAATGTGTGATGAAGGCGTCCTGTATCTTCTGAGGCACTTTGACCCCCTCTGACCGCCGATTAGTTTTTTCTGTAGTAGTATCCATCTATGCTTGCCTTTCCATAAGCATATTATAAAAATTAATAAAATGCAAACAGTCAATTTTGACTACTTATTAAATAGAATTGACCGTTTTCTAGCTATTTTTCACGTTTTCAGTATTTTTGTATTTTGCATAAAAATAGTCAATATTGACCATGAATTTACAATATTTGACTTTTATTGAAGTCCCACGGTCTATTACCTACCAGCTATTGGCTATGATCGATCGCCTGCAATGTTACCTACAATGTATTGACAAAAAGCCTGGAGACAATATCCTATAGATGAGAAGGGCTTAACCATGCCAACCATTCAGGTTAGAACAGATGACCAGACCAAAGCCGCATCCACGGCGCTTTTTGACCAACTCGGTATTTCCATGTCGGAAGCCATCAACCTGTTCCTCCGGCAGTCGATAATGCGCGGCGGGATTCCTTTTACGCTGAATGTGCCAAGGGAAAAACCAGCGGGAAATGAGGTTTGGGAAGATGATGGCCTTATTGATGTCCTGCGGCGGTACAAAACTGTCAACGACAATACGGATTTAGATATAGCCAAAGCGGAACCATTCCTACAAGCATTATGGGCGCTAGGCCCTCTTACGGAACCGCATATAACCTTTTATAAGGATTCGATAAAGGTCAGGCTCAAAGTTAAGGGCGAGGAGTATGTTATTGACTATAATTTTGAAAAACCGGAATCGGTCTTTATCCTGTCCAGACAGAAAGGCAAACTGATTGCCAAAGATTGCAATCTTACCGATATAGGCAAAACGCTGGAACTTTTTTAATGGCCCTGTACCCTGAAATCTTGCTCCCTAAACAAAGTTACCCCATTCTAAAGAATGAGGATATTGCTGATTGCTCCTTTATCCGGGAAACGGCTGTAGATTTGTATGTTTTCCTTGAAAAA
>BNUT01000373.1 GCA_025997555.1 Spirochaetia bacterium
AAGCCGTTCCTGTATCACCTCAAGGTGGAGGAGGCCCAGAAAGCCGCAGCGGAAACCGAAGCCCAGGGCGGCGGAGGAATCCTTTTCGTAAACCAGGGATGCATCGTTCAGCTTGAGCTTTTCCATGCTGGTCCGCAGTTCATCGTAATCGTTGGAATCCACGGGATATATTGACGAAAAGACCACGGGCTTGACCTCGCGGAAGCCCGGCAGGGGCTCGGCGCAGGGGTTTTCCGCGCCGGTCACCGTGTCCCCCACCCGGACATCGCTGACGGTTTTGATCCCCGCGATGATGTAGCCCACGCTGCCGGCGGAAAGTTCCCCGGTTTCGATAAGGGCCAGCTTGAAAACCCCGGCGGTTTCCACATCGTATTCGGAGTTGTTGTACATGAACCGGATCTTCATCCCCTGTTTGATGGAGCCGTCAAAGACCCGCAAATGGACCACTACCCCACGGTAAGGATCGTAGTGGCAGTCGAAGATGAGGGCCCGCAGAGGGGCATCGGATTTCCCCGTCGGGGGGGGAATAAGATGGACGATGGCCTCGAAAAGCTCATCCACCCCGGTGCCCTGCCGGGCGGAAACCAAAAGGGCGTCCTCCGCAGAAAGTCCCAGGTCCTTTTCAATCTGCCGTTTGGCGTTGGGTATGTCTGCGGCCTGCATGTCGATCTTGTTGATCACCGGCACGATCTCAAGGTTGTGTTCCAGAGCCAGGTACATGTTGGACAGGGTCTGGGCCTGCACCCCCTGGGTGGCGTCCACCAAAAGCAGGGCGCCCTCGCAGGAGTTGATCGCCCGTGAAACCTCGTAGGTAAAGTCCACATGGCCGGGGGTGTCGACCAGATTAAGCTCGTACTCTTGACCGTCGGAAGCGGTGTAAGGCAGGGTTACCGCCTGGCTCTTGATGGTGATCCCCCGCTCCCGCTCAATGTCCATGTTGTCCAGGATCTGATCCTGAAAATCCCGGTCCTCAACCAGCCGGGCCTTCTGGATAAGCCGGTCCGCCAGGGTGGATTTGCCGTGATCGATGTGGGCGATGATGCAGAAGTTGCGGGTGTGAGCGGTGTCTGTCATGTATTACCTTAAGCCTTTCGTTCGATAATTTGGGTTTCCCATGGGCCCAAGGGGCCGGTTTCAAGGGTATGGGCGGAGGGGGTAAAGTTCATCACAAAGACATATTCCTTTTCCCCATCGCTGCGGATCTGGGCGGTAACCCCTTCGGGAAGAGGCTTGTCCAGTACGGGCTTGATGTGGCTCTCCGCAAGGACG
>BNUT01000374.1 GCA_025997555.1 Spirochaetia bacterium
CACATAACATACGCTATACGCTGCGCCGCAGTAGCGGCTTGGCCTAAGAAAAAACGCAGTCGGTCTTTGGCCTTTTTGCGTTTTTTCTCCGGCACATTTTTGCTGTTTCTTGAAACCTGCGGTTTCCCTTCTCCTAACCTCAAAAACGTCGTATAGCTTTTTCGTTTTGTGTCCTTTTGCCTCAAATTTTTTTGAAAAATAATGAATAAAATACATTGACTTAATATTAGAATAAAATTATTATGAAAATATAATGAAGAAGAAACAATTGACTGGAATGAAAACAATAATAGCATTATGTATCATTATTTTTTTTAAAATTGGTTTTTTTACAGAATGTTTTAATAATTTATGGTATATACTGACGGAAAATGGGTTTTTTATCCCTAAAGAAAGTAATGTTTTTATTTTTAACGCAACAAAAATGAATGAAGGTTCAGGTGGAGTGAGCCGTGGGAAGGAGCGTAGCGACTGACCTAGGCGAACGGAACCCGGAGGGGCTTTAGCCCCGAACCGCAAACCGTATGTTATGTGCAGTTTGTCCGTACCCCATTTTTTATATATATTATTCATATTAATAAATATCTCCAAATATTCAGCCAATATTTTCATCGAACAAATTTAATTCCGCTAGGCAGGTATCATCATACCTATCCCCTTTGTAATAATTCGTTACATTAAGCAAAAACTGATTTATTGCTTGGGATTTTGCTAGTATATATGCCTGCATATCTAATACAAGGTCCTTAAGCAGTATAACAACTTGTTCTACTTTATCATTATTAACTATTGCCTACCTAATTTCAGAGATACGATTATTACGGCGATATAACATTTCTGATTGGGCATACCCATTGATTAGGGCAATTTTTACAAATTCAAAGGGGGTTGTAAAAAGGATATTTATTTCAAACAACCTATCTTCGGTATCTCCCACATAGCTGGTAGCTGGACTGCCGTCAAAGGCGTTTTGTATGCTATACCGGAAAGGGTTATTCCTGTCCAATAATGGGAATGGTGCATCAATTGAACACAACTTGATGTCCTTATATGAGCTATATCTGTCAAACTTCTTTTCCATCTCTTCAAATAATTTATCAAAAGTGCAACGGTACATATCGGCAGACTGACCTTGATTAAACTCATATCCATAACCTTCTTCACCCGTCAATTTCCTGCTCCCGCTAAAGGGGACCGCCCTGGAAGGCGCCGACACCTCTGCGCTTACCCCCGAATATTGTTTGAAGGTCCTCTGCCTTGCCCG
>BNUT01000375.1 GCA_025997555.1 Spirochaetia bacterium
ACGCTCTTCCAATCTGGGCCGGTGCGGGAGAAGCCTCTGCGGGGGCCCGTTTTTCCGTTGCCAACACCAAAGTTGCTGCTGCGGATTGGGCATTTCCCCGGGCCTGTTCGTCTGCTCTTAGAAATTGCTCCAGGGGCCTGGCCCTCCGGGAAAGGGAAAGGAGGGTTTCTTTTTCCTTTATTGATTTTCCTGCCGCTTCGATTTGCTGTGCTTTTACGCGGCTTTCTTCCAATCGGGATACTGTTTCCGCTTCCTTTTGCCGAGACCCAAAGATTTTGCGAAGCCGGGTTTCTTCTATTCCCAGGCCGGTAATTTTCTCCCGCGCCCTTTTGTAGGAATCCTCTGCCGCCTGGTGCAACGCCTCATAAGTATCAAAAGAAACTTTACTGTTAATGTCCCCAAGAACCCGTGCGGCTTCAGCGGCCAGGGCTTCAGCATCCCGGGCTTTTTCCTGCGCCAGTTCCCGCACCTCTGCGGCCTTTTCCACGGGGAAAAGTTTCCCCAACACCTTTTGCCGCTCGCTGGTATTCTGCCGCAAAAATTCCGCGAACTCCCCCTGGGGCAGGAGAACGATCTTGAAAAATTCTTCCGCATCAAGGCCGATGAGTTCCCGTATTTTTTGATCCGCCTCAGATTTTTTTGAGGAGGGATTGGTTTTTTCTCCGTTGATGATTTCGTACAGAACTACTGTTTCTTCCGCGATGGTGGTACCGGTTCCCTTCTTTTTTTTCTTTTCCTGCCTGGGACTTCGTTCCGCAAGGTAGCGTTTATCTCCCAGTGAAAATTCCAGGGACACGAGACATTCATCATCTTCGGTGGTGCCGCCATCCATACCACCGGCGCTATGATCACTGCGCAGACGGTTTGTATGGCTGCCACGGCTGCCCGGAACTTTTCCGTAGAGGGCAAAGCAGATGGCGTCGAATATCGTGGTTTTTCCCGAACCTGTTTTTCCGGTCACGAGGAATATATCTTCCAGCCGGGAAAAATCAAGTTCCGCTCGACCTGCAAAGGGACCGAAATTTTCCATTACCAGCTTTTCAGGTCTCATGACTGTTCCTTTGTTTCAAGTTCCGCAAGGAGTTCCCGAAAAAGCGCAAGCTCCTCATCGTCCGCCTCTCCGTAAAGGCCGGTGAGGAATTCCGCAAAATCATCGGCGGTGTTCCGCCGTTCCCCATTGCCTGCGGCGGGGGCCCTTAAACCGGCATGGCTGATGAGGAGGCCGGAGAAGGCTTCATCCTGTTTTATTGAAAGAAGATT
>BNUT01000376.1 GCA_025997555.1 Spirochaetia bacterium
TGGGTGGCAGTCTTTCCGACATATTACCTTTCCCCTGCTGGCTGGTTCCCTGACCATTAACTTTACCCTGTCCCTTATTAACGGACTCAAGATATTCGATCAGATTGCGGTGATGACCAACGGCGGCCCCGGTTTTTCTTCGGAGACCATTACCTATTTGATCTACCGGGTTGCATTCTCTGAAGGCAGGCAGGGATTCGGTACTGCCCTGGCGGTGGTTCTGTTTATTTTGATATTTATACTCAATGCCGTCCAGTCAAAGGCGCTTCGTTCCAGAGAGGTTCAATTATGAGGCTGATAAAAGGAGCCGGGGAAAAGATCCGTCCAATTCATATAGCGGGATTCCTGATTCTTTTCCTTGTTACCGCAGCTTTTGTGTTTCCCGTACTGATATCCTTTATGTCGGCCTTTAAGACCAATGGGGAAATATTGAAAAATCCCGTGGCTTTCCCGGAAGGGCTGTATTGGGGAAATTTTGTTTTTCTTTTTACCCGTACGCAAATTCCCCGTGCCATCCTGAATACCCTTTTTTTGACGGTTGTTTCGGAGGTACTCATTGTACTGGTGGTTCCCCTCTCGTCCTACGCCATTGCCCGGAACCCCGGCGTTTGGACCAACGGGGTTTACGCCTTCTTTATCGGGGGGATGATGATCCCCTTTCAGGCATATATGATTTCCCTTTTCAGGGAATTAAAATTTTTCGGCCTCTTTGGGACTTTTTCAGGAACCATCATTATTTATCTCTCCGGCGCGGTCGCCTTCGGCACCCTGCTGTTTACCAGCTTTATCAAAACTACGGTTCCTGTGGAAATTGAGGAATCCGCCCGGATAGACGGCGCCAATATTATGCAGCTTTTCTGGAAAATCGTGTTCCCTCTGCTGGCCCCCTGTACTGCCAGCATGATAATCCTCAACGGCCTTGGTATCTGGAACGATTTTCTTATGCCTTCCCTGATGCTTAACTCAAAACGGCCGGTCACCCTTAATGTGGAAATTTTTCACTTCGTGGGGCAGTTCAATACCCGCTGGGGTATTTTGTTCGCCGGGGCGGTGATCTGTATCATTCCCGCCATCGGCATTTTTATTGCCCTGCAAAAATACTTTATCAAGGGAATTGCCGCAGGCGCGGTAAAGGGGTAGAATGGGGGACAGGCGGTATCCATGGTATCGGTACGGGGCAATCTGTTCAATAAATTTATCATCGCCTTTATCTCGGTTGGGCTTTTGCCGGTATTGTTTATCAGCCTCTACT
>BNUT01000377.1 GCA_025997555.1 Spirochaetia bacterium
GGCGGAAATTTCGCATAACGTGAAAGCTATACGACGTTTTTGCGGTTGCGATAAAGGAAACCGTAGGTTTCCAGCAACCGCAAAAATGTGCCGGAACAAAACCCCACAAAGGGCGAAGCCCGACTGGGGTTTTGTGGAGGCCAAGCCGCTACTGCGGCGCAGCGTATAGCGTATGTTATGTGCAGTGTGCCCGTACTCCATTTTTTATTGCCATGCCATTACATAAAATGAATTAATACAAACATCACTATAGTTTGTTCCGGGATAAACTTCCAATATTTCCATTGTTATCAAATTTTCAAAATCAAAAATATCACGTACATAAATATACTGAAAATGAGGAGTATCCGCCAATTGAATTACCTTAGACCGATCACCACAAGAAAGGCTTATCTTTTTTGGGCGAGCATTTTTTATATAGAGTGACGGATTGGAATATGAAATAAAACCCGATGACATATATATGTCTGGAGGTAAACTTTCATAATTTAATGTTAATATTCCATGACCGTTTTGCCCATTGAACCGATATGCCCATGATTCACCTATTCTGTTTCCTAATTTTTCAGGTGAATATTTTATGCCATCTTCTACTAAAAACGAAGAGGAGTTAATCCGATCAGGAGAAAAATTGATACCACCCATACCAATATCTCCATCTAATCCATGATCACCATAATAATAGCCATCATCCTGCCTATATCCTATAAAATATGGTTCTGAATTCGAATTGTACAAGAAAAAAACCTTTCTCCCGTCTCCACCCAGTGAGGTTAATAAAAGATATTTTTCCCGTGCCCTATTATTCTCCCAGAGGATTACGAGAAAAGTTATCCCATCAGCACTCGTTGTAACATACTCGCCCGATATGGCAGATAATCTTCTATGAGTACCATCACGATTTGATTTCCATTTTACGATACGGTTGTTTGTCGTAAATTCTATAAAAGATGTATGATCTCGGTAATCACGAAATTTACCAATAGGTATGATATTTTCCTGACTATAAAGTATACTTATAGCTACAAAAACAAAAAATAAAGTAAATAATTTAGTTTTCATATGAACTACTCCTTTATATACTCTAAATCATTTATTATTTTTTGTCAATATTTTTATTACCATTATTTTTTGAATAACTTTAGGGCACATTGCACATAACGTGAAAGCTATACGACGTTTTTGCGGTTGCGATAAAGGAAACCGCAGGTTTCCAGCAACTGCAAAAATGTGCCGGAAAAAAAACGCACA
>BNUT01000378.1 GCA_025997555.1 Spirochaetia bacterium
GAAAGCCCTGCGGATATTGCCAACCGCTGGGGATGGAGGGAGATTACAACTTTACTGGCACTTTAGAAAAAACAGCAAAGTCGAAGAAGCGGTTGCTGTTCAGATTAAGGAGGATGATAATGAAAAACATTTTTTCCAAAAACACGGTGGTGCTGTTTCAGGGGGATTCCATTACCGACTGCGGCCGGGACCGGGCAGACCCAAAGGGCCTGGGCCAGGGCTATCCGGCGAAGATCGCCGCGCTCTATGATCTGCTGTTTCCCGGCCACGGGGTGTCCTTTATCAACCGGGGCGTTTCAGGAGACCGGGCCGCAGATTTGGTCCGGCGCTATCAGGATGACTTTGCGGCCATTAAACCGGATCTGGTTTCGATCCTCATCGGCATCAACGATACCTGGCGGCGTTATGACCGCAATGATCCCACAAGCGCCGCCGCCTTTGAGCAGAACTACCGTACCGTTTTACAAAACCTGAAAAGGGATCTTCCCGCCGCACGGATCCTCATCATCGAACCATTTCTTTTGAACACGGACAGCGCAAAACTCGTCTGGCGGGAAGACTTGGACCCGAAAATTGAGGCGGTGCGCCGCCTTGCCCGTGAATACGCCGATGTTTTTATCCCCATGGACGGCATCCTTACCCGGTACGCCGCAGAAGGAATCCCCGATGCGGAACTCACCGCCGACGGGGTCCACCCCACATCCGCCGGTCACGGCGTCATTGCCGAAGAATGGCTCAAGGCGTTAGAGATACTTTAAGTATTCTATCCTTCGAGATCCCCCCGGTATTGGAGTATTCCCAAACGGTCCAGCCGCTCCTGATGGATGGGAAGACGCCGTTTAAAATCATCAAAATTTTTGGCTTCCCTTGGGGTCCACAGCGATTCCGCGATGGCGCAGATCCGGGGGAAGATCATGTACTCGGCGATTTTGCCCGCATAGATAACTTCCGACCAGAGGTTCCCTTGACCGCCGAGGACCAGTGCGGCCTGCTCCGGCGTCATCTCCGGGGTAACCGGGTCCATGGCATAGCCCTGAAAAACCGTGGATTTACCCCATTGCCGACCCATTTCTTCCGGGTCAGGGCTGTGTTTATAATCCAGATAGCAGCCGTCCTCCTTGGAGGACATGATCACCCGGTGGCCAAGGCCGCTTGCCTTGATCCCCCCTTCCCTTCCCCGCCATGACTGGACCACCACATTTTTCGGCAGCTTGTACTGCTCGGTGTCTTCCAATACCTCATCCCA
>BNUT01000379.1 GCA_025997555.1 Spirochaetia bacterium
TATCATCGCTTTTGTGCTTGTTCCCGCCATCCCCGGCGAGGGGGGAGGGACTTCGGTGGATCTGAATTTCGGCGCCTATGACAAAATTCCCATAAATTATGTGCCGGGGAACTATTTTGCCCAAATGTACGCAGATATTGAAAACTCCCAGCGGTCTTCGATAAACGAAAGCAACGCCCTGTCTATGAGCTTCCAGATCTGGCGGCTGGCCTTTGAGAAAACTGTGGTGCACACGGCGATTCTTCAGGAAATGAAAAAAGCGGGCTATACCGCCCCCAAGGATCTGGTAGATCGCGAAGTAGCCCGGCTGCCCCAGTTCCAGGAAAACGGACGCTTCTCCGTCACCAGATACCGGCAATACGACAATATCACCCGGATGGCCATGTGGCGGCAGGTTCAGGAAGAGATCGCCGAAAGGCATTACCATTCGGATATTGAGGAACTCAGGCGGCCTTCCCAGGAAGAAGCCTTTATCAGCAATATGGCCGCCCGGCAGCGGCGTTTTGAAGGGGTGGCCTTCTCCACCAGCGCATACCCTGAGGGGGAAATCATTTCCTATGCGGCGGAGAATCCTGCCCTTTTCAGGACCCTCCATCTTTCCCAAATTACCATCAGCGCAAATGAACGGGAAGCCCGGCAGGTTCTTGCATCCATAAAAGACGGGACTTCAACCTTTGAGGATGCCGCCAAATCCCATTCCCAGGATAGTTATGCCGAAAGGGGCGGGGATATGGGCATAAAGATGGCCTATGAACTTTCCGCCGAAGGGCTGGATGCCCAACAGCAGGAACAGCTTACCGGCCTTGCCAAGGGCGATTACAGTGATATCATCAAACTAAGTTCCGGATGGGCCTTTTTCCGGGCCGAAGACGCCGCTTATCCTGCGGATACCGGTGACAGTACGGTCTTAAGCAAGATACGTTCCTACGTGATGAACTTTGAACTGGGCCGGATCGAGGACTTCTATTTCAAAGAAGTGGAGGATATGGCGGCCATCGCCGCAGACTTTGAACGGAACCAGGGCGTGGAATGGTCTACCGATGAAAACGGGAACCGGGTACGGATTGGAAGAACCGGTTTTGACGAAGCGGTCTATCAGAAGGGTCTGCAAAAGTTCAGCGCCGGGCCGGTTCCTGTCAATTACGGCGATCTGCAAATCTCTACCCCGTACGGTCCGCTGCCGGTTTTCCCCCAGCTCTCATCCTTTGGGGTAGGGGAGCTTGCCTATGCGGCAT
>BNUT01000380.1 GCA_025997555.1 Spirochaetia bacterium
CAAGACACTGTTTGTGCGCTACCGGATTCCGCCCCGGACAAGGGGATTGCAGGCTGCGTCTCTCCGCATTACCAGCCGGGAAAACCCGTCCGCCCCCTTTGAGCATCCCGGCGGCATACCCATTAATCGGATCGGTGAGGATTACGGTCTGCTCAAAGGGGGCGGACGGGTTTTCCCGGCTGGTAATGCGGAGAGACGCAGCCTGCAATCCCCTTGTCCGGGGCGGAATCCGGTAGCGCACAAACAGTGTCTTGTAGTCCCCCTGATGAAGGTTCTCAATGCTGCAGGTGACCCGGGTATTGGCGATACGGCCCCGGCTGCCTAACACTTCCCGTATTTCAATTCCCGGGCTAAAGTCCAGTTCTACGTTCAGTGTTTGTGCGGAGGTAACCGCTATCCGCGCAAATTCCCGGTCGATATTCATCACATCGGTCACCATCATTTGGTTACGCAGGGTACGGGAAGATCCCCGGCCGTGTTCCGCCAGGGTCCGCAGAAGTTCTGCGTCAAAATTGCTGCCCAGGCCCAGGGTGGAGAGGGAAATGCCCTGCTGTTTCCGGATCGCCGCCAATTGGTAAAGGCGGTTAAAAACATCATTACCGGCAAATTCAAAGGAACAGATCTCCGTAAGGCTGATGCGGCCGGCGCCGCGCACGGAGCTGTCAAAGGAAAGATATTCGTTTCCGTTTTTTATTTCTACCCGAAAGGGGGTGGGAATCGGGTCCGTTTCATTGCTGAGATAATTCTGTACAAACACCCGGTATGTGCCCCGGGGAGCCCTGTTATCCGGCCAGAAAATGGTTTCCTCAGGATTCGCGGTTTCCCCGTATAGATTCCGGTCCAAATCCAGGTAGCCGCCGAAGGAATCCCGGGGGTGGTTGAAATTGATTTCTTCCCCCGTGGGGCCCAGCACATGGAGGTCCAGATCGTTCCGGTTATTCCAGGTGAGGGAAACCCGGATATCGCCGGGGCTGAGGTCTGGCATGAAGAGCCGCATCGTACTTGGATCGCCGGCGGAAAAGAGGAGGACCTGGTTGATAGAATTGGTGCGGAAATACGGGATGGCCTGTTCATAGCCCAGGGTGATGCCCGCTTCGATGTTGGGAGTTCCCTGGGGATAGAGTCCGTCCACCGCTGCCAGAAAGGCCCGGCGTTTTTGAGGTGTATCCATCAGTGCCGGTTGAAAAACTACCTGCGCAGTATTACTGAAGCTCACCAGGGATAGTGCGTCT
>BNUT01000381.1 GCA_025997555.1 Spirochaetia bacterium
GCAGTATGGACGGAAAGTCGGCTGGATACCATAATCACCATCTATAAGGAAACTGAAGAAATCGCCGAAGATGATGATTCGGGAAGCGGTGGGAATGCCAGGGTAAATGTCATCGTAGAACAGGGTGATTATTATATTAAGGTAAGTGAACTGGGCGGAAGCTCGGGACGCTATACCTTGGTAACGGCTCTGCGGCCTGCTCCAACTCCTGACGCCTATGAAAACGATAACAGCAGGTCCAATGCCAAGGATATAGGCATCGGGGATGAAGCCCAGGAACGTACCTTTTCTGATTCAAACGATATTGATTGGGTACGTATCGTCATTACCGAGGCCGACGTTTATGAAATCCGTATCCGGGCAAACAATGGTGAATTAGACAGTTACATGGAACTTTACAATGCGGACTACGATATTATCGCCGAAGATGATGATTCAGGGGCTAATTTCGATGCCACCATACGAGAGCGCTTTGAGCCGGGAACCTATCTTCTGAAAATAACCTGTCTTGATGACGATCCTATTGATGATAACCGCTACACCCTGCGGGTAACCAAGACAGACAATTAGTATGCAGGGCAAATTCCGTTTTAGCCTGGTACTGGCGGGAGTCTTTCTCTTTGCACTCCAACTCCCGCTTTTCCCCCAGGATTTTAAACGGGGCGCGATCCTTGACGGGGAGGTTTACAACAACCTTCCCCGCAAGGCCGAGCTTTTATCCAGGGCCTACGCCGCCCTGCCCGCAAAGGCGTCACTGAAACAATACGCCCCCTTTCCGGGGGACCAAACCGATTACGGAAGCTGCGTTGCCTGGGCTTCCGCCTATGCGGCCCGCACCATCTCAGAATCCATCGCAGTAAACCGCCGGGACCGGACCGGTACAACCGATAATGTTTTTTCCCCGGCCTATGTGTACAAAAACATCACCGATGATCCCGAATGTCAGGAGGGCGCCCAGATTTCCTGGGCCCTGGATTTTTTTAAAACCCCCGGCGCGGCGCGGATGGTGGACACCGAACGGATAACTGATTTCCGCAAGGTTGATGTTTCCCTCTATGCGGAAGAAAAAAAATACCCCATAGCGGATTATGTCATTCTATTCGGCAGGGAAGCTGATAATACGAAAAATTCAACAAAAATTTCAAAAACAAAAAAAAGCCTGGCAGAGGGAAAACCGGTTATCATCGGCATGAATACCCCCAATTCATTTATTGATGCAAAAAATGT
>BNUT01000382.1 GCA_025997555.1 Spirochaetia bacterium
AACACGAAAGATTGTAACAGGATAATAGGTAGCTACGGGATACAAATCAAGTATAAAGAAATAATTATTATCACCTCTAAATAATGAAGCCTTCCCAATATATTGTACCGGAGTTTTATATTGCTCCGCCTTGATAGCATTTATCAGAACAATAGGGTTGTTCGCTTTTGTCCCTCCGTAGGTTGCATACAGCCATTTATGCATCACAACCGGCTTAACCTTTCCGCCATTTACTAATTGCCTAAATAATTCTTTTTCCGTCTGCAATAAAAAATCCGCAGAAATAGCTGAGGTACCGGTAATCGGCAACATAATCATAGCAGGAACGGCCAATGCATTATACCGATCCTGCAATTCTGTGATTACTTGAATTTCAACGGGGCGTTCCGGTATATCACCTTTTTGACTTAGTTCAACTTCCGGTTTTTCTGGAAGGGCTGGCAGTTTGGGGGCATCTTTTTTTCCGGCTGCAAAAAGATCATGGGGAAACAACAGTAAAAGGGCATATGTTAAACCAATAACCATACCCCTTTTTACTGTTGAGACCACCATAAAATTCTCCAAAACTGTGCACTTTCTAATATCCAGAAAAGAAGTTACACAAAATACCTTATGCCCATTCGGCGTTTTCATATACCAAAGAAATTGTTTCGGTAATGACACCGCTTTCAGTACTGCTCAGATCGGAAATTGTCCAGCCGCTCGGAACCGCATTGAATAGGTTTCTGCGTTGAATTTCGGTTGTCCCATCCCGATCCACAAATACAATGGAAACAGATTTTTGTTCCGGGCTCCCCCGCTCTACCGTTTTCCACCATTCCTTGAGAATTTTATCCCTCGGATCGGCGTTGCGGACTAACTTCACCGTATCGTACTTCACTTTTCCGACTACTTTACGAGGATTTTTGTCCATTCCACCCATGTCGTCACTGACTTCGGCAGTGGCTCCAAGACCGGAAACGGAAACAAAGTTTCCATAATCAATACCATCGACCTCAACTTTAAAATAGGTCTTCGTAGTAGGACTGTAATCAGCCATACATATCTCCTTTTAGGCTTTTGCCTAGTATAATATATTATTCTTCGCCCAGAGTTTTTTGACTCACCCTGAAAACGACGAATTCCGCAGGTTTTGCCGGGGCAATCCCCAACTCTACAACAACATACCCGGCGTCTATGGATTCAGGCGGGTTAAGTTCATCATCACATCGGACAAAAAAC
>BNUT01000383.1 GCA_025997555.1 Spirochaetia bacterium
TCCCCAATCGTGATAAGCTTAAATCCTGAAACGGTTTATACAGCATACAATACCTTCCTTTTAGAATGAATGTGAAGAATTATTTTTTTTGGCGGGGAGCCAGAGAAAGGAGATAGGTTCGTGTTGTTCAATGGCTTCAAGTTCACTATGATCGCTGGTAACGAAAGTTGCGCCGATATCACTAGTTGTGGCAATGCCGATTGCATCGGCGAGAGACATATCGTAACTTGTTTTGAATCGGCCCGCTTCATAGAGAACATTGTCGGTAATAATGTCTAAGATAGTAATTGGTTCGGCAAGAATGGAAAGCACCCGTTCTTTTGCCGCTTCAATGCCTGCCGTGTATATCCGGTCATAGTAGACTTCGAGCAGCTGTACCTTGCTCATGAAAAGTGAAATCTTGCCCTTTTCGGCTTTGTCGAGGAGGTCATCCACCTTATCGCTGCCATCTTCATCATTAAGAAACGCAATCAGGGCGCAGGCATCAAGGCAGTATCGATCCATTACGGCTCTCGGCGCTGCCGGTCCGTTTCACGTTCCCGGTCATTGTCGGCATGGTGGCGCTGAAAATAAGCTTCCATCGTATCCCGGCCTTTGTCGATACCGCGCAATGAACGCAGGGGTTTGACGGGCTGTGCCGCAATCCAGTCCCCTTGCGCTGTTTCACCTTCAAAAGTTACGGTGAGTGCTACCTTTGTCTTTCCAATGGGAAATGTAAAGGGCAGGTCAAAGGTAACGTGGCGGCTGGCCGGTATATCAATGGTCTGTTCAATGGTCATTAAGTACTCCCTGCCTAAAATATAGCATTACTGGCCGGAAAATAATATAGCAGCCGAAAGCCATCCGAATAAAACTCACAACAGCCCTTCCAGTTCCGTCACCAGCTTGCCGAAGCTTTTGCAGGCCGCCTCCACGGGCGCGGGGGAGGACATGTCCACTCCCGCGACTTTGAGCGCTTCAATGGGGAAACGGGAACCACCGGATTTGAGGAAGGCGAAGTAATCTTCCCGTTCCTTTGCGCCGCCTGTGAGGACCCGTTCCGCCAGGGCTAGGGCGGCGGAGACTCCGGTGGAGTATTTGTACACGTAGAAGGCCCGGTAGAAGTGGGGGATGCGGAGGCCCTCAAGATCGCTGGAGTCTTCCAGGACCATGTCGGGGCCGAAGTATTTTTCCAGCAGTTTGCGGTATGCGCCCCGCAGTACATCTACGGTGAGGGG
>BNUT01000384.1 GCA_025997555.1 Spirochaetia bacterium
AACACGAAAGATTGTAACAGGATAATAGGTAGCTACGGGATACAAATCAAGTATAAAGAAATAATTATTATCACCTCTAAATAATGAAGCCTTCCCAATATATTGTACCGGAGTTTCATATTGCTCCTAATCGGGGTTTTTTTACCAATAATATGTTTGTCGGATGGGAAACCCTGGAGAATTTTATTTTGGCCAAGGGGTTACATAAAATAACAACCGGTTCCTATTTGTTTAATAAATTCCATAGATATTCACCATGACGATCCGTATAAATTCGATTAATTGTATCCAAAAGAATATAATACGCATCAGCCGATCCAAAGACCTGAGAACTTGCCATTCTTGAGGCACTTGTTTTCTGGTTATTCCCTTCAAATTCTATGTCGTTAGATTGTGTTTCATTACCTATTGCACGAAAATAGGAACCGGTTGTTATTTTATGTAACCCCTTGGCCAAAATAAAATTCTCCAGGGTTTCCCATCCGACAAACATATTATTGGTAAAAAAACCCCGATTAGGAGCGGATAAAACAGGAACGACACCAAAGCTTTCCTCGTCATAAATTGTTTTTACAATATGACATGATATTTCCCGATAGGCATTCCAAACATTCCGGAATGAATAATCCAATAGAGGATACCGCATAATAACTATTTTCTTGCCCGTGCGGATATCCACCACATCAACGTATAATACACTCTCTCTTTCAGATACCTG
The DNA here is from genome assembly GCA_025997555.1 of Spirochaetia bacterium. Classification (GTDB taxonomy): domain Bacteria; phylum Spirochaetota; class Spirochaetia; order Treponematales; family Breznakiellaceae; genus BNUT01. Next base: position 719 of record BNUT01000384.1, read on the forward strand.
TGCTCTGCCCTGAATATAATAATCCGCATAATTGCTGCCGATATTTGCAGCGTTCGTATAATCACTGAATTCCATTGGCCGCAGAACTTGAAATAAATCAGTAGTAACAAGAACATATCCCAAGACGCTGCTAAAAAAATCATCTCCATCCCGCATAGGTACTCCTCGATGCTCTATAAATGGTGTAGAAATATATTCAAATTCACCGCTTCCCAATTCAGCCAATTTTACTAATTCAATTTTAAATTTATCAATAATGACCCGTTTCCTTGTATCATTTGAATTTGTCTGAAAAAGCCTGATATTCATTTCGTCCATACAGGACATTAAAACACTGGAAATATCACTGATATTGTTAAAAACACGAAAGATTGTAACAGGATAATAGGTAGCTACGGGATACAAATCAAGTATAAAGAAATAATTATTATCACCTCTAAATAATGAAGCCTTCCCAATATATTGTACCGGAGTTTTATATTGCTCC
>BNUT01000385.1 GCA_025997555.1 Spirochaetia bacterium
CCCCGCCTTCGTCTACTTCTACCGCCTCGACTGCGACGAGTGCGCTGAAACTAGCCCCATAATCGACGCCGCATCAGAGAGCGCCTTTACCGCCATAAGGCTCAATACCCGCGCCCCTGGTAACAACCGTGAACGCATTTACGCATTCTTCGACGCCTATAATGTCCCCGACAACCGCCGCATGGTCCCCATCATCTTCCTTCCCGATACCTACCTCTCAGGCGAGGACGAAATCCGCAGCTATTTTTCAACCTATACCCTTCCATAAAGACTGCTGGAATAGATTGATGTGTGAGCAGGACGCTTGAATTTTGCATATTGTGTATACCTTGCCTATGCCCTTGACATATTTTACTGGTAGAGTATATTGATCATGACAATTTTTTAATTTTTGTCACCTATGGAGATATAATAATGGTACTTAAACCGATGATTAGGAACAATATCTGCCTCAACAGCCACCCACAGGGCTGCGCCAAGGTGGTGCGGAATCAGATTGAATATGCAAAAACCCATCTTGCGGGTGGGAAGCCGTCCATCGGAAGCCCAAAGCTGGTACTGGTGATCGGCTGCTCCACAGGCTACGGTCTTGCGAGCCGCATATCGGCGGCCTACGGTTACGGGGCTGCCACGGTGGGCATCTCCTTTGAGAAGTCCGCCTCCGATACCAGGCCCGGTACCCCCGGCTATTACAATAATCTCACCTTCGATATTGATGCCGCCAGGGCGGGGCTGGTGTCCCGGACACTGGACGGGGACGCCTTTTCCGATGCCATGAAGGCCGAGGCCATTGCTGCCGTCAGGGAAGCTGCGGACGCTACCAAAATTCCCGCCAAGATAGACCTGATCGTCTATTCCCTGGCATCCCCGGTGCGGACCGATCCCAAAGACGGCATCATGTACAGATCAGTGATCAAGCCCATCGGGCAGGCCTATTCGGGGGAGAAACTGGACATGATGACCGCCAGGTTTACCACCACCACCACCGCAGAGCCCGCCACCGATGAAGAAATCGCCCACACGATTAAGGTAATGGGCGGCGAGGACTGGGAACTTTGGATCGACGCCCTGGACAAGGCAGGGGTCCTTGCCCCCGCCGCCCGGACCGTGGCCTATACCTACATCGGCCCGGAACTTTCCTGGGCAATCTACAAGAACGGTACCATAGGCCGGGCCAAGGAAGACCTGGAACGGGCGGGC
>BNUT01000386.1 GCA_025997555.1 Spirochaetia bacterium
ATAAAAATTATTAATATTGGAGGTATCTTCTCAACATCACCATGGGCAACCCATAAAATAATTCGATCCGGCAATACGGACTGTTTTAATAATGAAAAGACAGCATAGGGTGCGGTCTTTTCATTATTAAAACAGTCCGTATTGCCGGATCGAATTATTTTATGGGTTGCCCATGGTGATGTTGAGAAGATACCTCCAATATTAAAAATTTTAGAGGAAAACGGTCTGGAAATAAAGCATTGTGATGATTTAAAGGCATACAAAAAACTTATTCCTGCATTAATTGAATTTCCTGATGATATACTAATTACTGCAGATGATGATCTTTATTATCCAAAGAACTGGTTTAAACAATTAAAGGAATCATATTTAAAGGAACCAAATAAAATCCATTGCCATAGAGCCCATGAAATAGGTGTCGATAAAAATGGTAATATCCTCCCCTATGATAAATGGAAGAAGACTATTAAAAGTACTGATAAAGAAGCATTTATTTTTCCAACAAATGGCGGTGGAACATTATTTCCACCGCATTCACTTGATATACGCTCTACTAATGTTACAGAATTTATTACCCAGGGCTTAATGGCAGACGATATTTGGTTTTGGGCAATGGGACAGCTTAATGGAGCAAAATATGTAATAATCAAAAATGGGTATTCAAAAAGACTTAATCGTATTGAATTAGCCGGGAAAGTAATAGGGTTATGGTTTGTAAATATTATGGAAGGCGGTAACGATAAATGTATGGATGCGGTTATAAAACGGTTTCCGGTTTTGATGGATAAGCTTTCTTGCAATAAAAATTATTAATGAATTTAGTATGTTCCTCCCGTGTAACGCTCATTCAAAAAATATGATGTGCAACCATCCACTTGACGAAAAGGAGAATTTTGTATAAAATGAAAACAGGCAACAGGCAACAGGCAACAGGCAACAGGCAACAGGCAACATAAAAAAATTTGTTGCTTCAATACCTATTTTAGGTGCGGTTATAAAGCAGATTTATTATAAATTTAATAAACCATCAGCTTTTTCCGGAACGGCGGCCTATTGGGAATCCCGTTATGCAAATGGCGGTAATTCCGGCGCCGGGTCATATAGTATATTAGCACAATTTAAGGCTGATATTATTAACGAATTTGTTACGACGTATGCTGTAAAAGATATAATTGAATTTGGATG
>BNUT01000387.1 GCA_025997555.1 Spirochaetia bacterium
GGTACACGGAACGGGATTCCACGTCTACAATGGGATTGTCGTTGGCACTGTTCATTTCGGTCTCGATAAGGCGGCGCAGCATTTCCTCGGTGTCATAAAACACGCCGATCACGTGGGGGGCGCAGCGGATGGAATAGGGGTCCTGTATCCGCTCGGGGACTATGCCCCGCTCCCGGTCTTCTGCGGACTGTTCCTTGAGGGATTCCCGAATCCGCTTTGCCGCTTCCGCCTGGCCGGGATGGGGCTTCACATCAAAGAGGCGCTTATAAAAGTGATAGGCGTTTCCCTTAAGGGCAACGGAGTTCATGGCGGTAATGCGGCAGGACAGGTCCGCCAGGTACTTCGCCCCGGAAAAGGCAAAGGCCGCTACGGCGTTCATCACTGCGGTCCCGTTCATGATGGCGATGGCCTCCTTGGGGCGGAACTTGTAGGGGGGCTTCCCCAATTCCGCAAGCACATCCGCAGCGGGCCGGACCTTGTCCTGATACAGCACATCCCGTTCGCCGATTAAGGCCCCGGCAAGGTATGATAGGGGAGTGAGGTCCCCGGAAGCGCCCACGGAACCTTCTTCGGGGATCAGGGGGAGGATGTCCTTTTCAATGAAGAACGCGATATACCTCAACAGGTTCATGCTGACCCCGGAAAAGCCCTGGGCTAATGTATTGAGCCTGACGATCATGATGGCACGGGTGGTTTCTTTATCGAAGAACGAGCCAAGGCCGCAGCCATGGTAGCGGGTCAGGTGTACCGGGAGGTCGTAGTAATGTTCCGGCGGGACAATTTCCGTACAGGAATCTCCGTAGCCGGTGGTAACGCCGTAAATGCCGCCGTGTTCTGCCAGCGCCCTGTCAAGGAAATTGGCGCCGCCGTCAATCTTTGCCTCGAATTCCTTTGAAGGGCAGAGGATGATTTTTCCCTGCCCCCTGGCTGCGCTTACCAGGGCTTCAATGGTAAGCCGGTCTTTGCCTATTTCGATTTGGGAAACACTCATGCTGTAACTCTCCTGAAAATAAGGGATGTGTTGATACCGCCGAAGGCAAGGTTGTTGGACATGACATACTCGGTGTCGATTTCCCGGCCATTCCCGGTAATATAATCCAGGAGGGCGCATTCGGGATCGAGGTCCGTCAAATTGAGATTCGGAAGGAACCAGCCTTCATTCATCATATTGATGCTCACCCAG
>BNUT01000388.1 GCA_025997555.1 Spirochaetia bacterium
CCTGGCAATATGGTCCACATCACGGGTAACAAGATAAAGGTAGAGGGGAGCGATGCGGCGGTCGGGGTATGGTTTGTCAGCCAGGCGGCGGGAAACGCCCGCGCTAAAGTGACCGAGAACCTGGGGCTTAACAAAAGCGCGGAGCTCATGGCGTTGATACCGCCCTTAAGCGCGGGGACCTATAAGCGGGAAATCGTAACCCAGGTTTCAGGCGGTTCCGTCCCCCTTAAGGAACCACGGGTTATCACCGCAGAGCCGGAATTAACCGTGCAATAAGGACGGAGAAGTCCGTGTAATAAGGACGGGGTTTCCCGTGCAACAAGCACGGACTTTCCCGTGTAATAGGGCTTTACGCCGCGTATGCGGCTGTAGATAAAACAAAGGAGAAATGATTATGGCTTTTTGTTCAAAATGTGGAAAGGAATTGGCGGAGGACGCACAGTTTTGCGCGTCCTGTGGAACACCTATCGGGGGCGCAGCGGCGCCTGTAGCACCGGCGGCAAAACCGGCTAAGGAAAAGGTGGGTAATGTACGGGTTTGTCCAAACTGCGGTGAAACCATTGGTTCATTCACGGGTAAATGTCCAAGCTGCGGGCATGAATTAAGCAGCGCTACAGTTGCAGGCAGTATAAAGGCATTTACTGATAAGTTGCAATATCTGGAAATGATGAAGTCACAAGGTGAGGGCGATGAGTACGACAAAAATCAAGACAATCTCAGTAGCTTTATAACATCATTCCCCGTTCCCAATACCAAGGAAGACCTCCTGGAGTTTGCGATACTGGTTATGTCAAAAATCAAATCTTATGATGGAATGATTCGGTCTCGCGACAGGGAATGGGAGATTAAATGGGAGCAAATTGTTCGAAAGGCAAAAATAGTTCTGGCTAACGATACAGAGGCACTGTCAACAATCATGACTATGCAAACCGAACTGGATGAAGCCCGAAAAAAAGAGGAGAAAAAATCTAAAAAGGCGGCTCGCAAAATGAATGGAGCATTAATAGTAATATTTATTGGTATACCAGCTGCAATAATAGCCGCAATAGTAATTGCAGTAACACAGCCATTTGCAAAAGCATCCGATCCAGTGACTATTCCCGTGGAGAACATTAATCTCAGCGGCGCCTTCTTTGATGAGTATTTTGACATTTCAGAAGTCGGCATCACGTTACAGCCAGT
>BNUT01000389.1 GCA_025997555.1 Spirochaetia bacterium
AAAAAATATTTCACCACCATATCACTCTATGATAGACTGACGCGCTATACTTTGTTATAGTATAACCATGAAAGACCACCACACCCTCCCCCGGACGGCCCTGCCCCGGATATACTTTATTGATAAGGAAATCGCCTCCGGCAAATACCCCAACTCCGTGAAGCTGGCGAAAGCCTATGAAACCAGCGTCCCCACCATCAGCCGGGACATCGAATTCATGCGTGTTATGCTTAACGCTCCCATTGAGTACGATTTCCTGCACAAAGGTTTTTACTACACCGAAAAAACCTTCCGTCTCCCCGCCGCCTTTCACTCCGCCGATGACATGCTGGCCCTGGGAATGGCAAAGACCCTTCTGTCACTTTACCGGAACACCCCGATACATGATGCCGCCAACCATCTGCTGGAAAGCATCACCGCGCCTCTGGAAGATCACAGCAATCCTGAATGGTACGAGAACCGTATCGTTGTACCGCCGGTACCTTCCGTGCTGGTTGCCCCGGAACTCTGGCACACCACCAGTGACGCCCTACGGGAAAACCGCATCCTCACCTTTGAATACCGAAGCACATGGTATGAGGACTATAGCCCCCGCCGTGTCCGTCCCTGGCAGTTGCTTTTTGATAATGGTTCCTGGTATCTCTACGCTTGGTCGGAAGAACGCTCCGGCCCCCGGATGTTCTCCCTTACCCGGATGCGAAAAGCGGCGCTTCTGGACGACATCTTCACCCTGCCCAAGGATTATGATATCCGCACCCGCAATGACGGCAGTTACTTCGGCGTGTATTCCAGCGAAAAAAAGCGGCGCTTCCGTATCGCCTTTTACGGTGACGCCGCCATGCGGATACAGGAACGGCGCTGGGCCGTGGATCAGGTGATAGAGGAGAACGCCGACGGTATTGTTATCAGTTTTACCAGCAGCCAATACGGGAAGGTTCTGGAATTGGTTCTGGCGAATGGCGGGGACGCGCTGCCTTTGGAACCGGCGGAGCTGGTGGAGGAGTGGCAGGGCAATTTGAAGGGGATGGTGAAGCGAGAAGAAATGTTGAAAAAGTGAAAAATTTTTTTCAGTCTATCGTTATATGATAGAATGGGGGTGATATAATAAGGGCAGATAGAGAATAAACAGAGGTTTTTATGAACAATGGAAAAACGTTAGTCGTTACTGCTTATGGCCATA
>BNUT01000390.1 GCA_025997555.1 Spirochaetia bacterium
CCATGCATTTTGCCCTGGGGACCAACAAACTTTCCAGCAGCATGGGCTCAGTTGTCGCCTCGATCCGCTATTACCGGAACAAGTTTGTGGACCTCTTCCTCTGCATCCCTTCCATTGTGGCGGCGCTATATCTCGAATGCGGTACGGAATCTTGCACTCCTTGGCTGCCGTCCTTCTCTGCAGAGCCTCTCCTTCGGCAACAGCCCCATTCTGGTCCTTGGAGCGGGTCCTTCCCTGGATGATGTTCTGGACGGGCTTACGGCCTTCTCAGGCGGTTCCGCCCGGCGGCCTTTCAAAATCATCTCTGTGGATACCGCCCTTCCGGCATTGAAGGCCCGGAACATCAAGCCCGATCTGGTAGCTGCCCTGGAAAGCCAGCACTGGAACCTGCGGGACTTCATCGGCGGCGGGGATTGGGAAATTCCGGTAGCCATGGACCTTTCCGCCCTGCCCGCCACTGCGGAAGTTTTAGGGAAACAGAGCCTTCTCTTTTTTACCCCCTGGACAAGGATAAGTCTTTTTAACCGGCTTAAAGAAGCGGGGCTGCTCCCGGAAAGCTTCGTCCCCCTGGGCTCAGTCGGGCTGACAGCGGTGGAAATCGCCCTGCGGCTCGGATCGGGGCCGGTAATTACCGCAGGTATCGACTTTTCCTTTACCTTGGACAAATACCATGCCCGTTCCACACCGGGGCACCGGGAAAGGCTCAGGCAGCAGAACCGTCTCCGGGGCATCCTCAATCCGGAAGCCGCCTTCCGCCCCGCCGCCTTGAGCGCCCAATCAAAATCCGGCATCCCGGTCCGCAGCGATCCGGCCATGCGGGGCTACCGGGATCTTTTTGAACGGGAATTTGGCGCCGAAAGCGCCGATAATGCACGGCTCCGGGACATCAGCGGCTCCGGCCTCCCCCTGGGCGTTGAAACGGTAAGCCGGGAAAGGGCACTTGCCATACTAAACGAAGGAAAAGCGGATCGGGGTCCGCCGCCTTTACAGGACGCCGGTATTCAGCAGAAAACCGAAAAACTCACCCGGTTTATCCGTCGGGAACAGGAGGCGCTCCTGCTTCTGCGTGGTATCCTCAAGGGGGAAATCGCCGCAGATGCGGACAAAACAGAATTCCTCCTGGATATCTGTGACTACCTCTGGGCCCATTTCCCCGACTGCGCCGGCGCCGGGGGCCGC
>BNUT01000391.1 GCA_025997555.1 Spirochaetia bacterium
GTACCATCAGTATTATGGGCTGGAACCTGCAGGCCCTTTTTGACGGGACGGAGCATGGCGGCGAATATGATGAATACCGGGATTCAACGGGATGGTCCGGGGAAAAGTATTCGGCCCGGCTGAATAACATTGCCAAGGGTATTGAACACCTTGAACAGGGAGCCCCGGATGTTCTGGCCCTGGTGGAAGTCGAAAATGCCCAGGTTCTGGAGGACCTTGCCCGAACCCTGGCAAAGTACGGCTATAAATGGACTTTTTTTGCCAATAATCCCGGCATGTCCCTGGGGGTTGGGGTATTGAGCAAGTTTCCGTTGATATCAACCCGGAGCCATTCCTTTAGCGGTAAGGATGAGATGACCCCCCGGCCTGTGATGGAGGTATGGGTTCAGCCCAAGGATGCGCCTCTGGCGCTTTTCATTTGCCACTGGAAGTCGAAGCTTGGGGGGGATGAGGTCACCGAATCCCTGCGGCGGGCCTCGGCGCGGGTGATTCTACGGCGGCTGCGGGAAATCGGCCGGGAGCAGCCGGGCACACCTGCGCTTGTCATGGGGGATCTCAACGAGAACCACGATGAATTCTACCGGCAGGGGGGGAATTTCCTCAGCGCCCTTATCCCCGACGATCCGCAGGCGGCGGCGCTTACAGGTTTTACTTCTGACGAAGGCGCAAAACAGAGGGATTTTCTTATCCTGAGCGAAAATAAGCCTCCCGTTTCGGCTCATTTTGGCCCGGAGGCAATGGCGTTCTATTCCCCCTGGTACAATGAGCTTGCCGATGGTTCCTATTACTATAAAAAGGCCTGGGAAACCATCGATCATTTTCTATTAAATGAGGCTTTATTTGACGGGACCGGCTGGGATTTTAAGGATTGCTCAGTTGTCACCGTGCAGCCCTTTACCAATTCCAAAGGCTTTCCCGCCTCCTATAACCCCCGGACCGGTATGGGCTTGAGCGATCATCTGCCGCTGCTGCTCATGCTGAAAATGCAGGAATCAACTATCGGGGCTTTGTAAAAAATTTGTTAGCTATAACAAATTTCTGTTGACATGATTTTTTAGTTATATTATGCTAACAACTGAGGGGCGGTATTAAACCGGCCCTCAGGAGAGCAACAATGTTTTTATCCGATACTCCCCGGGGCGCCTCTTTTACGGTGGTCCGGGTGACTTTAGGAAAAGA
>BNUT01000392.1 GCA_025997555.1 Spirochaetia bacterium
CAGCGGATTACCAGAAGGAAGGTTAAAAAAATAAAAATAGCATCAATGATCGACAGAGTCATGCGCCCCCCGAAGCTGAATGTTCCGCGCAAATGGCTTCTGCAATAAGGGATGCGCCATCGGCCGTTCCCAGACGGGCGGAGGCGGCGGCCATGGCGGCCCTCTTTTCATCATCCTCCGCAAGGGCCCTGATGGTACTCACCAGGTTTTCCGGGTTTACATCGTCTCCAAGGAGCGCCACGGCGGCCCCGGCCTTTTCAAAAAAGCGGGCATTTTCCACCTGATCCCCCCGGGTGCCGGAACCGCTCAGGGGGACCAGCACCATAGGGAGACCGCAGGCCGCGCTTTCCCAGACCGTCCCCGCGCCGCTGCGGCCCAGGACGATTTCCGCTGCCGCCAGAACCTGGGGCATCTCATCCCGGATATAGGGATAAGGAAGATACCGTTCTCCTGCGCTTACATCCCATTCTTTTTTGGGGCCCGTCTGGTGGACCACGGTGTACATTTTGGTCAGTTCCGCAAGGCTTTCCCGGACCAGGTTGTTAAGCTCATCCGCCCCCTGGCTGCCCCCCAAAACCAGGAGTATCCGGTCACCCGCTTTCAGGCCGAGAAAGGCCCGCCCCTGGGCCGCAATCAATTCCCTCTGCGCCGCACCGGCATGGCGGAATTCGGGCCTGACCGGGTTGCCGCTCACGGTGATGCGCTCCCGGTATTGGGGAGGCAGGAATCGGGCAGTGTCCTCATAGGCGGTAAAAATTTTTTTGGCAAAACGGATATTGATTTTGGTGGCCAGGCCGGGGCTGTAGTCCGATTCATGGGTAAACACCGGAATGCCCAGTGAGGCCGCCGCAACACAGGGCGGAACGCTCACAAAACCGCCCTTGGAAAAAAGCAATGCGGGTTTAAGCTTTTTAAGGATGCGCCGGGCGGCAAAAAAACCCGCCAGTACCCGAAAAACATCGGGGATGTTTTTTAAGGAAAAGTAACGCCGCAGCTTCCCCGAAGGAATGCCATAAAATTCCAGCCCCGCAGCTTCTACCAGGGACCGGTCCATCCCCGTATTGGAACCCATCCAGAAGATGTGCAACCCGGCAGAGCCCGGTTGCTTAGCAGAAAGGCTATCGCCTTTCTGCACCCGTGACTGAAATTCTGCCCGCTGTAAGCAGGAGATC
>BNUT01000393.1 GCA_025997555.1 Spirochaetia bacterium
GCTCTTTGAGACCGTCCAGCGAATAATTATTATATGGGCCAATATGAATTATTATTTTCTTTGCGACATTATTATTTTTGTCTTTGATATAAAACACTTGGATATCTTTGTCTTTTATCCCAACCATCCTGGTATTAGTATACCCCATCGAACCAATACCTTCTAATTTTTCGTTTTTATTTTCCGGTTTAACCTGCTTGCTATTGGTACAACAGCAAATGATAAATAGTAATAAGGCAAATGTACATAACGATTTAAAAGACATATTATTTTCTTCTTTGAACAAAATAATCTTTTAATAAGGCATAAAAACTATTACCTTCATTAATAATACGCCCTTGGTCATCAGCAAAGAAAGGATAATAAATATTACCAACCTTATCCGGGGAATACGTCGGCGTATCATTTTGTACACCTTCGTTGTAGATACTGAAAGGTAATTCGATATCAAAAGAAGGTATACCTTTTCCCCCTTGTTCTCCATACAGGTGTCGACTCCATTCTCCGGCATATTTCTTTGGCAGGGTATATTTGCTCTCATAAAAGAAACCACCATCTGTATTATTTGGTGATGATATATACGTTACTCCAAATAAATGACCTCTGATATAATTTACATATTTTTTTATGATTGGCGGCATTACCGCTACATCATTTTCGATTTTATAGGAACCATAAACATCACCTGGTGAAGAATAACCTGAATAACCATGCATCATGAATACACTAATATTATCAACATTACCTGTAATTATTTCCATAAATTCAAAGAATCGTTGACTTGAAAACAAAGATAGATAAATATCACGGTTTGCATCTATACCCCACTCTGGTTTAGAAGAATCATTTTGTTCCTGTATGTGTTTACGCAATGTTTTACCTTCTATCACACCTTTGATTGAATTGTGTAAATCAGGTATGGTTGGTTCTCCTTTTAGCTCAAAGCGTCCGGATTCGGGAATTTTCATTATAGTACCATTACTTCCTCCTTTCCAAAATTCATTCGGTATTCCCCGCGCATCGGCGAACGCCATCGTTGGGCTTATGGAGGGGATAAAATACAGCACCGTGTCAGGCGGCACTTGGTCGCTGTGTTCAGTAAAATGCCGCTGGGTTTTCAGTATCAGCCGCTGGGCGTTGCGCTCGTCTCCATGGGGTCCGGCTATGACCA
>BNUT01000394.1 GCA_025997555.1 Spirochaetia bacterium
TCTTTCATAGTCAACCTCATACTGCCCCCGCATGGTCTTTTTCGGGGTAAAGTCTATGGTGGCTACGGTAAGATTTTTACGTGAGATTCTTGTCTCCCTTTGGTAAATTTAACGTGAGGCAATTCGCCCTCTTGACGCAGGGGACCTAAACCCGGACAATAGGGATAAGATAGAGAATTGCGAGATTATGGAGGAACGATATGAGCATTATTGAATATGTGGAAGCTAGGGAGATCCTCGATTCCCGTGGAAACCCCACAGTGGAAGTGGATGTGGTTCTGGAAGACGGTTCCCTGGGGCGGGCTGCGGTTCCCTCCGGGGCTTCTACCGGCGATTATGAGGCGGTGGAACTGCGGGACGGCGACAAGAGCCGTTACCTGGGTAAGGGCGTCCTCAAGGCGGTGGACAATGTGAACAACATCATCGCCCCGGAAATTCAGGGCTTGGATGCTTTGGACCAGGTTGATATCGATCGGACCATGATTGAGCTGGACGGCACCGATAACAAGGCCAAGCTTGGGGCGAATGCCATTCTGGGAGTGTCCATGGCGGCTGCCCGTGCGGCGGCCAACTTCCTCGATGTGCCCCTCTATAAGTACTTGGGGACCTTCCATTCCAACCTGCTCCCCGTGCCCATGGCCAATATCATCAACGGCGGCAAGCACTCGGACAACAAGATTGACTTTCAGGAATTCATGGTCATGCCCGTGGGCGCCGAATCCATGCGGGAAGCGGTTCGCTGGACCGCCGAAGTGTTCCACAACCTGAAAAAGCTCCTCAGCGAAGCGGGAAAGAACACCGCCGTGGGTGACGAGGGCGGTTTCGCCCCGGACATCGGCAACGAGGAGGCCCTGCAATTCATCGTCAAGGCCATTGAAAAGGCCGGTTACAAGGCCGATGGGGAGCAATTCGGTATTGCCATGGACTGCGCCAGCAGCGAACTTTACGGCGAGGGCGAGAAAAAGGGCTACAAGTTCTGGAAATCCAACCCCGGCAAGCTCTTCAGCGCCGATGAGATGATCGGCATCTACACCGACTGGGTGAACAAGTACCCCATCATTTCGATTGAGGACCCCCTGGATCAGGACGATTGGGACGGCTATGTGAAGATGACCAAGGCCTTGGGAAACAAGATTCAGATCGTGGGTGATGATTTCTTTGTGACCAACA
>BNUT01000395.1 GCA_025997555.1 Spirochaetia bacterium
GATAACATAATACCAGCCATTTCGTTTAAAAAGATGGGGGCCTTCTACGGCGTCGATGTTTGAACCGTGAAAAATTTTGCGGATGGGGCCGATCAGTTTTTTTGCCGCCGGATTATATTCCTGTAACAGGATCCCTGAAAATTGGGGCCCCTCCGGATTCTTGGGCTGCCGGTAATCCCACTCCATGTTTACAAACCACTTTTTCCCGTCATCATCATGAAACAATGAGGGATCAAAACCGGAGCAATTCATGAACACCGGGTCAGACCAGGGGCCCTCTATTGAGGGGGCGGTGGTAAGGAAGTTCGGCGTATCTTTCCATGGTCCCGCGTTCCAGCTGCGGACATTGGTATAGATAAGCCAGAAAAGGCCGTCCGCATAACTGAGGCAGGGCGCCCATATACCATTGGAGGCCCGGTTCCCCGCCATATCCAGGAGCCGTTTTTCACCCAGAGGAGAGGGAACGGATTCCCAGCTGATCATATCTTTGGAACGGTGTATTTCCACACCGGGGTACCATTCAAAGGTTGAATTGGCTATAAAATATTCATCCCTCACCCGCAGGATGGAAGGATCCGCATGAAAACCGGGAAGCACTGGATTGGTAACACGAATCATAATGGAAAAAGTATAGATGATTGCATGATTTATGTCAAATTATTTATGTGTTAATGTACACAAATATTTCGGCATAAGCTCATGGACGCTGAGGTGCTTTTTGAAAGTGCGCAGCCCCGGCTTGCCCATATCGTAACCGTTGTTAACATATTCAACGCCGGACGCAGACAAATACTCTTTCGCAGCCATGTAGTAAAGGTACACATTGAAGTTGGTAACATTCGATTTTGCAAAATATACGTATGCGGTTTTTGTACCGGCTCCATCATCCATTATTTCCCAAATAGCGTAACCCATAGGTTTCCCATTAATATATAAAGCGATCCCATCATAAATACTGTTGTCAAAAATTACCGCCATGTTTTTCAGAGAGTCCTTTAAACATCCGGCAAAGGCCCGGCAGGAATCGCAGTCCTGATGGGTACACCACTCATCCTCAACGGCAAAACAGACGGAAAAGTTTTCTTTGGCCAAAGGCCGGATAACAACATTGGGGGTATTAAAACAGCGTTTAAGGCTGTTTCGTTTATTCAGGTTGACCCCGCC
>BNUT01000396.1 GCA_025997555.1 Spirochaetia bacterium
AACATATAGCACATCTTACAAAGGAAGTTCTGGTATTTTGGGGGCGTGTGGGTTGTGGTTAAAAAGAGAAATTTTCTTGAGAACATTTGTTTTTTTTGCTTTTTTTTACCGCGTATTGTTTTTTTTTTTCACGCTGAGAAAAAACCCGCTTTGCGCACTTCTCCCCCCCCCCCCCCCCGTTGGGTAGCATTTAGCCGCATATATTCACACTTTTCCTGAAAGAACGCCGCCTTTGCCGTCCCTGCCGGATGCGTAAGGGCGGCTTTTTTATATCCCCAGTATTTCGCGCCGGGCGAGCGGCGGAAAGAAACCGTCCCTTGTGGGAAGGTTAATAAATGTAAGGAGGCTTTTTAATGAAAAAGCTTTCAGTTTCTAAGGCCCTTATCGGCCTGTTCGTGGTTCTGGCGGTCGGCATTGGGCTGGCGGCCTGTTATGATGGTACGTATACGGGCAGCTCCGACGGAGAAAAAATTGTCCTGGAATCCGGTAATAAGTACACGGCGACTTATTATGCGCAAACTAGCGATGGTTATAAACTGTTTACCGAAAAAGGTTCCTACAAAATCGGAACTTTCATTTTTGGCTTCGCCGATATTACTTTCACCAAGGATAGTATTTCCCCGGCTGCGTCTACAATGTATAGTTCGAGTGACAGGAACGGGTTAGTGTCTGGTATATTTAATTCTAACACCAACACGATATCCGGGACTAACGTTGGAAATAGTAGTAACTTCGAGAAGAAGTCGGCTGATGGCACAGGCGCCGTATTCGAAGTTGAACTCGACGGCCTGAGCGCCGAAGAACTTGAGGAGCTTGGCCTCTAAGCAAAGCTAACCGGACACCGCTGAACAAGGGTGTCCGGCGTAGACAGGGCCGTTTCCCTTTGCGGGGAGACGGCTTTTTTTCGCCCTAACAGGAAAGAAGAAGAAATTTAACCACGAACGACACCAACCCCACGAACCCAATTCCCCTCTTTTGTTCGTGGGGTGCCGCCAGTAGGCGGCTTGTGGTTAAAATGAGAATCGCATAACTTTTTTGACCGCATCTCTTGCCGGAGAGAAGCGCATCTCTGTGCTGAGAGCAGCGCTTCTCGTGACAAAATTCATTGACCTTTTTGCTCTGTCACGCTACTCTAAAACATATCTTAATGCAAAGGGGC
>BNUT01000397.1 GCA_025997555.1 Spirochaetia bacterium
TTGCCATCATATTGGGTACAATAGCATTATTTGCAATAGAAGGACTTGTAGCTGTACCTGTTAATACACCTGCCAATTGTATAGTACCTAATGAAGTTGTAGTAGCCGGAGTTCCTCCCGCAGAAATAACACTTTGTAAATAGGATAAATTAACAACATCATTTGGATTAGTAGGAGCAGCTGCTACAGTTAATTCAGTTCCCGAAGGAAATGATACGTTTCCTGCCATTGTACCTCCGGAAAGTTGTAAATATCTAGTATCCATAGAAGCAAAATCTGGACTTATCTGTAACCACTGTCCATCTGCATAAATATAAGTTAACCCATTATTAGATGATGTTGGATCACCACTAACAACATAAATATCTCCGTTAATACCTGAAGAAGGTAAATTAGCTAACGTACCAGTATTAACATTACTTAATACTACAGCAATATTACCCGCAGAATCTGGTCCAACACCATTTACAGTTAAAACGGCACCTGTTACATCAGCTATAGGTATAGTTGTTGACGCTGTAGCTGCATTAGCACCATTTCCATATAAATAGCCAGTTAAATTAGATGATCCAGTTCCACCATTTGCTGATGATAATACAATATTTCCAGTTATATCTCCATCAAGTACAGGATCTGTTATTGTAGGAGATGTTAAAACAACATTACTTAAACTTGGATTTACATTTAAAGTAGATCCATCTATAGTTAAATTAGAACCTAATATTATATCTGTCACATTTGCTGATGTAGATGAAGAACCTAATAATTGTGATGTATTACTTAAATTAGCCATTTTTGAAGTTGTTATAGCTCCAGGTTTAACAACAGCTATTCCACTATTTGTTCCAGAATCTGCTAAATCACCAGTTGTAGTATCAAATTCTATTACTCCAAATTGCGATGTTCCCGCATTATTAACATTTAACGTATTACTATTCATATTTAAACCATTACCTAAAACAATATTCGTAGGATTAGCCGAAGTAGAAGATGAACCTAGCAATTGTGAAGTTCCACTTAAGTTAGCCATTTTAGATAGAGTTAAAGCACCTGGTTTAATAACGGCAATACCGCTATTAGTACCAGAATCTGCTAAATCACCCGTTGTAGTATTAAATTCTATTACTCCAAATTGCGATGTTCCTGCATTAATTAC
>BNUT01000398.1 GCA_025997555.1 Spirochaetia bacterium
GCCTCGGTAAAATCCGCCTTGGCGTAGATCGCCTCTCGTTCCTTCTGGACCTCGTAGAGTTTTGGGTAGCCCATGATCACCGTTTCCAGCACCGGGTATGCCTCAAAGGCGAAGTGGTCCTGCTTCAACACGGCCATCCGCTGGCCCTTGCCGATGGAGATTTCCCCCCGGTCATGCTCGATCTGCCCGGAAAGTATATTGAGGAAGGTTGATTTCCCCGCGCCGTTGGCCCCGATGATGCCGTAGCAGTTGCCGGGGGTGAATTTGAGATTGACATCCTTGAAGAGGGTACGCTCTCCAAACTTGAGGCTGAGATCGGTTACGGTAATCAAAGTCTATTCCTTTTTGAAAATACCTAAGATGCGGGACAGTATCCCTTTTTTGTTTGGCTTGTTTGCTGCCTGTGGTTGATTCGCCGGTGTCTGCTTTGCAGTCGAGCTCTGTCCCCGTGATGCTCCAGGCTGCTGTTGGGCGGGACCGTTTCCGGGCCGCCGGTTCTGTCCGCCCTGCCGCTGCCGGTCATCCCGGCCCTGTTCTTGCCGGTTGTTACGGTCTCTGCCTTGGCCACTGCGATCGGAACCCTGCCGGTTGTTACGGGGGTAGGGCTTTTTTCCCTGTCCCCCGGCTTCTCCGCCGGACCTTTGGCCATTGGACCTCTGGTCCGCCTGTTGTGGCCCCTGACCTTCACCCACTTCGTATTTCTGCTTGTAATAGGCCATCCGCTTGTCAAAGGGGAGCTGTGATACATCCTTCCCTTCACCGGCGTTCCTATCGTTGTATTGTCCTTCGCGCCGGGGTTGGCGGTTTTCATCCCGGTATCCGCCGCCTCTGCGGCCTGCTCCGGCACGGCCATCACGTGATCTGCCATCCCCGGAACCTGCGCCGCGCCGACCTTCCCCGCCTGGGGGATAGCCCCCCTCGCTTCGGACCCGGTCGCCGTGGTAACGGGGATTTTCACCCCGGCCTTTGTCGCCGCCGTGGCCTCTACTGCCATCACTGTAACCACGTCCCCGGCCGCCATCGCGGCCTCTACCGCCGCCGTCCCGGTCACGACCACCTTCCCGGCGCACCTCATAAAAATCGGTGTTGATGCGCATGCCGCTGCTCTTGTCGGCGCCGTAGAGTTCTTCGGTGGCAAATTCGGGGG
>BNUT01000399.1 GCA_025997555.1 Spirochaetia bacterium
TAGTTTCGGCCTTTTTGGGGCTGGTCCTGGGTAATATCATCAGGCCCGGAGAGGGAATTGTCGTCGCCAATGCCGCTGACATCAAGCCCCCCGCCGCCGCCGGCTCATTGCAGGAAACCCTGCTGGGCTTTGTGCCGGTCAATGTGATTGGTTCCATGGCCGCAGGTTCCATGGTTCCCTGTATCCTCTTTTCGATTTTCTTCGGCGTGGCAATGGGCGCGTATACCCGGGCATCGGGCAAAAAAGTTGTCCTTGAGCTGATGGAAGGGATCAACGGGATCATCATGAACATCATCAAAATCGTGATGAACCTGGCACCCATCGGAATTTTCTGCCTGCTGGCGAATGTTTCAGGCTCCACCGGTTTTAAGGTGGTGATCCCCATGGGCAAGTTCCTGGGGGCGCTGCTCATAGGCGACTTGATCCAGTTCGCGATATACGGCCCGATGGCCGGCGCGCTCTGCAAGGTGAATCCTTTCAAGATGCCGAAAAAATTCGCCAAGATGTCGATCATGGCCCTGACCACCACCTCCTCCGCGATTTGCCTTCCCACCAAAATGGAAGACGCGGTGACCAAGTTCGGTGTAAGCCGCCGGGTGGCGGACTTTACCGGCCCCATCACCATGTCCATGAACAGCAACGGCGCGGTGCAGTGTTATGTGCTTGCGATCCTGTTCATCAGTCAGGCAACCGGCGTTGTGCTTGGGCCCTATCAACTTGGCATGGCGATTCTGCTTTCGATCCTGATGTGCATGGGAACCATCGTGGTGCCCGGTGGCATGGTCGTTACCTACACCTTCCTCGCCTCATCCCTTGGGCTGCCCCTGGAGAGTATCGCTATTCTTATCGGCATCGACTGGTTCTCCGGCATGTTCAGGACGATTATGAACGTGGACGTTGATGTGCTGATCGCCATGATGGTTTCCGACAAGATGGGTGAACTGGATCGTGACGTGTACAATGAAACAAAAACTGTTGAGTATACCCAGGCGTAAGCCGGGATTATCCATAGGAGGTTTATCATGGATGTAGAGAAAATGTCCGGCTATTTACAGAAAAATCTGGAAGCCTTACACCAATACACCGCCACTCCCGGCGCAGGAACAACCAGGCTGCCCTTTACCAAGGAGGCCCGGTCTG
>BNUT01000400.1 GCA_025997555.1 Spirochaetia bacterium
GCCCCAGACTGCGGGCCTTCTCTACCCCCAGTTTGACATGACTGCGGATCACCGTGGCGGAGAGCCGGGGGGCCATGTCATCGTGCTTGTTGTAGACGGTCTGGTTCTCCACAAAATAGTCAGGTTGTTCCATCTTGCCGATGTCGTGGTAATAGGCCCCTACCCGTGCCAGCAGGGCATTGGCCCCGATGTCCTGACAGGCGGTTTCCGCAAGGTTTGCCACCATGATGGAATGACTGTAGGTGCCGGGGGCGGCGGTAAAGAGCCGCCGCAAAATGGGGGAATTGAGGTCCGAAAGCTCGATAAGGCGGAAGGTGGTGGCGGCGTTTAGGGCGTGTTCCAGGGGGGGGAGGAAGCCCAGGACCAGCATACCGCAACCAAGGCCGTTAAAGGCGGCCCAGAAAAGCATAGGGAGGTAAATGCCCGGGGCGGCGCTGCGCAACAGCAGGATGGCGATAACCGCAACACAGTTGGCGCCGGCGATAAGGAGCCCCGCCCGGATCAGGTCCATCCGCTTTTCCGCACCCTGGAGGGAGTAAGAAGCCACAATTGCGGAAATCAGGGCAAACATATAGGCCGAAACATCAAAGGAGCCGGAAAAAAAGGCCCCCAAGGGCAGCACCATTGCCAGGATCAGGGCCAGCCGGGGGCCTATCAGGATAGCGGGGAGCATGATCACCAGGGCGGTGGGGAGCAGCATGGATACCGGAAAAGGCTCCGCCCCCAGGGACAGATCTTTGACAAAGACCGCCCCGATAAGGTATGCGGCGGCCAATGCCGAAACCAGGTATATTTCCGCATTGGAGAGGATTTTGCCGATGACCAGATTCCCGCAGAGGAAGAGGAGGAGCGCGTAAACAAGCAGAAGGATAAGGATAAGGGCCGCCACGCTCCGGGGGTCCCTGCCGGGAAGGGGGATATTCAGGGCCCGCAGTTCCTTCATGTTATCTTCGGTGATGATAAATCCCTTTTTGATGATCCGTTTGCCCTTTTCGATATACTTAATCACCGGTTCAACCCGTTCCCTGACCTCCGTGACCCGCTGCCGGGTATCATTGGGGGAGAAAAGGACATTCGCGGTGATAAAAGGGGCCAGTAGCGCCGGGGCAATACGGACAAAGGATGGGGGGAAGTT
>BNUT01000401.1 GCA_025997555.1 Spirochaetia bacterium
ATTATTTATAATTTTTAAAGTATTTTTTTATAAATTTATGAAAAAAAATTAAGAAAAAATGGCGCATAACGTGAAAGGTTTGCGACGTTTTTTGCGGCGCGATAAAGGAACGCGAAGCGTTCCAGCGCCGCAAAAAATGTGGGTGGAGTGAGCCGTGGGAGGCGCAGCCGACCTAGGCGAACGGAACCCGGAGGAGCGAAGCGACGAACCGCAAACCGTATGTTATACGCAGTTTTTTTACCCCTCTTCGATTTTCGCCATTGAGGGCGGTCGATAATATTTGTAATATTATTTACCATTCCTCAAATTCATATTTCAAATCTTCAAACCCCAATAATTTATATTTTTCATATATTGCCCTGCCATATCCGGGTTTTTCTCTGATATTTTGACCTGTCTTTATATATGCAACAGTGATTTCAAGACTCACAGATAATGCATCAATACATTTATATGTCTTCAAATAGAAATTTAAGTGATTTTGATAAATATCTGCGAGCCTAATCTGTTCATCATCAGTAAGCAGGTTTTTCTGTGCAAACATTGTAATATATAAAATATTATCAATAATTGACCATGACGTACCTTGTCCACTATATACTAAGGGAGGGTTCATTAATTCAAATCTCCTAAATAGTATTGGCTTTATCGGCTCATAGTTTTCTAAAAGAATTGCTTTATATCTTGAAAATTCAGCTCCCAAATATCTGACCTCAAGTATTTTTTCCACCTGCTGTTCTGGGCATAGCAATCGAAAGTCATCATATTGATCCGCATTGACTGTAAAAACGGCACTATTAATAAGAAAAAATATTACTATTAAACACTTTTTCATTACTTCCTTTCTATTGTATACCAACTATACCCTATAATTCACTTTGTGTCAATTCCTTTATCCAATCAGCGGTGTAACCGCTTGGCATAATTCTTTATTTTATTGTTTAAATATTCAGGCACAAGGGTACTCCCCCCGTCTTGGGGTAAAAAAATTGCGTATAACGTGAAAGCTATACGACGTTTTTGTGCCCCGAATAAGGAAACCGTAGGTTTCCAGGGGCACAAAAATGTACCTACGAAAAACCCCATAAAGGCGCTACTGCGGCGCAGCGTATAGCGTATGTTATACGATATTTTT
>BNUT01000402.1 GCA_025997555.1 Spirochaetia bacterium
ATTCGTTCTGGTAAAAGTTGTCGTTGCGCATCCACAAATAATGCATGAAAATGCTATGCATGAAATTAACATGCAAATCCGATTTTTTTGCCTTGTCATATTATCCTCCTGATAATAAAATACAATATTGATTCTACAATATTTCAAATATTCTGTCAATGAATTTTTCTATTTTTTTTGTTTTTTTCCACCATGTAGGACAACATATCCAACCAAGTTCAGATTTTATGGCACATAACGTGAAAGCTATACGACGTTTTTGCAGTTGCGATAAAGGAATGCGAAGCATTCCAGCAACTGCAAAAATGTGCCGGAGAAAAAATGCACAAAGGCCGCAGGCCGACTGCGTTTTTTCGTAGGCCAAGCCCGCTACTGCGGGCGCAGCGTATAGCGTATGTTATACGACGTTTTTTTGCCCCATTCACAATAGCCCTGCGCCATGGACGGCGCAGGGCGTTACAGTATATGTTTTTATTTTTACATAATTAGTTTTAATATAATTTCCATAATATTATTATGTCCATTATATTAAAAACATTTTTTATTGAACAATCTCAAAAGAAATATCATCAAGATTGTGTTTCAGTTCAACACTCGGCAAAAACACCAGCTTTACACCTTTGATATGGTGGGCGTTCAATTCATCAGGCGTTGCCGTGCCGTCGCTTGATACCGTAACACGGAATGTCCCAAACCCTTCCAGTTTAATGCTTTGTCCCAGTTTAAGAAAAATGGGCATAACTTCCATTAAGTTACTCAAAACGCTTTGAACATCTCCCAAAGAAAGCGCCGACCGCCCCTCGATTTCTTTTGCGATTTCACTCATTCCCACAGTTCCGGCTGACTCTTGGGTAAGATACCATTTTGAAAGAGGGTAATAAACTCGCTGAGTTTGATGCTGAAAAATTAGATGACAGTGAGTGGTAATTCTAAAAGAAATTGTCACAGATTTTACGGCACATAACATACGCTATACGCTGCGCCGCAGTAGCGGCTTGGCCTCCATAAAACCCCAGTCGGGCTTCGCCCTTTGTGGGGTTTTATTCCGGCACATTTTTGCGGTTGCTGGAAACCTGCGGTTTCCTTTATTGCAACCGCAAAAACGTCCGATAGCTTTCACTTT
>BNUT01000403.1 GCA_025997555.1 Spirochaetia bacterium
TATCATCGCCCCTTCTGTTAATAATCCACCGATCCCCGGAATTAAATTTTTTATATAGGGAAGCGCCATTTGCAATAGATTATATTTCATATGCCTGCTTTTTATATGCCCAAGCTCATGCCCCATAACCGACAACAATTCCTGTTTTGTTAATTTTTCAATGGCCCCTGAGGTAATTACAACTATCGGATTATTTATACCGGATGCAAAGGCGTTAATGTCGTAATTGTTTTCAACATATAACCTTGGTTTGTTTGCAATATTTAATATCCGGCAGGCGCTGCTGAAAACATTATATATATCAGATAAATTGGTGCTTGTTACTTCTATCGAACTTCCCGTATATTCCAATACCAGCGCACGTTCTATGCCATATTCACTGGCAATATCAAATACTTTATTGATAATTACATTTCTGTTTAACGCTTTGATTAATTCAGCTTCATCGTTATGTTCATATTCAACGGATTCAAGGCCGTGAAGAATTACCTTTTTATTATTTTCCCCTGACATTTTTTAAGCCTCCGAAAAACAAAAAGGCTGTCCGGGCATTACCCTCCTGACAGCCCCTGTAGTAATACTGTTTTTAACCAATCGCGGTATAAGAAAAATATTCAAAATCCGCAGTTGCTTCGTATCCGGCGGTATCCACACAAAAGATACCCGTAAAAGCGCCGGTAAAGCCCAGGGCGTTATATTCGTCGGAAAGCACCGCCGCGTCCAAAGTCGGCCTCAGTTCCGCCCAGGTTTTTCCGTCCGGTGAATACCGGAAACTTCCGCAGCGTTCATTCACCGTAAGCCCAAGATGCAGGGGGCCCTCATCGGGCACGGAAATGGGCTTGCTTTTGGCAAACACCCCGCCAACCATGGTCAGCACCAAAAGGGCCCTTCCAAATTTTTCGTCGTGGGTTATCGCCAAAAGGTATTGATTCGCTTCATCATAACGCCAACAGAGGCCCGCCAGTTCCTGAAAATTCTTTGGGCTGAATTCAAGACGGGTTTCCGCCTTAAAAGAAAAATCCGTTTGACGCCGGGCCAATAAGGTTTGATCAAAAGTGGAGACCGGGGATTGACCGCCGCGCAGCCGCAGAAAACCGGGACGGGCGC
>BNUT01000404.1 GCA_025997555.1 Spirochaetia bacterium
TTTGGGGAAAAATTAATAGAAATAAAAAAAAACAAATTTGTTAAAAAAAAGAAAGGAGACGTTGGGATTATGGGTAAATAAAAAAAATAATAATGGCATTCATTTTTAAAAAAAAAAAGGATTTAACATTTTTGAACAGAAAGAGTCGCAAAATAAAAAGATTAAAAAATTACCCCCCCCCCCCCCCCCCATAATATACAAATATATTTATTTTATTTTTGCAAGAAGAGAAGCATATGAATTCTTGTAAAAATGAAATAGGCGGCTATTATGTATATTAAATATGGCTGCGCCACGCTGAGGGCAATAGAAGAAAACGATTTTGATTTATTATTCTTTATGATGAACGATCCGGACATTGAGAATCAGACGGTAGGATGGCATTTGCCTGTTAGTTCATTGGAGCAAAAACAATGGATTGCGGCATATAAGAATACCGATACAAATATACGTTTAATGGTGGAACTGATAAACGGTAAAACAATAGGGATGGTTTCACTAACAGATATTGACTGGAAGAACAAAACGGCTGGATTAGGTTATAAGATTCATGCGCCTCTGGAAGATCGTATAAAAGGCGATATATTTGACGGTTCAATGGCATTGTTAAATTATACGTTTAATGAACTTGGATTAAATTGTATTGAGTGCCGAACACTTGTAAACAATGTATTTTCACTAAAATTGCAATATAAGCTTGGGTTTAAAAAGGAAGGAGAGATTAGGGAGCGGATATATAAAAATGGTAAATACCATAATCAGATTGTTACCTCACTTTTAAAGAGTGAATTTGAGGGAAATTAAAATAGTGAATGATACTGAATCATTGATCAAGAATGCACCGATTTCAGATTACCTTGAACTGTTAAAGCAGGCGCGGAAATTGGTAAAGTCAAAAGCTGATTGTACTTTTGGGGGGGGGGGGGGGGGTTAAATATTTAAATATTTTATTTTGCGACTCCTTTGTTTAAAAAAAGAAAAATCTTTTTTTTTTATAAAAATGAATGCCTTTTTTATTTTTTTTTTTTACCATAATCCCAAACTTCCCATTCCTTTTTTTTAACAATTTGTTTTTTTTTTTTTTGTTTATTTTT
>BNUT01000405.1 GCA_025997555.1 Spirochaetia bacterium
ACCATGTACTTCATCCCCGCCGCTTTTGCCAGAGCGGCCCATTCCCGGGGTGCCCCCGGCTTAGGCAGGAACCCTTCAGCCAGTTTCTCGTAATCCTTCGCCGCCCAGTTTTCCGAGGCCATAGCCCATTCGTGGCGGCCCAGCGCCGAGTAAAGCCCTAAGTGGACAAACATGCCGAACCGGGCTTCCCGCCACCAAGCCATGCGCCGGTTCCGGCTCGCGGCGATCCGTTCCTCGTATTCCGGTTTTGAAACAAGATTGATCATACTAAGCCTCCGTCTCTTATGCTAAGTTCATGGATGATAAAAGTAAAGATGTTATTGTTTTGGAACATGGTCTTTTCACGGTGAAAAACGGAATTTCATGGTCCCTGAATTCTTCGCAGCCGGGGCCTTTTGCCCGAAGATTTCGGCACCCCGGAGGAACACGTAACACCCGATAAGGACCGGGACTGGGAGGCTTGCATGACCTTCAACGGCCTCTCCTGGGGTTACATCGATCCGGAGCAGGCGGCGGCCTACAGTTACAACCCCCAGCGGATCCTCAGAATGCTGGCCACCTGCGCATCAGGCGGGGGAAACCTGCTCCTCAATATCGGCCCTGCGCCGGACGGCTCCGTGCCCCCGGAGGCGGTGGAACCCCTGTCCGCCGTGGGGAAATGGCTGGAAAAAAACGGGGACGCGGTCTACGGGAAACTGACCAGCTTCCAGGGAATCCGGGGGGTCGGGAGTCGGCTCTGCTCCCTGAGCCGGAAGGGTACCACGGTCTACGCCTGGAACTGGATTTGGCCCTCCGGGGGGGAACTGGTGGTGAGCGGGATCACGGGGAAACTTAAATCCGCCCGGATTCTGGGGAATGGCCGGGACCTGCCGTTTACCCAGGAAAAGTACCGGATCATCTTCAGAGGAATCAAAAAGGAAGACCAAGACCCCGTGGCCGCCGTGACGGTGCTGGCACTGGAATTTGAGGCGGAGCCGGGGCTCGTGTCCTACGCCACCCAGCCGCCCCTCTGTTTAGGCAGGGCTTGGGAGTAGATCCCGGTATTATGGATTGGGCAACGCAGGGGTGCCCGGCACTACTGTGTACTTGTA
>BNUT01000406.1 GCA_025997555.1 Spirochaetia bacterium
CCATTGACCTTAATCAGATCGATATCAAAAACTATTTTGCCGGAAAGGGAATAAATGGGGTTGATATTGTTTTTGAAGCCTCAGGCAGCGCGAAGGTTTATGAAAACATCTGTAGTTACCTTGTTCCCGGCGGAAGGATGGTGCTGGTCGGCATGCCCGGCGGCCCCGTGCCCCTGGATGTGGTCGCCATGCAGGCCAAGGAACTTTCCATTGAGACCATTTTCCGGTATGTGAATATCTATCCCCTGGTTGTCAACATGGTAGCTTCCGGGAAATTGAACGTAAAACCCCTGGTTACCAAACTCTATTCCTTTGCGGATTCGGTCGCAGGTTTTGAGTATGCCGCGACTCTGCCGGAGAAGGACGTAAAGATCATGATCGATGTAAATCCATCTTGAGGAATAGCAAGCAGCTTTTCCCTGGGCACAGCAATTCCAAATTTAACCACGGACAGCACGGACTTTTACTTACCTGTTTTTGCTTTTGTCCGTGTAGTCTGTGTGATCGACTTTTCCACTCTTTGGGTGGAAAAGTGGTTTAATTTTACCGCAACGACGAGTGGTTTATGCGGCGCAGTAGGGGGTATGATTGTGGAGTGTGAAGTTGAAGATATTAGAACAGATCGGAGCGGGTTCCGGTACGATGAAAGATAACGGTTTTTGCCGCCGGGAGGCAGGGGCTGTTCATTAATGAGCAAGCCCATTACATTGAGGATTTTGCTCATATCCCTGCCCCGTTTTTCCGCCAAGCCAAATTCTTTTTTGAAACGTGTAGTGCGTTTGACTGCAAGCACGGTCTAGCTCCGCAGATCCGCCAGCAGTTCCTCAAGGGAATGGAAAGTCGGGGAGGGAATCTCACCGCGCATCATGGCCCTGCCTTCCCGGATAGCCGCAGCAGTTTCGGCGTTGGGCGTGTGATCCAGGGCGGCGATTTCTCCCAGCCATGCCCGTTCGTGGTCTTCCTGTACCTGGCGGGTCTTGCGGAACCAGCCTAAAGCTTCCGGAATAAGCCCCACCTTTTTCATACTATATTTAAAACATGACCATAGACAAACTGTTGAAATACCCGCCAGCAAAAACTTGCTTCGCA
>BNUT01000407.1 GCA_025997555.1 Spirochaetia bacterium
CACCAAAACAGGCCACAAGTGGCGGGAGAGGTTTTGGCATAAGGCTACGCGGGCCTTGAGGAAGAAAGCCGGAAACCGAAAAGTAACGGGAAAGCCCTTGAAGAATGGATCAGTGTTGAACTCCTGCGAATAAAGAAAAAGCATGAGGCATGGGGAGCGGCGAAAATACTGAACATCTACGCGCGGAATAATCCGGGGAAACAGGTACAGGCCCGGAGCACGGTAGAACATCTGTCGGACCAAAGGTCCGCTGACCGCGCGGGGTATGTGCATCACTGGCGGAAGAAGCCCCGTGCGAGCGGGGAACGGATCCGGCAGCAGGTAGTATCGGCAAAACCGAATGAAGTGTGGACGGTAGATTTCAAGGGATGGTGGTACACCGTGACCAGGAGAAGGTCAATCCGCTGACGGTACGGGACGAGTACAGTAAATGCATATTGGGCGATGTGACGGAAAAGAGGGATATAAGCCATGTAAAGGCTGTATTCGAGGGTCTATTCAGGGAATACGGACTGCCTGAATATATCCGCAACGATAACGGCCTGCCGTTCGCGTCGAGCGCGAGTGTATGGGGGCTGACAAAACTATCGGTGTGGTGGATGACCTTAGGTATCAAGCTTGACCGGGACGAAAGCGGCTACCTGTACCAGAACGGCGGACACGAGCGGATGCACCGGGACATGATGCAGGAACTGGAAGGACAGATAGACGGCAGCCTGAATGAGCACCAAAAAGTTTTTGATGTATGGCGGAACGAGTTTAACACCGGAAGGCCGCATCAGGCGCTTGGGATGAAACGACCCACCGAAGTGTATCGCACATCAGAGCGGAAGTATATTCACGAGAAAGTAGAACTTGAGTATGGCAAAGGAATGAAGATCCGGATGGTGAATGACCGTGGGTGGTGTAATTTCTGCGGGAAGCGGCTATTCATCGGGAACCCGTTTACCGGTTACCCGGCGGGATTAAAAGAGTGCACCGGTCAGCAGACCGAAGTCTGGTTTGGCCATTTCCTGCCGGGCGAGATCACCGCAACTACTGGACAAATCGCGGCGCAGGGAACTATTATTCAGCAGAAACCTGA
>BNUT01000408.1 GCA_025997555.1 Spirochaetia bacterium
CCAACCACACAAAACGTTGCAGCCGATAACGGTATTGTGCTTGTTATTACGGTTCCTAAAGGCATCGACAAACCTTACCAAGATAAAGATGGGGTGTTTTGGGTAAAAAGTGGTTCCGATGAACGAAAAGCGACCTCTCGCGAAGAAATTAAACGGATGTTTACCAATGATGAATCGCTTCACGCGGACGAGATGCCGGTACGCGATACTTCAATTGACGATTTTGATTTGGCATATTTTTCACGGTTTTTTGAAAAAAACTATGAAGCGCCGTTGAGTGCTCAAATTACAGATATTACTACGCTGTTGGAAAATATGCATCTCATGAATAAAAACCACTTGAGCATATCAGGATATTTACTGTTTGCAAAATATAGTTATTTTTTTAAACTGCCCGCGTTTATTGTTAAAGCCGTAGCATTTTTTGGAAATAGTGTAACCGATACAAAATACATTGACAGCCGGGACATTATCGGTAAACTTGAAGATGTATACCGGGGCTGCATTAGTTTTTTTGACAATAATCTCCGCCATGTTCAGGGCGATCAAGACTTTAATTCGTTGGGTGCATTGGAAATTCCGCTTTCTGTTCTGCAGGAATTAACCGTTAATGCCCTTATTCACCGGGATTATTTAATATCGGCGGCAGTACGTATATTTATTTTTCATGATAGAATTGAAATCATCAGCCCCGGTCATTTGCCAAATTCACTTACGGTTGAAAGTATAAAGCTCGGAACATCAACGATACGTAACTCCCTTCTTTCATCTTTTGCGACCAAAATTTTACCATACCGCGGAATTGGAACAGGGATTAAACGTGCCGTAAAGGACTATCCCCATATTACCTTTGAAGACGATCGTACCGGTAATCAGTTTAGGGTCACGATAATACGCCGTGAAATTACAGAGCAATAATGATGTCTAAAATCCTCATAAACGGTGATTTCCTCTGCCGCAGGCTGACCGGCATTGAACGGTATGCCCATGAAATTACATTGGGGCTTGATAAAATTTCATCCCCTGGTGAAATTGCGATTATTATACCCCGGAACACGCAGAATCTTCCCGTATATAAA
>BNUT01000409.1 GCA_025997555.1 Spirochaetia bacterium
GCTTAGGTTGGGGGAGTATTTGGCGATCACCGCGGTGGAGGGGAAGATTACCCCCACGGGGGTTGGCTTTTCCGGCCCCCCCGGATAGCCCAGCCAGTTGTATTCCATTAAATCCGGCAAATTGCCGTCGGCAACCAGCAGATTGACGAGTGGCATACGGTACTGGCCGCCTTCAAACAGCGGAAGGGCGGCGCGCCTCTGGCCTTTGAATCCAGCTTCCTCCTCTCCCCGGAGAATGTTTTTGCCTATGCCTACAACACCATTTACGGACGCTACCTGGGGGCAGACGGTAAGGTCCATCTGGGACAGGTTGATACCGGTTTCCGGGATTTCATAACCACCATGGCCCAGTGGTACAAAGAAGGGCTTCTGGACCCGGACATCGCCACCCTCGGCCTGGCCCAGGTGAGCGCCAAAATAAGCGGCGGTACCGCCGGGGCTTCCATTGGCTATATGGGCAGCCGGATGGGGGCCTGGATTCCCGCCGGACGGAGTTCCAATCCCGGCTTCAGCCTGGCGGCCGCCCCTATGCCGGTATTGAAAAAGGGAGATACCTCCAACTTTTCCCCCATTTCTATCCCTTACAACTACGCCGGTGGCTGTGTGGCCATCACCACCTCCTGCAAGAATGTGGAAGCTGCGGCCAGTACCGTATGCCACTCGTCAAAATTGGCGGGTTTATCATGAATTAACTTTATTTCAGGAGGATTGATATGAAAATTGCAAAGAGTTTTGTCCTGGCTCTGGCGCTGATTCTGGCGGCGGCCCAGGTATTTGCCGGGGGCCAAAAAGCCGGAGGCCAGAGCGGAAGCTCAGGCGGGTCGGCGCCTGTCACCTGGTGGCTCAGCCTGAACGCCAACGTGTCCGCCAATTATGCCAACCTGGGGGATTCCCCCTTCGGTAAAGGCTTGGCGGAACGGACCGGGTCCGCCATCACTTTCCAGCACCCCCCCGCAAGCGGCGCGGCGGAACAGTTCAATCTGCTGGTTGCCGACGGCAATTTGCCGGATTTAATGGAATACAACTGGATGGGCTATCCGGGGGGGCCGGAAAAGCCAACCCCCGTGGGGGTAA
>BNUT01000410.1 GCA_025997555.1 Spirochaetia bacterium
GAATGTCTTTAAACTTTATGCAAAGCTTGGCACCCAGCGTGTCAGTCTTGTTTCTTCCCGTGGACTTGATCCTAATTTCTACAAAGATTACTGGGGTGCCGGAGAAGGCGCGGATAAGACCATACCATTTATTATAGTCCTTGGGTGGCCTGTTCCAGCCTATCCGTTTATATTCATTATACAGATGCCATTCAGACACCTTTATATCACTTAAATCCACCATGTCAAGGGGCATAAAACCGATTTCAAAAAAAGGCTTACAGTTGTTGTTTATCAAAATGTCGCATATTTTGTCGATAACCTCAAAATTATAAACAGGATTCCCCTGCTCATCCTCGGTATACACATTGGTAGACCCCCATTTATAAACCCCATGACGGTTCTGGATATTGTGAGTGAACCCCTGCGTTTGAATGGCTATCCCAGGGATCGGTTGGTGGATAAGGTAAAAGAACTGGTTGATATGGTCGGCCTTGAATCAAAATTTCTCAACCGGTATCCCCATGCCTTTTCCGGCGGACAGCGGCAGCGTATTGGTATTGCACGGTCCCTTGCCCTGGAGCCGCGTTTTGTTGTGGCCGATGAGGCGGTTTCCGCTTTGGATGTTTCTATTCAGGCGCAGATACTCAATTTGCTCCAGGACTTGAAAGAAACCATGAAGCCCACGTTTTTATTTATCGCCCATGATCTTTCGGTGATTGAACATGTATCGGATCGGGTCGGCGTCATGTATGTGGGCAGACTGGTGGAACTTGCCCCGACTGAAGAAATCTACCTCAAGCCACGGCATCCCTATACAGAAGCGTTGTTGTCGGCGATTCCCCGTCCTGAACCGGGGGCAAAGAATAACCGTATTCTCCTCCCCGGTGCGGTTGCCAATGCGGCCGACCTCGCTTTAGGATGTTGTTTTCTTCCGCGATGCCGGTATTGTCAGGATCAGTGTAAGGAAGATACGCCGCTGTGGCAGGAAATATCATATGGGCATTATGTTTCATGTCACCGGGCAAAAGAACTGGAACTTCAGGGAGTTATGGAAGCATAACATAAGTGCACCGTAGAAGTATTATATAAATT
>BNUT01000411.1 GCA_025997555.1 Spirochaetia bacterium
TTTGCGGTTCGGGGCTAAAGCCCCTCCGGGTTCCGTTCGCCTAGGTCAGTCGCTACGCTCCTTCCCACGGCTCACTTCACCCACATTTTTGTTGCCCTGGTCTTGCTACGCAAGCCCTTATTCGGGCCACAAAAACGTCGCAAACCTTTCACGTTATACGCAATGTGCCCTAAACTTTGTTTTAAAATTATATAATAAAAATATTGACAAAATAATATAAATAAAGAATAATAATTATATAAAAAGAGGAGAATGGAGAACCTTTATGGATAAACAATATTTTTTTCGTGTTTTTTTTATTATTAATATTTTTCTCTGTTCTTGTTTATCGCTTTTTGCCGAAGCGCCGGAGTTGCGAAATGTTATGCCGAATAGCTGGAAAAAAATGACCCGGTTAAGTGCACAGAATGAAACCTTGTTTGTGCGGAACAACGCTGAATTGATAGCAAAAATACGGGTAGCTTATGCGGATGAAGTCGAGCAAGGCTGGTTATTCAGTCTTGATAGTATGCATATCTATAGAGAAACAGCCGGAACAGATGTTTTTTTTCGTGTTATTTTTACAGAGCAAAATCCTGATTTTTTTGCATGGAACATACAATTTGTGCAGGGTTTAATTGGCAAGCACTATGACAAAGAAACGCTTTTGTTTATGTGTACCTATGGATTTTTTTCGGTTTCTGAAAGGGTAGCTAATCATGTCTTTAATTCATTGGATATAATTATATCAAATGACAAGGCAAAAGGTTTATTAAATACAACCCTGGATGTTAGAACAAATAGTAATGCAGATGGTTTCGCTGATTTTAGGAAAGGGCAGGTAAAGGGAAAAACGGCGGCTGAATATTATTTAATGGAAATTATACCCGAAACGCCGTATTTTGAAGCGCATACCACTAGTACTTATCTTGAAACCATGGATACGCCTATATCCATACGTGCAACTGATTGTCTTGTTGATCCAAAAATACCATTGCGGTATAGCTTGCAAAACGCTTTCGATGGCGATCCTGCAACCAGTTATGTGGAAAACACGGAAGATGATCTGATGGAAATAGCTTTCTGGGGTGAT
>BNUT01000412.1 GCA_025997555.1 Spirochaetia bacterium
GTACCAGATCGCTGTCAAGGAAAACCTTATTGCCGATCGGCTGGCCCACCTGAATACCGCAGTGTCCGGCGTTGAGCGGATGGTTTATCGGGATGCCGCCCTTTGCCATATAAGTTGTGATGACCGGCATATTCAAGGTTTCCGCCAGCTTGACGCATTCTTTGGCCGCGTCGGCCAGTATCACGCCGCCGCCCATAAGCAGCAGGGGATTCTTCGCCTCATTTATCATCTGAATGGCCTTCGCTATGTCGGCCGCTTTGGGATCGGGGGTGGTAAAGGCGAGGGGTTTGTAGGAAGCGGGATCAAACTCGATTTCGGCGTTCTGTATATCAAGGGGCAGATCGATCACCACCGCGCCGGGCTTTCCTTCCCGGGCAACGCGGAAGGCTTCGGCAAAGGTTTCAATCACCTTCGCCGGGTCAATGATCTGGTAGGTTTTTTTTGCCACCGGTTCGCAAATTTTCGCGATATCAACGCACTGGAACGCGTCCTTGCCCAACTGCGCCCGCACCGCCTGCCCGGTGATGGCGATCACCGGTATGCTGTCGATGTTACAGGTGTACACCCCGGTAACAAAGTTTGTGGCCCCCGGCCCGGAGGTACAGGCTGCGACCGCCATTTTCCCGCTGGCCCGGTAATGGCCCCCGGCGGCGTGCACGCAGGCTTCCTCGTGCCGGTGGCAAAAGGACCTGATTTTTTTCGATTCCCCCAGGTATTTGTAGAATCCGTTGATACCCGCGCCGGGGATTCCGTACACCGTATCAATGCCTTCGATCTCAAGAATTTTGATCATCGCTTCCGCTGCTTTCATTGCCTTCTCCTCTCTAATAATTAGAATTACATTTCAAATTATAGCATCGGCAGTAAATACTGTCAAGCTATTTTTCAAGACGATACCGCGTGCGGGCTTTGGTAAGATGAAATGCCATCTTTTCCTGCGAGCGCGTACTGTCCTTGTCCACAATGGCGTTATAAATATCGCCATGCTCGTCATAGATATCCCGCAGATTTTCCAGATTCACCATGCCGCTTTTGCTGATAAACTTGAGCATTTTACGGGAAGTGGCC
>BNUT01000413.1 GCA_025997555.1 Spirochaetia bacterium
AAGGCGGATTTCCAATGATGACCCGTAAAGGAACATTACGTTGTTTTGCAATTCGTTCCGTATTTTCCTCAAATATTTTCTTGTTACCCGGTGCAACTATCGTATCGTCATTCTCCCCTAGCTGGAAGGTATCGGTAAGGCAGATGCCATTAAAAGCGGTATATCTCTGATTAACCGCTTTCTTGGGAAACTTTATGATTTTAGATTTAGCACCGGGACCTACTGTGTCCCCTTGATGCCGTTATGTTCCTGTCAGCCCGGAATAGCCAGATTGATGTAGTCCAGTCTGTAGGCCGGGTAATGCGGAAAGCCCCCAACAAGAAATACGGGTATATCATTATCCCGGTTGTCGTCCCGAGTACCGCGGAACCGGAAAAAATACTTGCATCCGACCGCTTTAATGTAGTATGGACCGTTCTTAACGCCCTCCGCGCCCATGATGACCGTTTTAATGCCACCATCAATAAAATAGAACTCAATAAAAAGAAGCCCGATAAAATCAAAGTAACGGGAACCAGCATTGGCGGGGTTGCTGCCGATGGGGACGATGACAGCGGGAGCGGCACGGGAACCGATAAGGACCGGAAACTAAAATCAGAATTCCAAAAACAAATGGAACTGGAATTTGCCCAATTTCAGGGCTATATCTATGCCAAAATGGTACAGAAATGCGGCAATCGTTTATATTGGGAACAATGGGCTGCCGATGTAGCCAAAATCGCCGAGCGGCATATCGAACAAATCACCGCCATCGTTTCACAGGAAGGAGGGGAAACTTCGTTTCCCTCACCAAAGGACGAATTCACTCGGTATCTATCAGGCTTACAGAAAAACATTAACCCCGCAGTCTCTCAAAAAGACGCGATAGAAATGCTGGCCCAGCATATCATCACCCAGCCCGTATTTGAGGCTCTCTTTGAGGATTATTCTTTTGTAAAAAACAACCCCGTGTCCCAATCCATGCAGGGTATTATTAATGTCCTTAATGAAAAGACAGCCAAAGAGGACAGCGAAAAATTGGACCGCTTTTATGTATCTGTCAGGAAACGGGCCGAAGGCATAGACAAT
>BNUT01000414.1 GCA_025997555.1 Spirochaetia bacterium
ATTCGTCAAAAAGACATTTATATGGGCGACCTCCCCATTTTCCGGAGGGGAACCTCGGCCCAAGCTTCCCTGCGGAAAGCCAGCCTCGGTGGAGGATTCGCCTTCAGCATCAGATGAAGCAGCCACCCATACTGCGGTAGACAGCACCTTGCCGGAAAAAAGCTCCCTGGTTTCCCGGTCATCCTTAACCTCCAGGGTTTCAGTCTTATAGAAGGCTTTAATGATGTCTTCCCGGCTTTCGTAACCCAAGGCCCGGAGGAAAATAGTCCCCAGAATCCTCTTTTTCCGGTCGATCTTGGCGTAGATCAACTCTTTCTTCTGATCGATTTCAAATTCCAGCCAGGAGCCCCGGTAGGGGATGATCCGGGAAGAATAAATTCCCTTCTCGTGACTGAAAATGACGCCCGGAGAACGATGGATCTGGGAAACCACCACCCGTTCGGCGCCGTTTATGATAAAGGTTCCCCTCTCAGTCATGATGGGAAGGTCGCCCATATAAATGTCTTTTTGACGAATTTCACCGGTCTGCTGGAAAATCAAATTCACCCGGGCTTTGAGGGACACCGCATAAGTCAGCCCCTTCTGCTTGCATTCCTGTTCGGACAATTTGATGCCCTCTTCGTCCAGGGTGTAGTATTCATATTCCAGAACCATGTCCCCGTTGGGACTTTCAATGGGGAAGGTGGTCTTGAATACTTCCTGAAGACCCTGCTCATCCGGGGCTTGGCCCGCCTTAAGCTTGTCCCGCTGCAAAAAACGTTCGTAAGAACAGGTCTGAATATCGATGAGATCGGGAAGATCCATCACATCTTGAATATCCTTTCCGATATAAGTCCGTTTTGCGGCCATTTTCACTTTTACCATTTCTTCCCCCAATACCAAAAACTACGAAAAGGCCCCGGCATAAAACCGGAACCTCCCCTCTCTTAATGAGAAAATAAACTGTCTGCCCAAAAGGGCGCATTTGGACAAGCACACCGCATCATCAATACGGTGTGCTTTGACGCTTTACTGAATATCAACGGTACCGCCTGCGGCAGTGACCGATTCTTTGATTTTCGCGGCTT
>BNUT01000415.1 GCA_025997555.1 Spirochaetia bacterium
GATTATCGCCCACCTGGGGAACGGGGCTTCCATCAATGCTGTCAAGGACGGGAAGTCATTTGATACTTCGATGGGGATTACCCCCCTTGAAGGGCTCATCATGGGGACCCGTTCCGGGGACGCAGACCTGGCCATGCCCTTCTACGTGATGCGGAAAACTGGCATGAGCCCTTCAAGGGGGGTAATCCCCATCGAAGTATCAAATGACTTCCCGTCCTTGACAGCATTGATGGAAGCCCCGTTCCCCAGGTGGGCGATAATCAGATTCGTCTTGTAGGGGTCCTTCCCCAGAAGCACCGCAGCCCGCTTGGCAGTGTAGAGAAAGCTGGTCCCATGGAACCCGTAGCGGCGGACCCCGTACTTCTCGTACCATTCGTAGGGCACCGCATAGAGGAAGGATTCAGGGGGCATGGTCTGGTGCCAGGCGGTGTCCATAATGGCGCAGTGGGGTACATTGGGCAGCACCTTCTTGGCGGCCTCGATCCCCATAATGTTGGCGGGGTTGTGCAGGGGCCCCAGCGCCTTGACCTCGTCCAGTGTCTTCATCACATTGTCATCCACGATGACCGACTTGGTAAACTTGTCCCCTCCGTGAACCACCCGATGCCCCACAGCCTTGATCACGCCCATGTCCTTGATAACCCCGTTGGCCGGATCGGTCAGGGTCTTGATGATAAGGTCCACCGCGTCGGTGTGGGTGGGACAGTCATGCTGGATGGTGATTTCTTCCTTGCCCTTCACCTTGTGGTTGATAAAGGACCCCCCGATGGTGACCTTTTCCACAACCCCCACCGCCAGAATGTCCTTGGCATCCCAATCGTAAACCTGATATTTGGCGGATGATGACCCGCAGTTCAGCGTTAAAATAACCATATTAAACTCCTTTTATATATTCGCAATCATTGTTATGGAGGATTGTAGCATATTGACGGGGTTTTGTCACCCGTGCCCGGATATTAATCAGCAATTCTCATTTTGGATTAACCACGAAGCTATGATAAATAGTATGCGGTTTAACTGGTATGCTGTAGGAGTTCGGTCGGACTAAAGTCCGCGGACAACTACC
>BNUT01000416.1 GCA_025997555.1 Spirochaetia bacterium
AATAAATTTACCGGAAGAATACTCAATATTTAATATAGACGAAATAAAAGCAAAAAACATTCAGCCGAAAATAATTTATGACATAATAAAATCAGAAGATAATGGAATTATGCATTTAACAATAAATGAATAATATAAAAAATAATATGAATAAGAGAATATATAAAAGCAATTTTTACTTCGCCTAACATACGCTATACGCTTCGCCGCCAGTAGGCGGCTCGGCCTCCACAAAAACGCAGTCGGCCTACGGCCTTTGTGCATTTTTGTTCCGGCACATTTTGTCCGCCCTGGTCTTGCTTCGCAAGCCCTTATTCGGGCGGTCAAAACGTCGTATAGCTTTCACGTTATGTGCAATGCCCCCTAAAATTTATTGAAAATATTTATAATATGCTTGACAGGACTTAAAATAAATATATAATGGAAAAGATACTAAAGGAAGTATAAAATGAAAACAAATAAAAAATATTTTGGGAGGAGATAATGAAAACGGGTAAAGGCCCATTGTCTGTTTCAACAGTAGGGGCAATAGTAGCGGCTTTTTTACTATTGTTTTTAGCTTCTAGAAAATGGAGTAATTTAGTCTATAAAATACTACTTATTGTACAATATTCTTCATTAGCTCTTGCGATTATACCTTGGATAATTTATAAAAAAAATCAAAAAAAATACGAAGAATCAACTGACGAAGAATCCACTAAAGATATATGGACAAAAATAATTCTATTATCCATAATGGCATTTTTGCTATTAGTATTTTATCTAATAGCATCATTGGCAAGGTTAAAACATTATTATATTAGATAATGGAGTACGGGGGCACTGCACATAACATACGCTATACGCTGCGCCGCAGTAGCGGCTTTGCCTACGAAAAACCCCAGTCGGGCTACGCCCTTTGTGGGGTTTTTCTCCGGCACATTTTTGTGGGTGCTGGGCCTTTATCGCGACCGCAAAAAACTCGTTTAGCTTTCACGTTTTGGTCAATTTTGGCCAAAGATTTTCGTCAAAAACATACCACCCAGGGTCTTTTCTTTTAATTATATATTCTTTTTAATGTTAAAA
>BNUT01000417.1 GCA_025997555.1 Spirochaetia bacterium
CTTATGGGCCAGCTTGCGGCCCTGCTCCCGGAAGAAATGCGGGGGGAATATACGGAACAGGCCCTGCGGGAATGTGAGCATCTGGAATTTTTATGAGCACACACCTTTTTGATGTGGACCATACCCTTCCCGGACAATTCTGTAAGGCCCGTATTGTTTATCTCGGTCATAATGTAGACACAGTTTATAATAAAACCTACCCCCCTGCAACCGTAGCGTTCCACGGGCACAGACACGGTGGCGGGAGGGCGGCGCATTACCGCTTCCATCGCCCGTCCTCAAAACGGCGAACATGGGTTCGCCGTTTTTGCGGGTTCGCGATGTTCAGCGGCAACGCACCGCCCTCCCGCAGCCTGCCCGTGATCGTTTTGCCATAGGGAAGCGCAAATTGGGCTTTTTTCCCTATTGGGGCATAAAAAAGCCGCACCCGCTCAAATACACAGTTGAGTGGGTGCGGCCCCTTTCCGGGATGCTTTAACTATTCAGCATCGTCCAGGATGATCAGCTCAATGTCGTCGATGTCAATGGTATTTTCTTCACCGTCAACAGATTTCTTGGCCTGAGATCCAGCCCAGCCAATTTTAATGTCGGCTGTATCGACTTGAAGAAAGACAAGCTTTCCGTCTTTAACAGTTGCGCCGAAACCTGGAAGATCCTTGTACGTACTTGTAGTTCCTGAGGTTGTCTTTTCGCAGTTACCACTGGCTGTTTTGCCATCATACTCAACCTTATAGGTCGTGTCAGTCAGCGTAACGGTTGCTTTACCTTTTGCTTTATGATCTGAAGCTTTCATATCAATATCAGGCTCAACCTCCCACACATTGCACGCCGCCAGAACCAATCCCATGACCAGCGCTATGCCGGCCAGACCCAACAGAAACTTCTTTCCGTTTCTCATAAAAAAACCCTTTGTGGTCTTTCCCACCGTCCTTTTTTCAGCATTCATACGAACGCTGTATATGCCATCGGGTAAGCCCGAAAAAGCCTATGGATGAGCGAAGAAAAATAAAAAAAGCTCCGGGCCGCCAAAGAAAGGTTTGACGGGCCGGAGCTTTCGAT
>BNUT01000418.1 GCA_025997555.1 Spirochaetia bacterium
GGTATACGTCCCCGCCTTTTTGCCGTTGGTGTTGTAATAGCCTTTAAAGTCGTTTGTAAAAGAACGGTCGTCCAGTTCCACATTCGCGCCAATGCGTATCGAGGTAAGGGCGCAGCCAGCAAAGGCCCATTTCCCAATGCTGGTAACGCCAGCGGGTATGCTTATTGAGGTAAGGTCGGAGCAGCCCGCAAAGGTGCCATCTCCAATGCGGGTAAGGCTTCCCGGTATGCTTACCGAGGTCAGGCGCCTGCAGCCGTTAAAGGCCCAGTCCCCAATGCGGGCAACACTTGCGGGGACGCTTACCGAGGTAAGCCGGGTGTCTGCAAAGGCTCTGAAACCAATGCTGGTAACGCTTGCGGGTATGCTTACCGAGATAAGACTGATGCAGCCGGAAAAGGCGCCATTCGCAATGCCGGTAACGCTTCCCGGTATGTTTACTTTGGTAAGGCCGAAGCAGCCGGAAAAGGCATTCTCCCCAATGTGGGTAATGCCTGATGGGATATTTACCGAGCTAAGGCCCTTGCAGCTGGCAAAGGTAGTGTCCTCAATGCGGGTAAGGCTTTCCGGTATGTTTACCGAGGTAAGGCCGTCGCAGCCGTTAAAGGCGCCACTTGCAATGCGGGTAAGGCTTCCCGGTATGTTTACCGTGGTAAGGCCGTCGCAGCCGGAAAAGGCCCTCTCCCCAATACGGGTAACGCTTTCCGGTATGCGTATCGAGCTAAGGTCTCTGCGGTTCTTAAAGGCATCACGGCCAATCTCAACAATTGGCAGTCCCCCTATCGTTGCGGGGATAACTACGGCCCGTGGAGTTACGCGGCGCAGTAGACTACAGTCTGGAAACGCCGGACTGCCTCTAGTAGGCAGGAATTCTAAATTTAACCATGGAACCTCACGGACAACACGGACTGTTTATTTTGAAATTTCATTCTTCTGTCCGTGTATAGGGGCGCAATATGTGTTGACAAATCATACCGGAATATACTAGGCTTTACGACATTATGAGGAGCGATTTTATGAAAAAGAAACTTGTTTTTTCGGTAATGTTCGGTATAGCCT
>BNUT01000419.1 GCA_025997555.1 Spirochaetia bacterium
TGCCTTCAGGTAGTATTGCTACGGACTCGACCGCGAGGAGCTTGGAGTTAAAGGCACCCCCCCGGCAGTAATTACCGGTGGAGGGCCACACCGCTTTTTGCGCGGTGGAATCGAATTGACCGGTCACGAGCCGAGGCGCAAGGCAGCCGAAGGCAGCCCCCACCTTGTGGCAGCCGGTGGGGAAAAACTTCCCCACCATGCAGATGATCCGGGCGTCCACCCCGGTAAGCTTTGAGGGGAGCTCAATAAAATTCGGCTTCCCGTAAAGCCCGCCTGAGTCCTTCGGCTCATTTTTCCAGGTGATCCTGAAAAGGTTTACCGGGTCCACATCCCAGAGCCCGGTATTTTTAAGCCGCGCCTTTATCGCATCAGGGATCTCACGCTCCGGGTCCTTCATCTGTTTGAAGGTAGGGATAATAACCTTGTTTGCCTTCGCCTTTTGTATGTTCTTTTCAAGAATCGCCTTATTAATGGTCAAATCGATCATCTTAACTCCTAAATCAGCTTTTTAAAGCTCAATGGCTTTCAAATCTCTGTAAATTTTTATCTGAATTATAGATCAAACATGGCTATTGGTCTATCATTACTGCATGAAAAACATATTGGTACTCGTCCTCTGGGCCGTATTCTTCCCCATTGCTTTTGCGGATGCCCTGCAAACCGAATGGTATGTTTTCGGAGCAGGGGCGTCTATCCCGGGCAATGACCATAATGATGGTAGCAGGGGACAGCCTCTTGCTTCGGTACAACGCGCCCTTGATTTGATTAAGGCCTCATACGCAAACGAAAAATTTGAGACAGCTTCCATTTTTATTGAGGGCGCTGTTACCGAATACGGCCCGGCTGACAAAATATTCGGTATGGTTACGATTAATGGGGAAGGGATGTATCCTGCCCTCGTGCTTCACGGTGGAGAAACAGGGACCCTTGATGCGGGTGGCATGGGACGGACGCTCTACATCGCATGGGGCAATTCGGTGACGGTGACGGACCTGACTATTACCGGGGGAAGAGCCAGTACCGGCGCCGGGGTTTATGTATCGGAAAGTGCTTTT
>BNUT01000420.1 GCA_025997555.1 Spirochaetia bacterium
GGAGTATGCTTACCTTCTCCTCGGGGGTATACCTCTTCCTCTTACCCATATTCCTCTCCTATGGTCTATCGGTATACCACCTTATACGCTATCCCTTATAACGGCAAGTTCATCGTAGGCAGGACAATTTATAAAAAATATAAATCAAAATAATGTCAAATACATTTATTATATTCTTTGTAGCATTGATATTAAGAATTTAGGATCCGGTTCTGCTGTACCAACACTTGATAGAAAGAACATCCAAAATTTCTTTTACCCCTATACTACAGGAGTTGCTGAGCAACAGGCTATTGCCGCATATCTCGATCAAAAATGTTCCACTATTGACAAAACCATTGCGGAAAGGCAAGCTCTAATCGAAAAATTAACTGAATATAAGAAAAGCCTTATTTATGAGGCAGTTACGGGGAAGATGGAGGTATAATTGTGGAAGAACTTGAATTGTTAAAAAATTTGGCTCTAAGCGGTGGAGTGGCTGGCACTGCAATTGTAGCCTTGTTAAAAAATCCTGATATTCTGAAATTACTATACCAAGACCTTGCACAGCCATCAGTAAAGAAAGTTGGTGATGCTTTGGGTTCTGTATTCGGAATCGCCGGTACCCTAATGCTGCCAATTAAGATGATAAACGAAAAGACAAATCTGCTTTTTACCAAACGCATGGAACAATATAAAGAAAAAATAAACTCTATTCCTGATGAACGGATTGCAGAAGTTCCACCTGAAATAGGAATTCCTATATTGGATAAACTTACTTATGTTCAAGATGAAGACATTGCGGGGCTTTATCTCAATTTGCTTGCCAAAGCTTCAGATAAGACTGATGCCTCAAAAGTTCATCAGGAATAGAGTTTATTTTTTCTTTATATTGTTCCATGCGTTTGGTAAAAAGCAGATTTGTCTTTTCGTTTATCATCTTAATTGGCAGCTTATTAGGTGGTTCGGAGCGCGGCGGTTTGGTTTTGCCAGTAGCTCCGTCTGTTAATAAATGCAGTATGCAGTTTTTCCCTGCGTTCTGCAAGCCGTCTTTCAACACGCCCTTGAAAAACA
>BNUT01000421.1 GCA_025997555.1 Spirochaetia bacterium
TATAGAGAAATTTCCCAACTTGAAGGGATTAACTATGACCTATCTGAATTTAAATGAATTTCAGAATACTGTCAAAAGACCCATAAAAAATCTGAAAGCATTGACATTGCTACCTGAATTGCGATTATTAAAAATAAGTGACCAGGAAAGTATAATCAGGATTTCCGATCTGATCGGACTTAAAAACTTAAAAGAATTGCAACTTCCTTGGGGATGTAACACGATAGACTTCACGAATATCAATCACTTAAACAGTCTGGAGACCATAGAGATTGGAAGTTCCGGCGGACAAGGAATGAACATCAATACTGTTAACATTGAGGAAATAGGTGGTTTGCATAATATCAAAAGATTGCTAATCCCCATTAGAAGCAATGTTGAATCAGCAGGTTTTTTGTCCACCATTTTATCATTGGAAGAGCTGTATCTTTTTAACGGAAGTTATCCTGACAGTGTTTTTGTGAGCGATGCTTTAAACGATATCGCTTATCGTCGCAGGCCTCTTGACATGAACATATTTAGGAATTTGCGTAATTTAAAATATCTTATTATGAATGGGTTTATCATAAAAAATTCCGGCACCCTGAATGGTCTGCAACAGCTTGAATTAATTGGAATTGAAAATTCATCTTTCAATTCCAATGAAGATAATATATTAATAAATCCTGACATACTAAAAATTCCCAACATTACTATTTATACCGGGTATGAGCATTGAATTTTGAAAGCGCATGGATGCAGAGATGTGTGTAGAAGCGGTTTATTTGACTGTTAACGGGAATCTGAGCGTACTGAGTTGCGCGATGGGATTTTTGGGGTATTATAATTTTACGGACAGGACGACGTGTAGAGACAGGGAAATAATGATAGACTGGGGATGCATAAAGATACATGTAAAGAACATAAAGCTGGAGAGCTGGGTATTATATCTTAAAAGATGGAAGGCGGGTAACGGATGAAAATGTTTGGTATAATGCGGTAAACGATCTGAGGATTGGCCTGGTGGGTCCCAGGGAAGGATTTAAGGAAATAATGGCGTGTATTG
>BNUT01000422.1 GCA_025997555.1 Spirochaetia bacterium
GCCAACCGGGGCGAAAAATTTACCACGATTTTTGTGAATAACGCCATCTACGGCATGACTGGCGGTCAGATGGCCCCCACCACTTTGGTTGGCCAAAAGGCAACCACCGCTCCCGGCGGCCGGGACCCTGCGGAGGCCGGTATGGGCTACCCCATTCGCGTGTCGGAAATGCTGGCCACCCTGGACGGCACCCGTTACATCGCCCGCGGCGCCGTGAACAACGCCGCCAATACCCGCAAAGTTAAGACCTACATCAAAAAAGCTCTTGAAGCCCAAATGCAGGGCGTAGGCTTTACCATGGTAGAAGTCCTCTCCCAGTGTCCCACCAACTGGGGCATGGACCCGGTGGATTCCGTGGAATGGCTTGAGAAAAATATGATCCCGGTATTTCCATTGGGAGAAATCAAAAATACCCTGGAGGGCGCCGCAAAATGACAGAAAAATCCTTCTTCGCCGGATTCGGCGGCCAGGGCATCGTGTCCCTGGGGCAAATTTGGGTGTATTGCGGCATGAAAGAGGGCAAAAACGTCACCTTTTTTCCATTTTATGGCGCTGAAAAGCGGGGTGGTATCGCCCGTGCGGGGGTCATTGTTTCAGACGAGGAGATCGCCAGCCCCCTGGTTACCGTTCCGGATTCGGTTTTGGTGATGAACCCCGATTCCCTGCCCCTCTGCACGGGGATCGTAAAAGAGGGCGGCCTGGTGTTGATCAATTCAAGTCTCGTAAAGGATGAGCCGAAACGGGCCGGCCTCAGGGTGGTCAAGCTTGAGGCCACGGGGCTTGCGGAAAAAATCGGCAATATCCGCTTTGCCAACATGGTCGCACTGGGGGCAATGGCAAAACTTACCGGCGCGCTTGGCCTTTCGGCAATTGAGGACATCCTCAAAAACTTCTTTTCCCCGGATAAGCATAAGTTTATCCCAAAGAATGTGGAGGCGATCAAGGCGGGATTTGGAGCCGTATAGCGCATGGTTGACAAATTATCAATATTTTGATATAGTAAAAGTAAATTTTTTCCCGATAATTATATAAAGGGGCAAATGGT
>BNUT01000423.1 GCA_025997555.1 Spirochaetia bacterium
CTTGGGCAATAAACTGGGGGATGATAACCTGGGCCGCGTCCACAATGATAAGACAGAGGAAGCCTAAAATATAACGGCTACGGTACCGGGAAAGGTAGGGCAAAAGGGTACGGAATTCACGCAGGGATGCATGAGACATCTCTGATGTCTCATGCATATTCTCTTTTTTTTCAGATGAATTCCCGGCAGACATTATTTTCTTTTCGCGGCCATTTCGGTCTGCTTCTTTTCATCTGCATCCAGCTTGGCAGTCCAGGTATCATGTTTCTTTTTAACCGCTTCAAGCTCATTCCGGTCCCCCATAACCGTCAGAACCCGTATAAGGCCGGAAAGGAAAAGGACACCCTGCTTAAAATCATCAATCTGATTAGAGGACATTTCATATTTTTCCCGATAACGATCCGCCGCCTGCATAAACAGTTTCTTGATCAGAGCCAGATGGTATACGGTGCTTTCATAATCCGCTGCACGGGGATCCATATTGGCCGCCGCTTTTTTAAGGTCAAGGATATTCTTTGCCACTGCGGCATAACGGCCCTCAAGCTCCACAAAGGACCATTTCCATTTAGCATCGGCCCCATAGGCATTTTCCAAAAGATGAACCGCAAGCCCCATCTTCCGTATCAAAAAATAACGCCGCTCCTGATCCATGGATACTATGGCGGCAAGCCTTTCCTCATACTCAAAAAAGGATGCGTCCACATAATTACTTACAATCTCTTCCAGATATGTCACACCCTTGTACAGGTACTTTCTTCCTTCATTCAGGGCATCCTCGTTCCTCACCTTCAATACCGATTGGGACATACCACTCTGGATAATATAATTTGAGGCAAGGTTCAGCATTTTATCCGCCAGCGCAAGCCGCTGAATGGCCGCCCCATCGGGATTCGTTTTGATCCCCAGAAGAGCATCCTCCTCCTCCTTGAGGATGGCTTTAGCCGTTAACTGGTAGGGTTGAATTTTTTTTTGGTATATCTGACGGTTATGGGGGACCGGAATGAGCTTGAAGCGGTTAAAAAGAAACATGATA
>BNUT01000424.1 GCA_025997555.1 Spirochaetia bacterium
AGGACCATTGCGTGGCGGCTCGCCCGTGAAGTGCGGAAGACCCAGCGCCGGGTAAACGCCCTGGAAAAGATGGTGATACCCACCGCGCGGGAAACAAGGGTGTATATCGAGGCGGCTCTGGAAGAGCGGGAACGGGACTCCTTTTTCACCAGTAAACTCTTAAAAAAGAAGGCGGGCAGGGAATGATGAAAGCGCTTATCTCCAACATTGTGGTGGTCATCACCGGTTCGGACGCTTCCATTCTGGCCGCCAAATACGCCATTGTCATGGCCAAGGCCTACCGCTGCCGGGTGACCGCTGTGTACGTGGTGGATATCGCCACCATCAGGCAGCTCACCTTAAGCAAAATTTTCATCCAGGAAGAAAGCCAGGACTACGAGAAGAGTCTTGAGGCCAACGGGGAACGGTACCTCTCCTTTGTGGAGGAACTTGCCCACGCCAAGGGTGTCAAGATAGAGCGGGAAATCCGCCGGGGTGCAGTCTACACCGAGATCCTCACCGCAGCGGATGAAAAAAAGGCTGACCTCATCGTCATGGGGGGCTGGGAAAAGGACCGGAGCGCACGGGACATCATCAGCCACACTCACCGGGAGATCATGGTGAGCGCCAAGTGTTCGGTGCTCCTGGTCAAAGAACCCAATATCGATCAAATCTATAAGCAAGCTTGACAATCAACACAGTTGATTGTCTTGGGAGAAAATGGTAATTTTCTCCATTCATTATAAAAGGGTAGGTATACATGAGAATTGCAATAGTGAGCGTTCCGAGGCAGCGGCGGGGGATTCCCGATTATGTGACTTCCCTGGCGAAGGGAATGGAATCCATGGGGCACCGGGTCGATATTATTGACGCCTGGACCGAGGATGGTATGCGTCTGCCCGGCTATGAATATATCGCCGTTGTGGTGGAGTCGATTGCCTATTTTTCCGGCAAAGTCCCCGATCCGGTCGCCAAGGTGCTTTCCGCCGGGAGCGCCCTGGGTGGAAAAAAGAGCGCCGCCTTTGTCAAAAAGGGAAATCTTTTCGTGGGCCG
>BNUT01000425.1 GCA_025997555.1 Spirochaetia bacterium
GGGAGCCGGTTTACCAAAATCGGCTCGGACTAAAGT
Organism: Spirochaetia bacterium; assembly: GCA_025997555.1. Classification (GTDB taxonomy): domain Bacteria; phylum Spirochaetota; class Spirochaetia; order Treponematales; family Breznakiellaceae; genus BNUT01. The sequence goes on from BNUT01000425.1 coordinate 37, forward strand.
CCTAAGGATGATTGAATGACCGAAATTGATCTGCTGCGGCTTTTGCCCCCGGTGCTCCGGGCCAGGGAATTCCGGCTCTATACCGAGGGGGGGCGGCGTTTTGTGGACCTTTGGCAGCACGGCGGCCGGGCCATCCTGGGCCATACCCCGCCCAATCTGCTGCGGGAGCTGAAAAACACCGCTAACCGGGGTCTGATGTCGCCCTTCCCCCATCCCATGGAAAAGCGCCTTGTCAAAGCCTTGGCCAAATTTTTTCCAGACAAAACCTTCCGCATCTACACCGATGATGCATCCCTTTACCGCGCCCTGAAAAGCGCCGGTTTCTCCCTGAAACCCGGTGACCCCATCCCGGACCCCGCTTTTCCCCCTGTAAACGGAACCGGCGGCGCCATCTCTCTCTGGCGTCCCTTCCTGGACACCCCCGGTGTCAACTCCGCATTTTCTTCAATATTGATCCCGGTACTCCCCTGGTCCCTTTCCCCACGGGTTCTCGTAATGGAAGAAAGCCTGTCGCCGGAGTTTTTGCCCTCGGACATCATCAGTCCGCTGATCCTTGCCGCCGCGACACGGGGTATTTACGACCTCATCGCTGCGACACCGGAGCGGGGCAGCAAAGTTTTTCCCAAGATCAACAAGGCTGTATACGGCGGCGGCGGTGAAGCCCCCGTAAAAAAGTGGCGGCGGCAGGGCATCTACCTGACCCATAATCCCGCTCTTGATGCAGACTCCTACGCTGATCTGTTTCGCCGTTTTCTGGACGCCGGTTTTCTCCCACCTCCCAGTGCCCGCGAACCCCTGATTCTGCCGGGGATCATGTCACCGGTAGAGGAAGCCAAACTTGCGGAACTGTTAAGTTAGGGTTGATCCGAGAATCAGAGGAATCTGAGGCCGGATATGTTCAAGATACTCATCCGGCCACGTGAATTATTCGTATTGAAGGGGGTCTCAACGAGAACTACATACCTCGTCCTATGATACTGCGTTTTCGTGTGTCA
>BNUT01000426.1 GCA_025997555.1 Spirochaetia bacterium
TCTTTGTCATATCTGTTGTCCTCTGCGCCCAAACAGTCCCTGCCGAAGATCAGGAAAACTGGCCCCTCCTTATCGGAACCAACGATGGTCTCTACGGCCTTGACCGGAGCGGCCATTTGGTAAATCTTCGGACAGGCGGGCAGGTGCGGAAGATCATGAGGGCCGGTTCCTCATGGGCGATTCTGGGCAGCGAGGGAATTCTGGTTTCACAGGATCTGCGCCATTGGGAAAGCCGCAATTCGGGACTTCCGGTAAAAACGATCAAGATTTATGAGGGGGGAAGAAAATCCTTCATCTCTACGGTGCAGGAAATAAAGGATTTTGAAATAAATCCCGCCGATCCTGAAATTTTTGTTTGCGCTACCAATGACACGGTTTACCTTTCCCGTAACAGCGGCTTTTCCTGGGTAAGCCTGGGAACGCCCCCGTACCGCACCAACGGCATTAAGGCAGTGGCTTCGGCATACATGCCAACAGGAAATGTTTCTGAGTTTACTGTTTTTCTTTCCCACAGTACCTATGGTATCCATTATATCATCCCCGGAACAGCGGGGGCCAAATGGACGGAACTCAATGCGGGTCTTGAAAAAATTGAAACAACCAACAACGCCGATGAAGCTGCGGATATCGCGGTGGTGCAAAGCACAATCAACAGTCCGGCAGAAATTTATGCGTCCCAAACTTTTCGCGGCAGAATCTACCGGCTGGACTGGGCCAACAAACGGTTCATCACCCGCTGGTCCGATAATGCGCCCTTCGGTACGGCGGATTCACTGGACCCCGGCCGGACGGGTCTCCGTTTTGTCCGCGAAGGGATGGTGTCAGAATTAAGCTATCAAAACAGTAATACTGTCAGGGACCGGGAAGACCTGCGCTGGATCATCGAAGATATTCCAAAAAATCTGAAGCTACAGCCGAACTGCGTGATCATACAAAACAGTAATACTAATGGGGCGCAGGAAGTTATCAGCCTAAGCGAGTTATGGCTCTTTGCCGAGGGGGCGTCTAAAGCAGCAAAGG
>BNUT01000427.1 GCA_025997555.1 Spirochaetia bacterium
GGAAAATTATGAGCGGTATCATTAGTCAATTATGCGCAGAAGTTGAACTTCCCCGGATGATCCAGGTTAAACAGCTTTTTGATCAAGACCATATCGAGAGCGAAGACATACCCCAGTCGGTTTTTGCCCAGCTTTCCCGCTCCGGGTTGGAGGACCCGATTAAACCGGGCAAGCGGATTGCCATTACCTGCGGCAGCCGGGGGGTTACCAATATTGCAATCATTATTAAAGCGGTTGCGGACTTTGTGAAATCGAAGGGGGCCAAGCCCTTTGTGATCCCCGCCATGGGAAGCCACGGGGGCGCTACCGGTGAGGGACAGAAAGCCCTCATCGCCGGATACGGGGTCACCGAAGAATTCGTGGGCTGCCCAATCGTGTCCTCCATGGAGACCGTGGTCATCGGGCAAAGTGAAGCGGACCAGAACGGCGTAAGTTACGGAGTCCGCATCGATAAAAACGCCGCTGAATCCGACGGGATCATTGTGGCAGGCCGGATCAAACCCCACACGGATTTTCACGGCCCCTACGAAAGCGGGATCATGAAGATGATGGCAATCGGCCTGGGCAAACGGGAAGGGGCGGACATCTGCCACCAGAACGGTTTCGGCGACATGGCCCGCATGGTTCCCCTTTTCGGCAAAACGATCATCAAACACGCCCCGGTCATTCTGGGCTTCGGCATTCTGGAAAACGCCTACTGCCAGACCTGCAAATTCGCTGCCCTCCGTCCTGACGAAATTGAAGAGAAGGAGCCGCCTTTGCTGGAAGAGGCCCGCAGTCATCTCCCCATCATCCTGTTTGATAAAACCGATGTGCTCGTGGTGGACCGGATCGGCAAGGACATTGCCGGGGACGGCATGGACCCCAACATCACCGGGGCCAGCCCCTGCTCGCCCTTTATCGCCGGGGGCATCGAAGCCAAGCGCACGGCGATCCTGGACCTGACGGAGGAAACCCACGGCGCGGCCTTCGGTACCGGCGCGGCCCACACCATTACCAAGCGGCTCTTCAATAAAATTG
>BNUT01000428.1 GCA_025997555.1 Spirochaetia bacterium
AAAAGAAGTGTTCAAACTAAAAAATATTTATAAAAAGGTCAAAAGTGTTTTGGTGAGCACAGACGGGCAAATGCTTGTTTCTTTTTTAAAAGGAAAGAAGAGCTCTCAGACAACATCGCGGAAGCTATGTAAGAAAAAAAGTCCCGCGATTGTAATTTTTCCTTTTTTTGTTTTTTTGTATTTTTTTTGACCGTTTCTGCTCCCCCTTAATTTTTTTTTTTTTTTGTTATGGATGATGAAAATTTTCTCGCGGGGCCTTGGAAACCCGGAAATTTTCCAAAAAAAATTGAAAAAAAAAAACGGGGATGGAAATTGGGAAAAGACAACCCTAAAAAACATTTTTATTTTTGGCCAGATTTTTTTTTTTATATGAAAAAAAAAGGGGAAAAGGGTGTGTACCCCCCCCCCCCCCCCCCCATTACATGATTTTGTATTTGATGAAAATGCTTATCAACATAACAAAGTTTGCTTTAAAAAACGTTTATCAAGTAAGTATAGTGCTTTTTATGGTAAGTGTACCAAAGAAAAATGGAATATTGGCTTTGTTAATTTAGATATTAATGATATTTTATTACATGAAACTCTTAATGTCCAATGGATGAAACATACTTACAAAGACAGATGGTTTGCGGACCCTTTTATTTTACGTATAACCGGAAACGATATTGTATTATTGGCTGAAGAATACTGTGAGCCAATAAAGAAAGGCAGAATTGTAAAATTAATTGTCGATAAGAAAAATTATAGTTTAAAGGATAATGATGTTGTCCTGGAATTAGAATCGCATTTATCATTTCCTGCTATTTTTAGAAAAAATGATGATATATTTATTTATCCCGAAAGTTCTGCGAGCGGAGAGCTGAATTTATATAAGTATACTGAATCTGAAAATAAAATAGAGCCCATTTCTTTGAATTTGGATAGAACCGCTTTAATTCACGGAATGAAAATACATTATCTTTAAAAACAACCTCTTGCAATACAAGCCCTTTACCATATTGCCCATTACAATCCTGT
>BNUT01000429.1 GCA_025997555.1 Spirochaetia bacterium
GGGCCAAGCAAACTCCCAATCATACCCAGGATTGAGCCAAGTGGTTTTCGCCGGTTCTCTTGGGGTTTCTCCCAAAACAGTTGAAGCATGGGAAGATGGCCGGAACAAGCCGGAAGGGGCTTTCCCATCGACTCCTTGAGATTGTCCGTGATAATCCTGATTTTTTAAGACAGTTTCAGGTATAAGCTAATGGAGAGCGGATTCCATTGAATTAGGCTATCAGATTTTTCAGTCGAAACCTATATCATCTGTCCATCCTATCTGTCCTTGATTTTAGGGTATTTAATTTATCCGGGCCAATTCTCTATAATATCCCTATGGAAATTATCATCAATAAGCAGTTCAAGAACCTCTTCCGGCCACTAACAGATGAAGAATATCAACAACTGGAAGCAAACATCTTAAAGGAAGGTATCAGGGATCCACTGGTTCTATGGGGTGATGTCCTTATTGACGGCCATAACCGATACAGCATAGCCCAAAAACATAAATTGAAGTTTAAGACCGTTAAGATAGAGTTCAAGGACAAGACCGAAGCCGAAATCTGGATGCGAAGCAACCAGAAGGGGAAGCGGAACCTCACCAAGTTGGAGCAACTATACAACATCGGTAAGCTCTATGAATTGACCAAAAAGAAGCACGGCGGAACCGGTGCAAACCAATACACGAAGCAGACTCAACAAAATATAATGTCCGCTAATACCTCGACCCTTTTAGCAGAGCAATATTCTATCAGCAAAAGAACCGTCCAGCGGGCGGCCGATTTTGTTAAGGAAGTGGATACCATAAGTGAAATCAACCCGGACATAAAGGACAAGCTCCTATCAGGAGCCATACGAGCAACCCAAAAGGACATCAAAATCCTTGCCAATATGGAGCCGAAAAAAAGACTAAAAATAATGGTAGTTTTGGAAAACCTACCGATTTTCTCACAAGCAAGGTCAAAAGTTGAAATTGAAATCTCAAAGGACGAGACAGCGAAACAGACCATAAAAGAAATTAAGCGGAAGCCG
>BNUT01000430.1 GCA_025997555.1 Spirochaetia bacterium
AAACACTCCAATTATACTATTTTTTTATTTTGTCAATATATTAACCAACCAATTCGGCAAAAATTGTACATAACACTATTTGTCCGCATTGTCTTTATGTGGAACATTGCATGGCCGCCGCTGTGCTTGTGTTATGCCCCTTCGTTCCAATGTCCCACATAAAGACAATGCGGACAAATAGTGTTATGTACAATTTTTGCCGAATTGGTTGGTTAATATATTGACAAAATAAAAAAATAGTATAATTGGAGTGTTTGTGAAAAAGGCAATATATTTTATCATAATGTTATTAGCAATTTCGTTTAATATATACCCGGATGAAATACTTGAAAATAATTATTTGGCAACATTAAACGATTCAAATGTTAGATTAAGAACCGCTCCAAATTTAAATAGTGAAATAATAACGTTATTAAATATAAATGAAATCGTGACTATATTAGGCGTAAATGAAGAAAGACAAATTATAGAAAATATGGATTCGTATTGGTTTAATGTTCAAACAGGTGATAATAAAATTGGCTGGGTATACGGGTTTTATTTGGATGTTTATTATACAAATCCTTCAAGGGATAGAATATTTAATTTAAATTTATTACGTTTAAACACAAATAAGAACTGGATAAAAATTGAACCGTCATCAAATAATAAATATTTGGGATATACCGATTACAGGAGGGGGCACGGAGGAGACGTTTATGTCTAAGAAAAATATGTGGCAATGGGAATAATCGATCAAGAAAAGGGTTATGGAGCAGTGGGGTATTCTGTATATAAATAAAATCAAAATTTATTGTATGTTGAATATGAAATAAATGGAGAAAGAGATGCAGGTATAAAAGATGATTCCTATAATTTTATAGGAATATATGATAATTCGATATTTTTAGATATTGGTACAGCGCCAGTATTAAGAGGACTTGAAATATATAATTTACAAAATGGTAAAAGTATTTTTAAAGGAGCATGGGATTTTAGAAAAATAGAAATACTTGATTTGAATAAAGTAATTG
>BNUT01000431.1 GCA_025997555.1 Spirochaetia bacterium
GGGAGTGGAAATACAGCGCGCAGGACGCATGATTGTGCGGCTCTATGTGGATACTCATCCGGAACTGAGGCAAACACAAGGCGTTGACGCATCTCCCAGCATAGATCAGTGTGAAGAAATTTCGCGCCACCTTGGCTTGGCCTTGGAAGTGGAAGATCTCATTGCTGCGGCGTATACACTGGAAGTGTCCACTCCCGGGCTCATGCGCGTCTTTTTTGATCTTGAACAATTGCGTCCATATCTTGGCGACATAATGGAAGTAAAATTGCACATGCCCATTACATTGGGACAACACAACGATACAGACGTCGCTTGCGCGCACCGCCGTCTCTGGCGCGGAAGGCTTGCCGCAGTCCAAGACGATTTTTTTGTGCTGGAACCTGTTACAGTAACCGCTGAAGGCGACGTATACCCTGAAACACTTCCGCCTGTATCTTTGCCGTGGGCAACTGTACGCAGTGTAAACCGCATGCATATTTTTCGCCGGCCTGTCAAACCGGGAAAGGCACGAGCAGAAAACACGCCGCCATTCAATTAACCGGCGATGTAGTTCAAAAACAGAAGGCAACCCAACCCATAATTATAAACAGACAATGCTGATACAGTTACATACGTCAGTCGGAGGCACACATGAATCTTGAACTCAAAAAGGCCATTGAGCAGATCAGCAAAGACAAGGGCCTTGACCGCGACATGCTTATTGACACGCTGGAAGACGCGGTCCGCACTTCTGTGTTGCGCCGCTTTAGTGATGAGACAGATGTTGAAGTGACCTATAACGACGAAACCGGCGACATTGAGGTGTTCCAATTTAAAATTGTTGTCTCTGATGGTAATGTGGAAAACACAGATACGCAAATATCCTTGGGACTTGTGCTGTGGGGAGTGGAAATACAGCGCGCAGGACGCATGATTGTGCGGCTCTATGTGGATACTCATCCGGAACTGAGGCAAACACAAGGCGTTGACGCATCTCCCAGCATAGATCAGTGTGAAGAAATTTCGCGC
>BNUT01000432.1 GCA_025997555.1 Spirochaetia bacterium
CTGCGGGGGAATGGCGGGGTAGGGCCCAGACCCAGCTGCGGAGTCCCTTTGTGGAACGGGCCATAGAAACGCCCTGAGAGCGGTTGACAAATTCTATCAATTTATGGTATTTTGATGGTACAGATTTTGTTCTTAAGGAGTAAGATATGGCTCAGGCCAGTAAGAACGCCCGTACAACCGTTTCGACCCAGAAATTTTTCTGTTCCTGCGGTGGTGAAGTCAAGATGAAGACCCTGTTTGAAAACGGCAAGGTCAAGAATGTAGCCGAATGTGAGAAGTGCAAACGCCTTGAACGGCGTCCTTCGGATTTTAAATAAAGCTAATATAGTGGGGGTTATCCTTTGGCAGGCAAGATAAGTTCGGCTCAAAAGCGTCACCGGCAGAGTGAAGAGCGCCGTATCCGGAATAAGGCGGTAAAGAGTTCCGTCCGGACCAGCGCCAAAAAGTTTGTGGTTCTGGCCCAGAAAAAAGAAGTTGGCGAAGCTGAAGCCGCTCTTAAAGACATGATCAAGAAGATCGATACGGCCGCCCGGAAGGGGATTATAAAGAGAAATGCCGCATCCCGCAAAAAGTCCAGGATGCAGCGGCTTTTTAATTCAATCAAGGCGGCCCAGTAATATTTTCTTTATTGCGTACGGTTTGGGTCTCATAGCGGGGAAGTGATGGCGGTAGAAAAATATACCAAAGCTGATATTGTAGATTCCCTCTATGAAAAGACCGGTATGAACCGTAAGGAAATTCGGACCATTATCGATCTTTTTATTGATGATATAAAAGATTCTCTTGTCAAAAACATGATTATTGAGCTCCGGGGTTTTGGAACCTTTGAGGTTAAGATCCGCAAGGGCCGTTCAAAGGCCCGGAATCCAAAAACCGGAGAAACCGTATCCGTTACTTCCCATGGGGTTGCCTCTTTCAGGCCTGGGAGGGAGTTAAAACAGGATGTCTGGAATTTGGGTGTCCCCGGCAGCGCTCCGCACAAGAAAAAATGAATTTGTTTAAAGCCC
>BNUT01000433.1 GCA_025997555.1 Spirochaetia bacterium
CAAATTGCACATAACGTGAAAGCTATACGACGTTTTTGTGCCCCGAATAAGGAAACCGTAGGTTTCCAGGGGCACAAAAATGTGCCGGAGAAAAATCCCACAAAGGCGCTACTGCGCCGACTGGGGTTTTTCGTAGGCCAAGCCGCTACTGCGGCGCAGCGTATAGCGTATGTTATATGCAGTACGCCCGTACCCCATTTTTTTATTCTATTCTTCTTTATTATTTCTATCAAAAAATATACTATAATCATTTTCTTTTCCTATCATATCCAAATATAATGATATTTGTGCCCTATGATGTGTTGCATGATTAAACATATGCATTATATATATTCCTAATTTCTTTTTAATTATATTTCCTTCCCAATCTGTCCATGACATTATTTTTTCCAAGTCCTCATTTGTCATTTCATTAATGAACATTATTATTGTTTCATCTAATTCATTTCGCATTTTTAAATATTCACCTATATTTTCAAATATAATCTCACCCCATTCAAAATTTTTTGCAAAATATTCATTAGACAAATGTTTTGAACCAATGAATGTCCTAAATCTATTTAACCATCCATAATCCCCTATAAAAATATGAGAACATAATTCATGTATGGATTTCCAAAATGAGGAAAATGGTTTATTCCATTCTTCTTCAGAAAGTGTTTGAATTATATTATTCATTTGATTATTTGCTCTTTTATTATAATCAGCGAAAGATTCAAATATATATTTATCCATTTAGTGTCTCCTTAAAGTATCATATCATCTTATGTTTTTTTTGTCAATATTATTTTATATAATATTTTCAATAAATCTTAGGGCGTATTGCATATAACGTGAAAGCTATACGACGTTTTTGCGGTTGCGATAAAGGAAACCGAAGGTTTCCAGCAACTGCAAAAATGTGCCGGAGAAAAAACGCACAAAGGCCAAAGGCTGACTGCGTTTTTTCGTAGGCCGAGCCCCGAAGGGGCGAAGCGTATAGCGTATGTTATGTGCCGTTTGTCCGT
>BNUT01000434.1 GCA_025997555.1 Spirochaetia bacterium
CAAATATTTGCAAGATTTGCCAATACAACCTCGGTACCAATATGCATGCACATAATAACCTCCCTAAATTTAAAATTGCCGCTGCCTTAATAAGGCAATATGTTTTCCCCTTACAGATCCAGCTTCCGTACCGCGCCGCCTTCTTCTTCCCACTGTATGTTGCTGGCACGCCGCGCCCGCAGCTTTGCCCAGTCCCGTATCCCCCGGATCTGCTCCTCCATCGTTTGCGACAAGGGTATCAGGGTTTCTACTACCTGTTCAAGATGCTCCTGCCTCAGCTCTTCGTCCTGATTGAAGGCGTCATACAGCCCCGCCACTATCACCTCTTCAAGCTCGGAACCAGAAAATCCGTGCGTCTGGGCCGCTATCTTTTCCAGACTGAAATCTTTCGGGTTCCTGTTCCGCTTTTCAAGGTGAATCTTCAGTATCTCTGCCCGTTCGTCTTTCGACGGAAGGTCCACGTAAAATATTTCATCAAACCGGCCCTTCCTCAGCAGTTCAGGGGGCAGCTGGCTCACGTTGTTGCTCGTCGCCACCACGAATACCGGCGTGGTCTTCTCCTGCAGCCAGGTCAGGAACGTCCCGAATACCCGCGCCGTCGTCCCCCCGTCGGTCATCCCCGAGGACCCTAATCCTGAAAAACCTTTCTCCATCTCGTCCAGCCATAATATCGACGGGGCTATCGATTCCGCCGTCTGTATCGCTCGCCGCACGTTCTCTTCGCTGCTTCCCACGTAGCTGGAAAATACCTTGCCCACATCCAGCTTCAGCAGGGGAAGCTGCCACATCCCCGCGATTGCCTTGGCGGTCAGGCTCTTGCCGCATCCGGGGATACCCAGCAGCAGGATGCCACGCGGCTCAGGGAGGCCGAACTCACGCGCCTTCGGGGTAAATGCCTTCCCCCGCTTGGTTAGCCAGTTTTTCAGTTCCTCAAGTCCCCCGACTTCCTGCATGTTTTCATTCGCGTGGTAGTATTCCAGTACCCCGGACTCCCTGACGGCT